>NZID01000091.1 GCA_002691605.1 Crocinitomicaceae bacterium
AAGATCTAAAGAATTTGATTCTCAGTATTGTAAAGGATGGGTAGATGGATATATGAAAGCTTATTCTAAAATAAGTAAAGAAAGACTTGAATTATCAGACATTCCTAAGTGCGAAATGACTGGAAAATGTGAAGGATATGAGTGTGGTTACAAAGCTGGAATGATGAAAGCTGAGTTAAAAACCAAAAGATAAATTTTAGATTTTTAATTAATAACAAATTAAGCCCTCTAAGAGGGCTTTTTTTTGTTTTATAAAAAACTAATTTATCTTACAATTGATACTGTACCTGTCTGTCTAACAGATCCATTAATATCAAATATTCTGTAGACATAAGTCGCATTTGGTAAATCAATATTTAAAAATTTTCCGTCCCATGCCATTTCATTTAAGTTGCTCTTATATACCATCTGACCCCATCTATTAAATATTTCAATTTCTAAGTTTATAAGATCTAGTCCAAATGCAGTTAAAAAGTCATTTAGTCCGTCATTGTCTGGAGAAAATACATTAGGGATATAAATTTTATAACAATTTGTAATTTCATTATTAATTATATCTAAATTAAAACTACAGGTTTCTTCATTTCCTAAAGTATCAATAACTAAAAAAGTTATAACTTGATTTCCAATTACGTTTAAAACACTATCTATTGGAGGGAATTGTTGTATTGATTTAGATCCAGAACATAACGCACCAACTTGTAATTCGTTAGAAAAATCAGGTGTAGTTAAAATACAATTTTCGTTTAGTTGCCTAGACTGATCTTCAGGACATATTAAATCAGAAACATAAGAATCATATAACGAAATATCAAAAGAGCAAGAATTAGAATTTCCTGCAGAATCAGTAACTAAAAAAGTAGTTGTGAAATTACCGTATACCGTATCTAAATAATTTGGATATTGTTCGATACTCTCTACACCACAATTATCTGAACTTTCTAAATAAGAAATAAAATCAGGTACTTCCAATTCACAATTCTGATTAAAGGCTAAAGAAGTATCTTCTGGACAGATTATACTTGGTGATTCAGTATCATTAACTAAAACATAAAAATTACAAGTTTCACTATTGCCTGCTGTATCAATAACTTGAAAAATATTCGTTGTTAGTCCTACAGGAAAAACTGAACCAGATATTAAGCCAGATGTTAAAGAAGTAGTAGAAATACAATTATCTATACCAACAGGAATTTGATAAGTATAAATAGCTCCACAAATTGAAGAATCATTGTCAATTACAGCATTATTTGGGCAAGATATTGTAGGATTAGTAATGTCAAAAAGTAACAAATTAAAATTACAGGAATAGGAATTCCCTGAATTATCATTTGCAGTTACAAATATTACCGTATCTGAGTTAATAATAGATCCTGATGAAGGAATTTGTGTAATAGTTAAATTAGTGTCACAATTGTCATAAAAAATCATAGAATCTAAATAATTAGGAACCAAGAAAGAACAGTTGTTGTCTAAATATCCCATTTGGTCATTTAAACAGTTAAATTGAGGAACAATGCTATCTAATAATGAAAAATTGAAATAACAAGAAGAAGAATTACCAGCCTCGTCTGTTATTAATAAGGAAATAACAGTATCACTATAAATAGTATCACCATCTGGTGGAATTTGGGTTATAATGGGGTTTGGATCGCAATTATCTAATCCATTTGAATTATAAGTATAATCGCCTAAAATAAATTCACAATTCGAATTATAATAATCTGTTAAATCATTTAAACAAGTTATAGTAGGTTTTATAGAATCGACTAAGTTTAAATTAAAACTACATGAAGAAGCATTTCCTGAAAAGTCGGTAGCTGTAATTAATATTGAAGTTGTATCTGATACAAACAATCCAACGGCTGGAGATTGTATAACACTAAGATAGGAGTTGCTACAATTATCTGAGAAAGTAAATCTATTGGTATAATCTTCTAAAATAAATAAACAACTTGATGTATAATATTCATTAGTATCTGAAAAACAAGAAACTGACGGATTAATGGTATCAATTAAAGAAAATAAAATATTACAATTGGTACTATTTCCTAAGGAATCTGTAGCTGTTATAGTGATAATAGTATCGGAATTTACAGTTGACCCAACAGACGGAAATTGATTTAAAGTTATGTTAGGGTCACAATTATCAAAAAATGTTGTAAAGGATGTATAATCATTTAAAACAAACTCACAATTAGAATCATAATATTCTGTTATTGAAGATGGGCAAGATATAGTTGGACTAATTGTATCCAAAAGAGATAATGTAAAACTACAGTTGGTAGAATTACCAGAATTATCAGTAACAGTAATAGAAACTACACTGTCATCCAAAAGAACGGTTCCTATTGGAAGATTTTGGGTAATTGTTGGATTTACATCACAATTATCTGTAACAGTTACTAAAGAGCTAAAATCTGTAACAATAAATTCACAGTTAGAGTTAAAATATCTATTTGTATTCAATGGACATGATAATATTGGTTTAATTGTATCTAATAATGTAAGATTGAAATCACAATTTGAAAAATTTCCTGAAGCATCAGTGATTGTAAAAGTTATGATTGTATCTGAGTTTACAATAGAACCAATTGGTGGATATTGAGAAACGGAAGGGTTTAAATCACAATTATCTGATTTTGATAAAATAAAGGAAGTATAATCTGGTAAAATATAATCACAACTAGAACTGTAATAATTATTAGTATCCGAAGGACATTGTATTATTGGTGAAATAGTATCTAAGACTGTAACTATGGCTGTGCAATTGCCACTTTCTCCATCTGGATCTGTAACAGTCATTGTGACAGTATTATTCCCAATAATGTAGGAATTGTTATTATCTAAACTAAAAACTAAAACATCTCCATCTGGATCGGAAGATCCGTTATCCAAACTGGTATTAGTAATTGACGCAGAACAAGAATTATCTGCATAAATAGTAATATTTTGACAAATTGCTGTAGGTGGACGATTACAAGCTACATCAATCGTATTATCAATCACATTAATACTATTTCCAATGTACCCATTTTGATTAGTTACCGCTCCGTTACTATTTACTAAAACGGGTGAATTTCCAAGAATTCCGTCATTATCTGTATCCATATTTCCAGATTCTAAAACATCAAAGCATCCGTCATTATCTGAATCTAAGTCATTATGATCTGGAGTTCCGTCAGAGTCTGTATCTAAATAACCAGAACAATTTAGTGCAAGATTAAATGGAATATTATTATTTGATTGAATAGTGGTTCCAGTTAATTGTAAAGAGTTAGTTGTGGTGGTTATAATCCATGGTTCTGATGCTGATATACTACCAGATCCGTAAAATTTTAATAATCCACCACTATTTAATAGTATATTCAAATCATTATTTGGATCATAAATTGTAAAATTACCTGTAGAAATTATAGAAAGAGTATCATCTGAAGAAAAATTCCATAATGACCCAATTTTATGTTTTAAATTAATAGTTACCGGTGAAGAAAAGTTAAGAATAGCTGTAGTATTATCTAAAAGACTTAAATCTCCATTGCTATATCCCCAAACACTTCCAGACTTTGACATATTTACATTAATTATTTGACCAGAAATTTGATCAAAATAATTAGCAGTAGTTAATGAGCTACCAAATGAACTAAAATCTAATGTGTCACATGACAATCCTTCATTTGAATCAAAAATTCCATCGTTGTCAGCATCTAAATCACATTTATCAAATACTCCGTCTCCATCAAAGTCATTTCCAAAAGCAGAAACATCAAATGAACAAGTATCTGTGTTTCCTGCAAGATCGATAGCTACAAAAGTATTAGTGGTAGTCCCTATTGGAAAACTACTTCCAGACCCTAATCCGGCTATTTGAGAAACAGTCGCTGTACCACAATTATCAGAGGCTGTTGGAACAATATAATTTAGAATTGAATTACAAGAAGTTTCTGGACTTATTATTAGTGATGTATTACTTGGGCAATTAGAAAAAACAGGAGATTCTAAGTCTGTTAAAGTACAAAACTTCTGCTCGTTATAAAGAGAACCTGTAGCTCCAGTCATTCCCCAATAAACCAAAGGGTCTCCTAAAAAAATATTATTGATAATATCACCAGTATAGGTTAAAATCGGATTCAACATATTTATATAGTAAAATGAGAAAGTATTGGCGGATGCGTCCCAATTTATTTTAATATTTCTCCAATTCCCATCTTCTAGATCCAAACCACCTCCTACCGATGTAAATGATGCTAACTCATTAGAGTTTCCATGTAAAAAGTCGCCATTTTTATGGATAGAAACATGATCGTAAGGTGGGTCATTAACACCGTTATCATAAGTATCTATAAATACCACCAAAGAAGGGGAAACACCACCCATACCCATTCCTTGCCCTGAAGTACCAATGTTACTATTATTAGGTTGAAATGCAAAAGCTACTCCATCTGCTCCTGCATTATTATTACCAAGGTATAATTTAAATTCTAGGGTAATATCGTTATTTAAATCTATTTTATTATTATTCCATACAGATCCTACTCTATTTGTTGAACTGGGAGTTAACTGAAAACAATTACAATCTACATTGCCGTTTTCATTAGTTATGTTATTATTAGAAGCATCTCCATTTATAACAAAACTGGCATTTTGACCTTTAATATATAAAGCAGAATTTAAGAGAAGAAAAAACAGTATAAATCTTTTCAAATTGGATCTATTTACAAAATGGAATTACTAAAATGAGTATTTAACACCAAAATTCCAAGTTCTACCAAAACCAAAGTACCCTTTATTTCTTGTATAGAATTGAGCTTGATCATATGTAAATAACTTACCATTACTATCTAAGGTATTTGTATTCAATTCTGCTAAATATAATGTATTAAAAAGATTATTAATATTAAATCTAAGGGATATAAAATTGTTATTTACTTTTTTTCTGTAATAAACTCCTAATCTTGCAATTCCATAAACAGGTAATTTGGTTACCTGACCACCTTCCTGGTAAAATTGATCTTCAAAAATATTATATGGAGCATATAATTCATCTGCAATATAATATGTTGTATTTATAGAGAGATTTTTAATTGGTTTATATTTCAGAGTAAAACTATAAGTATTTTGTGCAGCATCTCCCACCTTTAAGCCTTTTCCATATAAAACTAAAATAGAATCTTGTACATCGTCTGTAGGATTTCCATAAAGGTCAAGTATGGTACCAGTAGCATTAAAATTAGAAGTATAAATCCAATCACCAATAGAAACCATTCCTTCAAATTGTAATTTTCTTGAAAATTTTAATTTATATTCTATTTCAACTCCCATATGAGTTTGTGAAATATTATCAAAAACATACAAAACATCTTGATTGTCTAAAAACATATTTCGAGTAAATTGCCTATTTGCCCATTCAGTGTAATAGGCATTTACATCTAAATCAAATATACCTTTGAAATAACTATATCCTAATTCATAGGCTCTAACTGTCTGATTTTTTGCACTTTCATTTATAATATTTCTATACCTTAAAAAAATAGAATTAAAAATAGGTTGTTTTGAGAAATAGCCCGCATTTACAAATAACCTCATATTTCTTGTCAAATTGTAATTTAAACCAGTTTTAAAAGTACCACCACTAAATAATTGCCAATTGGTGGTCTGTAGGGTATCATCATCTAAATAATTAAAATGATCTACTCTTTTAAATCCTTGATTAGATAATGATAAAGATGAAAAAATTGAAAATTTTTCATTAGAATACTCAATCTGAGAAAATCCACCTAACCATTTGACTATTCCGTCGTTATGATATTGTAAAGTATTATTGTCTAAATGTGAATTTTCTGAAAAAGACCCAAAAGAAGAACCAGATTGAAAATCAATAAAATTTTCAGGATTATTTAAATCTTTAGATGACAGATAAGTATTATTTCCTAAAAGATTTTCTACTTTTCTGTAATGCTGACCAATATAATATCGAGCATCGACTCCTAAAACCAAACTTAATTGTTCACTAAAATTATGTTCAAACGTAGAAATAATTCCATACCAAATATGTCTATTCATACTTGCAGTTCTAATCCAACCATCTCCTTGTAAAGAATTTCCACCAGGATAATCTCTTACAGTATCTGCTTGTTCGTTAAATCCCCCAAATGCAGCTACATATTCTCCATTATTGTAAGCAACAATACTATCAAACATTACTTGACCACTAGAATCATGAATGCCCATTCCAAATCCTTGAAATGAATCGTATCCACTAAAACCTTCCACATTTTGATTTTGTAGCCCTCTACCTCTAGCAGCAGTTCCACCTCCGTTACCTACAGATAGATAGGCTGCTGTTTTAAGATTGGTGTACTTAGAAAAATTCCAATAATGATTTACAAATACCTTAGGTTTATGGTAAAAATTCTTTCTCCATGAAAAAGGTTTTCCATCTAACATTCCCCAACCAGGATTAAATTTTATTCCTTTTGATAATTGATCAATTGAATCGTTTACGGGGCATCTAAAAGTAGATAAATTAACAGAATCATAAAAGTTACTAATACTTCTTCTGTTATGTACTTGTGGGGCACCTACAATAGTTGCAGAAATTCTTTGTTTTTGATTTATATTATAGTTAGCAGAAAGAAAATAGGAATATGCTTTAAAATCTGTTCCTTGAATATATCCGTTACCTTGTGTATAAGTTAACTGCACAGTGGCAGCAAATCCATTGTCCATTAATCCAGAAGACAGTGATGCTGTATGTTTAGTATATCCATCATTCCCAAGAGACGAACTCACGATTCCACCTTTTTTAAATTCTGCTGCATTAGTCAATATATTGATAGTTCCACCAACAGCCGGAATCGCAAGTTTGGAGGCTCCTAGACCTCTTTGTACCTGCATTTTATTGGTCACATCTGCTAATCCAGCCCAATTAGACCAATATACCCAACCAGATTCCATATCGTTAACTGGGACTCCATTCACCATTACTGCTATATTATTTTGTTCAAACCCTCTGACATTAATTCTTGAATCTCCAAAACCACCACCCTCTTTAGTCACATAAACTGAAGGAGTATTCCTTAAAATTTCTGGAAATTCTTGATTACCCAAATTTTCTTCTATATATTTTGCTGAAATTGTTGTTGCAGCTACAGGTGTAACTCTCTCCTTTGCAATATCTGCAATTACTTCTAGTTCTGATAAACTAATATTGTTTGAAATGAGCTTTATATTAGGAATAATAACTAAATTGCTATTGACTTTAATTTCAATAATTTTATTCTGATATCCAATGTAACTTACTGTTAAAAAATAATCGCCATTTTGAATGTTTTCAAACTGAAAGTCGCCATCAAAATTAGTTGTGGTTCCTAAATTATTATAGTTAATTTTAACGGTAGCACCAATTAGAGGTTCGTCATCATTAATATCTAAAATCTTTCCCTTTACAGTGAAAAGTTGTGAAAATATAGAGAGTTTTAAAAAAAAAATAAATATTACAGTAAAAAATTTATTCAACTCTAAATTTTAGAAAAATTGAATATTGAAGAATTTATTTTAATAAAATATAATCCTTTATTTAGAAAATCAACATTGATTTTATTAATTCCCTTATTCAACATTTTGGAATAAAGTAATTTTCCAGAAAAATCATAAATATTTAAAGGGCTAATATCATTGGTTTCAATATTTAAAATTTCATCATTTAAAGGGTTTGGATAAATATCAATATTGTTTCTAGAAATTTCACTTACTGAAATAAATCCAGAAACATCTGAACCATTTCTTGGAAGCAGTTTAAAATTACCATAACTAAAAGTAACTACTCCCGCAATGTTATAACTTTGATTTAAGACTGGAGTGAAAGCATAAAATAAATCATCTATAATTAAATCACCGGATCCATCATTAACAATCCATTCTCCAAATCCTGGATTATCATTATTACAAATAGCATTGGAAACTTCTACAAAACAACCTTCAAATTCTTCTGAACCAGCAGCAGCTGTATTACAGAAATTGGGTACAATTATATTACCAGAACTTATAACTTGTAAGTTGACTAAATCTTTTAGCTCAGTTAATTCATAATATTCTACTACTTCAGCTTCGAAAATAACCGAATCTCCTTCCGCTAAAAAATAGTCATTAGAGTACACATAAATTCCTGTCCAAGGTCCTATTCCACTCGTTAAGTAAAATGAACTATCGTCTCTTACCGCAGAGACAATACCTCCAGTATAAACTTGTGAACCATTGTAGTTAGAAGAACCACTTGTATTAGTGGTATATTGAATATCATATATAGAAACAGTATCAACACCAGATGGAGGTGGTGGGGCTGAACCTTCGGTGATTAAAATATTATCAATCTCCCAAGTACTGCCAGAATTTGCAGTTCCTAAATATTCGTAAGCAATATAGGTGTTACTCGAAATATATGAACTCAAATCTACATCACCAGATGGAGTCCAATTTCCCCAAGTAGTATTATCAACATCCCATAGGGCCAGAGAGGTAATATCAGTCCAAGTTCCTTGGTTTGTCGGATTACTAGTGCCATCGTAATCAGTTGATATGTGAAGTATTAAAGCTGGTCCAGGCCATTTCATTATAGTTTCAAAAGACAACATGGGTTGTGTTGCGGATGAAAGATCTACTGCAGGTGATATTAACCATGTGTTGGATGGAAAATTTTGACCGTTACTGTAATTCGTAGCTTTAACAAAATCATCTCCGCCAAAAGAGTCTACAAACCAGTTAGTTGTATCTATTATAATTTGAGTTGTCCAACCGCCTGAATTTAAATTTAAATCATTAAAATCCTTTGAAAGGTATTGTGCAGATAAGAAATAATTGATCAAAAGAAGATTTATCAATAAAAGATATTTTTTCATGGGAACATTTTTATATTAAAGTTTTATATCAAATATCATTTTATAATTTTAAAATTATAAATATAAACAGAGTTTTTTTTTAACAATTTCATTATATTAATAAACATTTAAAAAAACAATAATATGAAGATAATATCTTCAAACATTAAGAATGCCAGAACACTGAATGGAAGTTTCTATAATTCTACAGAATACTTAAAAAAATGTAGTATAAATGTATTTGAAAAAACTTGGCAATTACTTTCCGATGATTCGGAACTTAAAAAACCCTATTCTAAAAAGCCAGTTGAATTCCTAGATCCATTAATATCCGAACCTTTATTTCTTTCAAAAGAAAAAGATTCTAGTATAAAATGTTTCTCAAATGTATGTACACACAGAGCAAATATATTGATAAATAAGCCTTGTAAAGTAAAAGAAATTACATGTAAATATCATGGAAGAAGATTTGATAATTGTGGAAAACTGATTTCAATGCCTGAGTTTAAAGGAGTTAAAAATTTTCCATCNAAACAAGANGATTTAATTGAATTGCCCACTAAAAAATGGAANCAATTTATTTTTTCATCTATCAATCCATCTATAAATTTTAATCATTTAATTAAACCAATCAATGATCGTGTAGGATGGATGCCAATAGAAAATTTTAGGTTTGATCCAAAATCTTCAAAAGATTATTNTGTTAAAGCTAATTGGGCTTTATACTGTGATAATTATTTAGAAGGTTTTCATATACCCTTTGTTCATGGCGGTTTAAAACAAGCTCTTGATTATGATAAGTATTCTACAGAAATTCAGCCTTATTCAGTTCTTCAACTTGGATATGCTGATAAAAGAAGNNTAAGTTTTAACTTACCNAAAANCTCCAAAGATCATGGACAAAATATTGCCGCCTATTATTTTTGGCTATTTCCAAATATGATGTTAAACTTCTATCCTTGGGGATTNTCTATTAATATTGTTAAACCTATTAAAACTAATCTTACTAAAGTTGAATTTAAAAGCTATGTTTGGGANGAATCCAAAAGAGATTCTGGCGCAGGATCTATACTACATAAAGTAGAAATGGAAGATGAAGAAATTGTAGAAAACGTACAAAAAGGGGTTAAATCAAGATTTTATAAAAATGGAAAATTTTCCCCAACTATGGAAAAAGGCGTTCATCATTTTCATAAATTAATATCAAATTTTCTAGTTTCTTAGTTTAGCTATTTTAATATTAGCGTAGGCAAATATTAATGTCATAATAGGACTTATTAGATTGAAAAAACAGTATGGCAAATAAATTAGAGTAGACATNCCTAAAACTCCAGCATGTGTTGCTCCACAAGTATTCCATGGAATTAATGGTGATGTTACAGTTGCAGTATCCTCCAATGTTCTACTAAGATTTTTGGGGTCTAAGTCATATTTTTTAAATGAACTAGCAAACATTCTGCCCGGAACTACNATAGCTAAATATTGATCAGATGCNGTAATGTTNAAAAATAAACATGTTCCAGAAGTNGTTANGAACAATGATTTTCTAGAATGAACCAATTTCATAAGTGAATTGGTAATTACATTTAAAAGNCCTGTTTTTTCCATGATTCCTCCAAAACTCATGGCGCAAATAATTAACCAAATTGTGTTTAACATTCCTGACATTCCTGATGTAGAAATTAAATCATTTACAGCTTCATTATTTGTATCAATTTGAATGTCTACTGTCATTGCTTTAATAATTGTGATATAGGAATTTTTAACGTAATGCCAATTAGAAACAGCAACGTCATTACTAATTTCTTGAACAATATTAGGTTGAAAAATAATTCCATACAACCCTCCCAAAACTGCTCCCAATAATAAAGCTGGAATAGCAGGAGTTTTTTTAATAATTAAAGTAATTACTANCAGAGGAACAAGAAAAGATAAAATACTTATATTAAAACTACCTGAAAGTGCATTTTGCATGGCATTAATTTGATTAATTTCTCCATTTTTAAAATCTAAATTTATTCCGATAATTAAAAAAATTATTAATGTAATAGTAATAGATGGGATAGTNGTCCACATCATATATTTAATATGAGATATNAAATCTGAACCTGCCATAGCAGGAGCTAAATTGGTAGTATCTGATAGGGGAGACATTTTATCTCCAAAGTAGGCTCCTGAAATAATTGCCCCTCCAATTAATCCTTGATGAATTCCCAGTGCACTTCCAATCCCAAGCATGGCTATTCCAATTGTGGCAATAGTAGACCAACTGCTTCCAGTCGCTAAAGATACAATAGAGCAAATAATACATGCAGCAAATAAAAATATAGTTGGATTTAATATTTTTAAACCATAATAAATCATAGATGGAACAATACCACTCATCATCCAAGTACCAGCAAGTGAGCCTATAAGAAGAAGAATAATTAGTGCTCCCATCGCGGAAGCAATACTTTCTACAGCTCCTTTTATCATATCTCTAAATTTAATTTTGTAAAATGAACCTATAATAGCAGTTATTGAGGCAGCAAAAAGTAGAGATAATTGGTTGGAACCTGAAGTCGTNTCTTCTCCAAATATCCAAACATTAATAGTCAATAGTATTATTAAAAAAAATACCGGAATAAGTGCAATTATTAAACTTGGTTTTTTTGGAGTCATTAAGTTAAGTATGTATTTATAAAATATAGAACATTTATTAGATACAATTTATATTTATTTCTTCTTTTTATTAAAAAAGAAGTAGTAATTTTATAAAAATTGAGAATCATGGTAAATATAATTTTAAAAATTAGAACTATACTTTTTTTACTATTAATACCATCTTTGATTTTCTGTCAAGATGAAGAAAGAGACACAAGGCTACATATTAAAGGAAAAACTTTTAATTCATCTGGAAAAGTACATAATGTTAGCATTAGGGTGGTTCATGATGATAATTTCATAGATACAGTTTTTTCCTTTAATGGTAAATATGATTTACATCTAGAATTTAATCATAAAATATTACTAGAATTCGAATGTTTAGATGGTGACCATTATATCAAAAGAATAGCTTTTAATACTAACATACCAGACGATGTTAAAAAAATACCCTTTTTTGATTTAACAATAAACTTAGTTGAAAAAAAGATGTGGAATATTAAAGAAAATGATAAAGATATTTTAGATTATCCAGTAGCTTATCTAAACTATGATTACAAGAGAAAATTATGGTATGATAAAAATGCTAAGTATAGTAGGGTAATTAACAAAAAAATAAAAAGTTACGGCATTTATTAAATAAAGGCATTCAAGGATATTAAATGAAGTATATAAAATTAATTATTTTTCTTTTAGTTAAAATTAATTTAATTGCTCAGTTAACAGCCTCATTTTCATCTGATACTACTAGTGGATGTTCTCCACTAGTAGTAAATTTCAATAATACTTCTAATAATGCTATCTCTTACTACTGGGAATTTAGTAATGGGACTACCTCTACTCTATTTAATCCATCTGCGACATTCTTAAATCCTGGATTGTATACTGTAAAATTAGTTGCTTTTGATGGATCTAATTATGATTCCATAATTTTAGTAGATTATATTCATGTTTTTGACCAACCTCTTGCATCATTTAATTATAATATTTTAGAGGACTGCCAATCAAATAATTTGATAAGTTTTTCAAATACATCTTCGGGTGCAAATTCATATATATGGGATTTTGGAAATGGTGACACTAGTTCGGTAGTTTCACCATTATATAGTTATAATAGTTCTGGTGATTTTCCAATTACCTTAATTGCTGTAAATGGATTAAATTGTAGAGACGATTCAACTATAAATCCTATATCTATTTTCCCCAGTCCAATAATTAGTGCTTCATGCGATACTTTTTTGATTTGTGATAGTTCTTACAATTTTACTTTTTCAGGAAGTTCTTCAAATAGCAATATAGCTACATGGAATTGGTCATTTGGAGATGGTAATTTTAATATTTCTTCTAATTCAAATACAACATATAATTATTCAAATTATGGCACTTTTATTCCTAGTGTTATTGCTACCTCCAGTGAAGGTTGTATTGATTCAATAACTCTAAGTAATATTAGTATTTACCCTCCCGAGGCTTACAGTCTGACATCAAATCTATATCTTGGCTGTCCACCTCTAAATGTAACTCTAAATATTTCCCCAATTGGTTCAATAAATAGCCTAAATTGGAATTTTGACGATGGGAATACTTTATCTGGAAATCCAAATACAAATCATCAATATCTATCTAATGGTATTTTTAATCCTTCAGCATTTGTTGAAAGTAATAATGGATGTATTCAAGAAATTCAAATAGACAATGTTATAAACGTTTCTAACGGACCTGTAGGATCATTCATCATGTCAAATATTTCAGGATGTCCTCCTTTGCCAGTTCAATTTGATATTTCTACTTCGGCTTCTAATTCTGTAAGTATTAACTTAGGGGATGGCAATATTTCAAATACTAGTAATTTAATACATAATTATTTAGAAAATGGTATTTACTACCCAGTACTAACTATTTCAGATACTAATAACTGCCAAAGCATAATAAATTTAGACACCGTTCGATCTGGTATATCTAACATAGATTTTGTTGGGACTAACACAGAGGGTTGTGCTGCATTAGATGTAAATTTTTTTAATCTTGCACCAGATGCGGTAGACTTTTACTGGGATTTTGGTGACAATACCTTTTCTACAGACCCAAACCCAGAGCATACGTATGATTCTGTAGGATTATATTCAGTAACATTTGTTGCAAACGATACCAATAGCTGTTTTGATACACTTATAAAAACTGATTTTATCAATGTCATAAAAGATGAAATTGATGTTTCTACTGTGGATACTATTAAAGCTTGCTCACCCTATACCT
This sequence comes from Crocinitomicaceae bacterium, assembly GCA_002691605.1. Lineage (GTDB taxonomy): Bacteria > Bacteroidota > Bacteroidia > Flavobacteriales_D > Parvicellaceae > MED-G20. Next base: position 13,776 of record NZID01000091.1, read on the forward strand.
TTAATACTGATGTTTATAATATTGGGGTCAATTTCTGGAGTTGGGATTTTGGAGATGGGGTACTTGATTCTGGATCTAATGTAAATCATCTTTATACTGAATCCGGTAATTATCATGTTTCTTTAAATACTGATGCGCCAAACGGATGTCAATATAATCTGCCCAATTTCGCTTATATTATTATAGACAGTATTGAAACTGATGTAAACTTAAATCTAAATTCCGATTGCAATAGTGGATCGATAAACATTCTTAATAACTCTACAGGAGCTATCCAACATCAATGGAATATGGGCGATGGAAACGTTTACACTACATCAAATGTTCAACATAATTACAACACTTCTCAGCCTTATGTTATTACCTATGAATCTGTTTCGAGTTTAGGGTGTAATAAAACTTCTTATTATTCAGTAATTTTTGATTGTAATTCCAATAATCCTGTGGTAATTCCAATGCCTTTACAAAACCCTATTAATAGTTTAGTAGATCCCGTTTCTGGAAATAATTTAAATCAAACTTGTGGTCCTCAAAATGTTAATTTAATTTCTCCATTTTCAAATGCTTTTGCATGGCAATGGGATTTTGGAGATGGACATACATCTAACTTACAAAACCCATCACACTTTTATGCTAATTCAGGAATATATAATTTAAGACATATTGGTTTTAACCCAGATGGTAGTTCAGATACACTAATCATTAATAACTTTGTAGACCAATATACTCTTGATGCAAATTTTTCTCTTACAAAATCGGAATATTGTAATTACAATACTTATTATTTCGAAAATTCATCTTCTAATGCAATTGCCTGGGAATGGACTTTAGATTCTAATATAATATCTAACAATTCTGTAGATAGCATAACTATACCGTTAAATGATTCTGTAAGTAAATTAAATCTAAAGATTAGTGATCAATATGGATGTATTTCTAAATCTGAACAAAATATTTTCTTGCATCACCCTTTAGCTATTATAGAACAAGATTCATTTGCCTGTGTGGGTTCTAATTTGATATTTAGTTGTTGTGTAAAAGACGATCCTATTCATTATTGGGATATGACCGACGGAAATTTATTTTCACCTGATACAGCAGTATTACATCAATATCAACAAACTGGATGGTATAATCCAATTCTTACGTTAGATAATCCGGGTTGCATTAGACAAATTGTTCTAGACTCTATTGAGATTTTCCAACCAGACGCATCTTTTTCACCCACTTTTCAAAACCCCATTTGTAAAACAGATAGTTTAATGTTTAAGGCTAATAATAGTGGATATAGTAATTATGTATGGTCTGGAGGTAACGTAAATAATAATAGCGATTCGGTATGGATTCAACTCAATCAAAGTGGATTACAAGTTATTTCTCTAAGTATTTCCAGTAGAGGTTGTTCAAATAGTTTTACTTCAGATTCAATATTAGTGAATGAAGCAACTGCTGATTTCAATTATACACTTTTAAACAATTGTATTCCCATTGATGTTGTTTTTCTGGATTCATCGATAAATCCTGTAAGTTGGGAATGGAATTTAAGTAATTTTTCTACTAGTAATTTACAAAATCCAACACAACAATTTTTGTCATTTCCAAATGATAGTATACAACTTACCATCACTGATGTAAATGGATGTAAAGACTCAATAAAAAAAGAATTTGTAAATGATTTCAATGCAGAATTCATTGTAAGTGATTCTTTAATATGTGCAGGAACACTTATAAATTTTTNTCCTNTAAGTGAAGNAGTAAATACATGGTTGTGGGATTTTGGTGANGGTACTACATCAACTGATTCTACCCCAACTCATACGTATCAAAATNCNGGNGTGTANNATATANAACTTATTGCTTCTGATGGGCAAGGATGTATAGATACCACAATNAAATATAATCATATTGTTGTGAATAANGTTGTAGCNGATTTTAACCACATAGTNAGTGGTACTTGTCCNCCTGTTACAACAAGNTTTAGTAATTTGAGTTCTGGAGCTAGTTCCTATGATTGGGATTTTGGTGATAATTTAAATTCAATAATTGATAATCCTGCCCATGTNTATACGANTCCTGGTTATTATGANATATCTCTNATTGCTAAAGATAATTTTGGNTGTTCCGACACNTTACAAATTAATAATTTAGTATANATTCCTGGACCAATATTAGATTTNTCAATTGATCAAAATTTTGGTTGCGATTCCTTACAAATTTCTATTACTAACAATTCTTTTAATACAGCTAACTATTTATATAATTTTGGAAATGGAGCCACATCTACCGTCGAGAATCCATTATATACCTATAATTTCCCTGGTTCTTTTCAAATAACCTTAGTTGGAGAAGATTCATNAGGATGTCAAGTTGNGTTTTCATCAACTGATATTGTAACAGTAGATGTTTCACCCATTATAAATATTAGTTTATCTGATAGCAATGTTTGCTTAAATTCCTCTATATTGGTAAACAATAATAGCAGTTTCACTCAAAGTCATTCTTGGACGTATGGTTCAGATTTATATTCTACAGAAGAACCTACAATTATCGCAAGTCTAAACAATAGTAATAATTTAGTATATATTGCAGGTAATCCAAATGGAACTTGCTATGATACATCAATATNTGAAATCACAGCTCATGACATACCAGATGTTTCAATAATTGATCCNAATACTCTTTGCTCTAATCAAGGGACTACTTTTATAACGACTGCTAATAGTTCTATTTACAATAACTTATTATGGTCAGGAAATGGAATTATAAATTCTAATACTGGACTGTTAGATCCTTCTATAATTATAGATTCTACNGTCATTTATTTGTTTCACGACAGTATTTGTGTGAGCAATGACAGCTTAATATTGTATNTTNATCATCCTGATGANCCTACAATTTTATCAAATGATTCCGTCTTTTGTGAAAANTCTTTTATTCCAACTCCACAAGTAATCAATTCNGGAGGATATTGGAATGGAATTGGAATAGATTCTTTATCTGGAGCTATTCAAAATAATCTTAGTTTAGGTAGCTATATTTACTACTACGTTTTAATTAACGCTAATAATTGTAAAGATTCATCTATTTATCAACTTGATATAATTCCTTATAGTGATGCCTCTATTATAATTCCTGGAACTATTTGTAGTAACATAGATACACTCCGTCTAAATTCTATCAATTCCGGAGGAGTTTGGTCTGGGTCAAATATAAACTCTCAAAGTGGATTAATTAATATTGATTCCTTGGGTTTTGGTAATTATGATTTCATCTATTCTATCTCGGGAACTTGTCCTGATATAGATACCTTAAATTTAAATGTTTATGAATTTGTACAAGCCCAAATTAATCCAAGTTTAGATTTTTGTGAAGGATCTGATTCTATACAACTAACTTCTAATTCCAATATAGGGTTCTGGTCAGGTCTTCCTACTTCAGATTCTTCTTCTGGTTGGTTTCTCACAGATACTTTACAAGATGGAAACTATGAAATATACTACTCTATTTATGGTAATTGTCCAAGTTCAGACACTCTCACAATAACTATTCTTCCTAACAGTAATGCCTCCATTATTAATCCAGGAGTTATTTGTGATAACAGNGATTCACTGATTTTAAATTCTGTTGATTCTGGAGGCATTTGGTCTGGATCTAATATAAATTCCCAATCTGGTTTAATTGATATTAATACACTTGGAGTCGGTAATTNCAATTTTGTCTATTCTATTTCAGGGACTTGCCCAGATGTAGATACATTAAACCTTAATATATTTGAATTCTTACAAGCTCAAATTGATTCTAGTTTNGATTTTTGTGAAGGATCCGATTCTGTACTACTTACCTCCAATTCTAATTTAGGTTTTTGGTCTGGGCTACCCACTTCAGACTCTGCAACGGGTTGGTTTATCACAGACACTTTAAGTGACGGTATTTATCCAATATATTATTCTATTTATGGAAATTGTCCTAGTTCAGATACTTTGAACATCACTTTTTTACCCAAACCAGATATTAATTTAACNTACTCNCCTACAGTTATTTGTTTAGGTACGCTATTCGAATTTAATAACTTCTCTACGAATATTGCCAATGAAGATTATAGTTGGTACATTAATGATAGTTTATATTATCAAAATTTTAACGAACCGTATTTTATTTTAGATACTGGATATTATGAAATCAAGGTAATTGCTTCTAATCTGTTAAATTGTTCTACAGAATATATTTTTCCAGACTTATTTCCTGTTTATGATACTACTCCTTTACCTAATGCCCAAGTTATCAGATCTTCAGTAATCGAAAATCAAAGTATTTATACGGAATGGAATTCCACTAGTAATTATTTAAATCCTTTATTAGAACATCAGATATATAGATCTGAAAATGGGGATAGTCTTGAATATATTATTAGTGTGGATAGCTCTGTCAAAAGCTATATTGACCAAAATGTTGATATTCTAAATAATCAATACGATTATATAATTATTAATAAAAATATTTGTGAAACTTCGTCAGGAAGTTCAAACAAGGGAAATTCTTTATTATTAAACTTTGATAGATTGGATAATTTTAGAACTAAACTAAATTGGAACTTATACAATGGATGGGCCAATGGAACCTCGAGATATGAATTACAAAAATTAAATTCTGATGGAATTTGGGAAACTTTTATTAATTCAGATAGTACAGTAAATCAAATTATTATTAATGAATAATTATATTTAATTTAGGCAAGTTGATCACTCATTTTTGGACATATAATTACCTAATAATAATTTCCTTAGTATCCATTTTAAATACTCAAACAATTATTGGACAAACTAATGTCGACTATAACGAAAATTATAATAAATATCGAATTGTAGCTTACCAAAATCCTGATGAACAAATATTTAGCATATCAAATGTGGTTTCAGTAGAAAAGCCTTACGTAATTTATTCTCCTAATTCATTTAGTCCTGATGGAGATGGAATTAATGATTTTTTTGCCATAAAAGGACAAGGAATCACTGATTTTCAAATTGAAATATTTAACAGATGGGGACAAATGGTTTTTAAATCCCATTCTATAGACGATAAATGGGATGGAACTTTTAAAAATAAAGCCTTACCAACAGGAACCTATATATACAAAGTTAAAACAACTTCTTATGGAGATGAGCAACTATTAGTTAAAAGTGGAACTATAAGCTTGGTCAGATAATAATTTAATAAAACAATATTGAAAAAAAATTTATTCCTAATAGCCGTCATCTTCAACATTGGTATCCTAAATGCCCAAGACCCTTTATTTACGCAGTTTTTTTCTAACGCTCTACAGTTAAATCCAGCATTAGCTGGAAGAGATTTAAGTCCTAGGTTCCATACGGCCTATAGAAATCAATGGCCTGAGATTAACAACAGCTTTATTACATATAATATAGAATATGATCAATTTTCAGACCAACTCCATGGTGGAATTGGATTCCAGTTATTACATGACAAAACTGGAAATGGCTCTTTAAATTCAACTTCTTTTTCAACTATATACTCTTATCAATTATCATTAAGTAGATTTTGGACCGTTAACTTTGGAATAAAGGCATCTTTTGTACAGAAAAGTCTAGATTGGGATAATGCAGTTTGGGGTGATCAAATTGATCCTGCTTTAGGCGTTGTTTTACCTACTAATCAACCTCAGGGAAATAATGCTTTATATGCAGATTTTAATTCTGGATTATTACTATTCAGTAAAAATTTATTTTTTGGTGTATCTGTAGAGCATTTAACAAGACCAAAAGAAACTTTTTTTTATAATTTTTCTGGAAATACTTCGTCAAATAAAATACCTATGCGATCCTCATTTCATGGTGGATATAAAATTAAAGTTTTACAAAATGGTCTTTTTCATAAAGAACTATTTTTATCTCCAGAGTTTGTCATCGATTTACAATCCAACCTAAAAAGATACAATTTTGGAACCTATTTTGTAGATGGAATTTTAGATTTAGGCTTTTGGTATAGACATACTAGATTTTTAGATGCCAATAATGAGAATTTTTCACCTCAGGATGCATTTGTAATAGTTTTTGGAATTGAAAAAAATGATTTAAGATTTGGATATTCCTATGACTTTAATATTTCTAATCTATCTACATCATCTCTTGGAGCTCATGAAATTTCCTTCACTTTAGACCTACCTGAGAAAAGAAAACATGACTCTAGATTTAGGGTTATTCAATGTCCTCAATTTTAACAAATACTATGAAAATAAAAGTTGGAGGTAAATTTCCAGATTTTAAACTTAAAGATGAAGAAGATAGTTTTTTCAACCTTTATAAGGATAATAAAACTCCGTTTTTAGTTCTTTACTTTTATCCTAAAGATGAAACACCTGGCTGTACTAAACAGGCATGTTATTTTAAAGATTCATATGATGAATTTAAAAAATTTAATTGTGAAATTATTGGAATCAGTAGCGATGATCAAAACAGTCATACTGGTTTTAAATCAAATTACAATTTACCTTTTAAATTACTTTGTGATATCGGAGGAAAACTGAGAAAAAAATTAGACCTTCCAAAAGATTTTTTTGGTTTATCTCCAGGTAGGATAACCTTTCTATTAAATTCTAAAAATGAAGTTTTATTTTATCATAGATCCTCTTTAAAAATGAAGAGTCATATAGACGAAGTTTTAAAATATTTTGAAAACAAATTATCGTTAAAAAATTCCCAATTATGAAATTAAAATCATTCTCAGTAATATATTTTATATCTATCATTGCTATTTCTGGACAACTAAGTAACGAACTAATTTGGTCTTCTAGAATATTTTATCCAAAAAATATTAATGGAATTAATCCATCTTCTGACGGTGATTTTTATACTTCTATTGAAAGAAAAAATGGGCAAACAGAAATTATTAAATACAGCTATAAAAAAAATAAAAAAATAGCTACTTTATTTTCTAATTTCTCATTTGAAAATTTTAATTTTTCAGATTATGATATTAGTAATGATGGAAATTGGTTATTATTATATAATTCAAAAGAATCCATCTACAGGCGGTCTTCAAAATCATATTATTACTTATATAATTTAAAAGAAAAATCTTTGAAACCTTTAGCTGATACATTACTAGGAAAACAAAGATTAGCAACTTTTTCCCCCGATAATAGTAAAATCGCTTATGTAAGAAATAACAATTTATATTACAAAAGTTTAAATGATTTAAAGGAGAAAAAAATAACTCACAATGGATCTATTAATAAAATCATCAATGGTGCTACTGATTGGGTTTATGAAGAAGAATTTAGTATACATAAAGGGTTTTTCTGGTCACCTGATGGTTCTAAAATTGCCTATTATGTTTTTGACGAAGAACATGTAAAACAATTTGAGATGGAAATTTATGACCACCTATACCCTTCCAAATATAAATTTAAATATCCCAAGGCAGGTGAGCAAAATTCTTCATTAGCTATTAAGGTTTATGATTTAAGCAATAAAAGAACTTATAATTTTAACATAGGAAATGAAGATGATATATATATTCCAAGGATAATGTGGTCAAAAAACAACCACGAATTGATTGTTTTTAGAATGAGTAGATTACAAAATAAATTGGAACTTTTAAGTGGGAAAATTAATGATAATGTAAACCCTAATAGTGAAATAATAGTCAAAAATATTTACTCTGAAAAGAGTGATACCTATATCGACATTCATGACAATACATATTTTATAAATGAAAATCAATTTTTATGGACTAGTGAAAAAGATGGATATAATCATTTATACTTGATTGATTATAAAAATCAAAACGAAATCCAACTTACATCTGGGGAATGGGAAGTATCTAAAATGTATGGCTATAATCACAATGAAAAAACCATTTTCTTTCAAGCTGCTAAAAAATCACCAACAGATAGAGAAATCTATTCATTAAATATTGATTCTAAAAAATTACAACTTTTATCAACTTCTTCAGGATGTAATGAAGCAGCATTTAGTTCTAATTATAAATATTTTATCAATTTTCATTCAGATGCAAATAACCCTTTTACAATCACTTTAAATGACAACAAAGGTAAATTACTCAAAGTTTTGGAGGCGAATAAAGAACTTACCAAAAAAATGAGTGAGTTTGAATTGGTTAAAAAAACCTTTTTTACCGTTCCTAATGAAAATAATACGGACTTAAATGCTTGGATTATGAAACCACCAGTATTAGATACCAATAAAAAACATCCGTTGCTAATGTATGTCTATGGAGGACCAGGAAATAATACAGTAAACAATGCTTGGTCTGGGTTAAATTATTTTTGGTTTCAATATTTAGTTAAGCAAGGATTTGTTGTAATTTCAGTAGATAACCGAGGAACTGGTTACAGAGGAAAAGAATTTAAACATGCTACTTATTTACAATTGGGGAAATTGGAAACTGAAGATCAAATTGCTGCTGCAGTTCATATGGGTAAATTAAATTACATTGATAAAGATAGAATTGGAATTTTTGGATGGAGTTATGGAGGATATATGTCTTCACTTTGCATTTCTAAGGGCGCAGATGTTTTTAATTCTGCAATTGCAGTTGCACCTGTTACCAACTGGAGATTTTATGACAACATCTACACAGAAAGATTTATGAGAAAACCAAAAGAAAACGGAGACAATTACGATCTTAATTCTCCAATTAATCATGTAAGTAAAATAAAAGGCAACTATTTATTGATTCACGGTACTGCTGATGATAATGTACATTTCCAGAATTCTATGGAGATGGTAAACTCTTTAGTTAAATCAAATATAGAATTTGATTTTTTTGCTTATCCAAATAAGAATCATGGTATTTATGGAGGATATACAAGACTTCACCTTTATAACAAAATGACTAATTTCCTTACTGAAAATCTTATTACAAAATGAACTATTTAAAATATTTTTTATTTGTTTTAGGTTTTTTAAGTTTTGTAAATACTACTTGTCAGCAAGCTGATAATTCAATTAATTGGATCAATTGGAATGAAATGATTAATCAGAGAAATAAAGACTCTATAAAAAAGAAAGTTTTTATAGATTTATATACACCCTGGTGTGGTTGGTGTAAAAGAATGGATTTAAGCACCTTTAAAGATCCTCTAATAGTCAATTATATTAATAATAAATATTATCCTGTAAAATTTAATGGTGAGACTAAAGACACCATAATCTTTAATCAACACCAATTCATTAATTCTGATCCATCATACATAAAAAGTAGCCCTAATGCAAGGGGAAAAGCCCATTGGTTTGCTCATTCTATTTTAGATGGGAAACTATCCTACCCTAGTTATGTAGTTCTGGATGAAAATTTGATCAGATTAATGATCTATAATGGCTATAAAAAGGTAGACGAAATGTTAGGCATACTTTTGTTTTTTGGTTCTAATCAATATAAATATTATCACAATCACTTAAATGATCAGTGGGTTAAGTCAAATCAATAGAATTTAACTAATATATTTACAATATGAGAAACTATTTGATTTTAGTATTTATTTTTTTCTTTCAAATTATTAATTCGCAATCTTCTGTAACTAAAGTTGTAGAAAAAACTACTCAAGCAACTCCTATCAATAAACTTTTATGGTATAACGACTTAAGTAAAGCTGTTCCAATTTCAATTAGAGAAAATAAACCAATTATGTTGTTTTTTACAGGTAGCGATTGGTGTGGATGGTGTATGAGATTGCAAAGAGAGGTTTTTAACTTTCCTAAATTTAAAAGCTGGACAGATTCGTCAGTTGTTTTAGTAGAGCTGGACTTTCCAAGAAGAAAAAAAATAGATCCTAGTTTAATGAACCAAAATCGTGAATTGGCACGAATTTTTGGTGTTAGTGGCTATCCTACAGTTTGGTTAGTAAAACCTCAAATACTGGAATCTAGTAAAGTAAATTTCATGAAATTAGGTAAACTTGGATATGTAGCAGGTGGTCCAGAAAAGTGGATATCAGTAGCTGAAAAGTTTCTTATTCAGAATTAGATCAATTATCTTTACTAAAAAAATTAAGATTTTAAATTTCTAAATTGAAGATTTATCGTTTCATACAATATTATAAAGTTCAGATTTTAAAGGAAACTTTTATTTCTGCCTCAGATTTAGAGTTTACCGAAACTGCCAAAATTTTCTTCTATGATATTAATAATAATTTAATTGAAACTAAAAAATATGGTATTATTAATGTAGATCTCATTTATCAAAAAATTTTAAATCAAGAAGCTATAGATGTTTCAAGATGTTATATTAAAAACTTTTCACTTTCAGAATATAGAAAATTAAATGATTTACCCGCCAACGAAAAAGTGAATTTAATTGATTTTACTGCTGTAGATTCAATATTTGAGTCTGATAAATTAATTGATTTTTCATTGTCCAATTTTATTGGTAGCAAAGTCGACTTTTCAAATACGCATTTTGGATTAGGGAATTTAAGTTTTCAAAAAGCTGAATTTGGAGACTTTAAAGTATTATTTAAAGGAACTAGTTATAGTGAAGGCAATAATACCTTCCAATATGCTAGATTTAATAATGGCAACGTAAATTTCGACAATTCTACATTTGAAAATGGTAATCTAAGTTTTGTAAATACTTATTTTGGTGATGGAAACTCTTCATTCAAAAATATTCACTTTGGAAATGGAGACGTTTCATTTGCATTTTCTACATTCAATAAAGGGAATATCACATTTGATAAATCTATTTTTAATGGCGATGAAATTAGCTTTTCAAAAGTTGATTTCGGAAGTGGAAAAGTAGATTTTAGAAGAGTTTTTTTTGGTGACGGAAAAATTGATTTTGAAGAAATTAGTTTGGCACCAAAAAACAAATTGGTATTTAGAAGAGCCAATTTTGGATCTTCTTCTGTTAGCTTCACAGAAGCTCATTTATCAGGTTGTTCTGTAGACTTTGAGGAAGCTGAATTTAAAAATGGAAAATTAAATTTCTTTAAAGTTACTGCACAATCTCTTTCCTTGAACCATTGTTTTTTAAATTGTAATATAGATATGAGAATTGATGAATGTCATACCATCGACATCTCACAGTCTATAGTTCATAACATAATAGATCTAAACCCTGGTTTAACTAAAATGAATATTCATGAACTTAATCTTTCAGGAGTTAGAAATATGGGTGATATATTTATAGCTTGGGACGATAATCACGTACTTGAATTGATATCTAATCAAAAATCTACTTCTCTTCATGAAAAAGCGGAACAATTTAGACTACTTAAAGAAGAGTTTAGAGATACCGGAAGATACATTGATGAAGATATTGCCTATGTATATTTTAAAAGATATGAATTGATGAGTGAGTATGAATTGGCTAAAGAAAAAGGATTACTTGCTCTTATTTTATTTATACCTAATTTCATTTTTCAGAGATTAGTTTTTGACAAGGTTGGTTTATATGCTACCAACCCTTTCAGAGTTTTATTTAGTATTGTTGTTGTAAATTGTATTTTTTCTCTCATTTATACTTTTTTCTATTCGAATGTAAATACTCTAACTTGCATGGATAATGGAGTTGAAATGATTGATAAAATTTTTGGTAATCTTTATTTTAGCGCTATAACTTTTTTTACTGTAGGTTATGGAGATTGTTCTCCATTAGGTTTATTCAAAATTATTGCCCCATTAGAAGGATTTGTTGGAGTGTTTTTGATGTCTTATTTCACGGTTGCTTTTGTCCGTAAAATACTGAGGTAGAAATCGCATTTTTCTTTTTTATTTATTAAATTTGTACATTCTATATTTACCTTAAATATATTTAAAATATGAGCAAAACAGTACAACTAGTTATCGATGATAAAACTTATGAACTTCCTGTAATTGAAGGTTCTGAAAATGAAAAAGCAATTGATATTTCTAAGTTAAGGGCCCAAACTGGATACATAACTTTAGATACTGGATACAAAAATACTGGTGCAACAAAAAGTGGAATAACTTTTTTAGATGGTGAAAAAGGAATTTTAAGTTATAGAGGTTATCCTATTGAACAATTAGCTGAAAAAGCTGATTTTTTAGAAGTTTGCTATTTATTAATATATGGTGAACTCCCTTCAAATACTGAATTTAGCTCATTCAAAGAAAATATTACAAATCATACTTTAATTCACGAAGATATGAGAATATTTTTAGATGCTTATCCTACGAAAGCACATCCAATGGGTATTCTTTCAGCTGCAGTATGTACATTATCTACTTTTTACCCAGAATCCCAAAAACAAAACAGATCTGATCAAGCAATTGATTTAACTATTCAAAGATTATTAGCTAAA
>NZID01000092.1 GCA_002691605.1 Crocinitomicaceae bacterium
ACTCTTCAAAATATTTATGGTTGTGATAGTATTGTTTATTTAAATCTTACTATTAATAATTCAACATTTTCAAGCTCTAGTCTTCAAGTATGTGATTCATTAAATTGGAACGGAGTTAATTATACAAACTCAGGTATTTATTATGATACTTTACAAAATTTTAAAGGTTGTGACAGTTTAGTAAGCTTAGATCTTACTGTCAACTATTCTACTTATGCATATCAACAAATAAATACTTGTGATGAATATACCTGGATAGATGGTGTCACTTATAACACTAGTACAGATTCAGCATTTTATATCATTACCAACTCTTTTGGATGTGATAGTGTAGTTTCGTTAAACCTAACTATGTTTAGTTCCGACTCTGTTCAAGATTCAATTAATGCTTGTGATTCTATAACATGGAATGGAAATATGTATAGTTCGAGTGGAATATATGTAGATACCCTTCAAACAATAAATGAATGCGATAGTATAGTTACCCTAGATTTAACTTTAAATTACTCTTCATATGTAACGAATACTATTATTTCCTGTGATGAATATACCTGGATTGATGGTTTAACCTACCATACTAATACAGATTCTACAATTTATATTTTAACTAGTTCAAATGGTTGTGATAGTGTTATTACGATGGATTTAACAATCAACAATACGGTATTTACAATTGACAGTATGGAAGCATGTGATAGTGTTCAATGGAATGGAAATATGTATAGTACAAGTGGAATATATATAGATACGCTTCAAACACTAAGTGGATGTGACAGTATTGTTTCTATGGATTTAACGCTTAACAATTCGGTATTTACTAATGATAGTGCGATATCATGTGATGAATATGTTTGGAATGGAAATATGTATAGTACAAGTGGAATATATGTAGATACGCTTCAAACTGTAAATGGCTGCGATAGTGTGGTAAGTATGAATTTAATTATTAATTATTCATCAATTATAAGCGAATTTATTATAGCATGTGATAGTGCAGAATGGAATGGAAATATGTATAGTACAAGTGGAATATATGTAGATACGCTTCAAACACTAAATGGATGTGATAGTGTTGTTACAATGGATTTAATAATCAACAATTCGGTATTTACAAATGATAGTGCGACATCATGTGATGAATATGTTTGGAATGGAAATATGTATAGTACAAGTGGAATATATTTAGATACGCTTCAAACACTAAGTGGATGTGACAGTATTGTTACGATGGATTTAACGCTTAACAATTCGGTATTTACTAATGATAGTGCGACATCATGTGATGAATATGTATGGAATGGAAATATGTATAGTATAAGTGGAATATATATAGATACGCTTCAAACTCTAAATGGCTGCGATAGTATAGTAAGTATGAATTTAATAATTAACTATTCATCAATTATTAGCGAATTTATTATATCATGTGATAGTGCAGAATGGAATGGAAATATGTATAGTACAAGTGGAATATATGTAGATACACTTCAAACACTAAATGGATGTGATAGTGTTGTTACAATGGATTTAACAATCCATAATTCGGTATTTACAAATGATAGTGTGACATCATGTGATAGTGCAGAATGGAATGGAAATATATATAGTACAAGTGGAATATATGTAGATACGCTTCAAACACTGAGTGGATGTGATAGTGTTGTTACAATGGATTTAACAATTAACAACTCAGTATTTACAATTGACAGTATGGAAGCATGTGATAGTGTAGAATGGAATGGAAATATGTATAGTACAAGTGGAATATATGTAGATACGCTTCAAACTTTAAATGGCTGCGATAGCGTGGTAAGTATGGATTTAACGCTTAACAATTCAATATTTACATTTGATATTGCGACATCATGTGATGAATATGTTTGGAATGGAAATATATATAGTATAAGTGGAATTTATATAGATACGCTTCAAACACTAAGTGGATGTGATAGTGTTGTTATGATGGATTTAACAATTAACAATTCAGTATTTACAATTGACAGTACGGTGGCATGCGATAGTGTAGATTGGAATGGAAATATATATAGTACAAGTGGAATATATGTAGATACACTTCAAACTGTAAATGGTTGTGATAGTATAGTTTCACTCCATATCTTAATCAATTATTCTCAATATGATACCATTGTAGTCTCATCTTGTAATAGCTATTATTGGGATGGAAATTATTATTATAATTCAGGACTTTACACACATAATTATCTATCCTATTTAGGATGTGATAGTGTAGTAACGTTAGATTTATCCATAAATAATACTTCGAATAATATTACTACAGTATATTCATGTGATGACTATAATTGGAATGGAACAATTTTATCAACAAGTGGTTTTTATACTGACACTTTACAATCTATTTCGGGCTGTGATAGTATAGTTACAATATCACTACTAATTAATAATTCAAGTTTAGATTCTGTTAATGTAAATGCCTGTGATTTTTATTCATTTAATGGATCCGTTTATACACAATCTACAGTATTATATGATTCTCTTCAAACAATAAACGGTTGTGATAGTATTATCATTTACAATGTACAAATTGGAAACTCAGAAAGCAGTTTAGATACAATAATTGCTTGTGATGAATATAATTGGAATGGAAATATATATACTCAATCTGGAGTATACATATCCACTTTTAATAATTCAAGTGGTTGTGATAGTGTAGTTACTCTAGATTTAACCATTAACAATACCTTATTTGGAGATACCACAATAATAAATTCATGTGATGATTATTTGTGGCGAGGAAACCTTTTTAATCAATCAGGGTTTTACTCTGATACTCTAATATCATCCTTAGGATGTGATAGCATAATTCATCTATCATTATTACTCGATAATGTTATTACTTCTACTGAGTCTATAACTACTTGTGATAATTATTTGTGGAATGGAATTACTTATTCTCAAAGTGGTATGTATATTGACACACTTCAAGCTGTTTCAGGATGTGATAGTATAGCTACATTAAATCTCAATATTACTAATACTCAGTACTATAACGATACCATATTTGTTTGTTCACCATATACTTGGAATGGAATTACTTATAATTCATCTGGAACTTATTTTGATACGTTACAAACTATTGATGGTTGTGACAGTATTGTCACATTACACATATTAATTTTTAATAATAGTCATTCTATAGACTCTGTATTATCATGTGGCTCCTACTTCTGGAATAATTCTTTAATCTCCCAAAGTGGTACTTTTTATGATACCCTCCAAACTGTGAATGGTTGTGATAGTATACTAACTCTTTTCTTAGAAATTCTTCCAGAGTTCAATGATACTATCTATGTTTCTGCATGTGATACATTTAATTGGAATGGGATCTTGTATTCGTCAACTGGAATTTACAGCAATAATTACACTACAATTCAAGGTTGTGACAGTATTAAGTATTTAAATCTTTCAATAAGTGATAATTATATTAGCCCTGTAAGTTTAGAATTAGTCCTAGATGATTATTGTGCAGAAACCTATTGGACTATTTCAGATTTTAATGGAATAATTCACCAAGAAGGTCCTTACAACTGCGAGGCTAATGGATCAGGTCCTCAAGCTAATGATACCATTACAAGATCTCTTTCATTAACTTCACAATCATGTTATAAATTTACTTTATATGACTATTTTGGTGATGGGCTAGGGGCCTCACAATGGGGAGGGACAGATGGCTCATGGAGATTATTGGATTACAGTGGTTTTTCACTAACAGAAGGGCAAGGAGACTTTGGTGATAGTGTAAGTGTAGAATTTTATATAGATGAAGATTTTTCAACTTCTATTTATGAAACCAATTTAGACGAAGAAGTTAAAATAATTGCTTATCCAAATCCTTTTATAGGTGAGACTGAAATTCAAATTTTCAATTTAAATAGTGAATACAGTATTTCTATTTATGATATTCAAGGAAAAATCATTCGAAGAATGGAGCACTTGAAAGACAATAAATTTGTGATATCTAGTGAAAATATTTCTAGAGGAATTTATTGGCTTACCGTCAATAACCATCCTAAAATTAAGCCATTGAAATTAGTTGTTAAATAATTCAATTAGTTATTCATGTAAAGATTAATTGGTTAATTAAGATTCTATTATATTTGCGGGCTTAAAAGCTAAATATGCTCTCTGCTAATGACATAACTCTACAATATGGAAAAAGAGTACTTTTTGACGAAGTAAATATTAAATTTACTGGTGATAATTGCTTTGGTGTAATCGGAGCCAATGGAGCTGGTAAATCCACTTTTTTAAAAATACTTTCTGGTGAAATAGATGCTAATAAAGGAACTGTTAGTTTAGAATCTGGTAAAAGAATGGCAGTTTTAAAGCAAAATCATTTTGAATACGATGAATTCAGAGTGATTGATACGGTAATGATGGGGTATAAAGATTTATGGGATGTAATGAAGGAAAAAGATGCTGTATATAGTAAATCAGATTTTACAGAAGAAGATGGTATAAAAGCTGCAGAACTTGAAGAGCAATTTGCAGAAATGGATGGTTGGAATGCAGAACCAGACGCAGCAGCACTACTTTCTGGATTAGGTATTGATGTTAGCTCTCATGAAAAACCAATGAAAGAATTAAATGGAAACCAAAAAGTCAGGGTTTTATTAGCCCAAGCTATTTTTGGAAATCCAGATTTTTTAATTTTAGATGAACCTACTAATGATCTAGATATTCAAACAGTAACTTGGTTAGAAGACTTTTTATTGAACTTTAAAAATACTGTTATTGTCGTTTCTCACGATAGACATTTTTTAGATACTGTTTGTACCCATATTGTAGATATTGACTTCAAAAAGGTCAAAATGTTTACTGGAAATTATACTTTCTGGTATGAAAGTAGCCAACTTGCTCTAAGGCAAAGAAACAACGCCAATAAAAAAGCAGAGGAAAAGAAAAAAGAATTGCAAGAATTTGTTTCTAGATTTAGTGCCAATGCTTCAAAGTCTAAACAGGCTACTAGTAGAAAAAAGTTATTAGAAAAAATAAATTTAGAGGATATAGAGCCCTCGAGTAGAAAATATCCAGCAATTATACTTAGCTCAGAACGAGAAGCTGGAGACCAAATTTTGCATATCAATAATATGAGCAAATCTTTAGACTCAGAACTGCTTTTTAGCAACCTTAATTTGAATGTATCCAGGGGAGATAAAATAGCCTTAATCAGTAAAAATGATTTAGCTACAACTGCTCTATATGAAATTTTAAATGGAATAATTTCGCCAGATAGTGGAGACTTTAAATTTGGACAGACTATAACCACAGGTTATTTACCTAATGAAAACAAGGAGTTTTTTGAAGAAAAACAATCTTTAATTGATTGGTTAAGACAGTTTTCAAGTAATAAAGATGAAGTTTACATAAGAGGATTTTTAGGAAAAATGTTATTTTCTGGAGACGAAACTTTAAAAATGGCTGATGTTCTATCAGGAGGTGAAAAAGTAAGATGTATGATCTCTAGAATGATGCTAAAAGGGGGTAATTTTTTAATGTTAGATGAACCAACCAACCATTTAGATTTAGAATCTATACAAGCATTTAATAATGCGTTAATAAATTTTCCAGGTACAGTTATATTTACTTGTCATGACCATCATTTTACACAAACTGTTGCTAATAGAATTGTTGAGATTACTCCAAAGGGTTGTTTAGATAAGTTAATGACATTTGACGAATATATTTCAAGTCCTAAAATTAAAGAGCAAAAAGAACTTTTATTTAAATAATTTTTTGAATGATCCAAACTGGGTTGAAGAAGTTATGAAGATGAAATTTATGTTATTATGAAATTCAAAAATTGGATGTAAAAAAGCAGATTTCTTATTATTATACGGTTGTAAAGTAAGATGTACTGTTGATGTACTAGTTTTTTCAAGATTTTTTTTCATTTTTACTTATAATATAGATTTACCTAGTTTATGGAAGAAAAAAATAAAAATAGTAACTTTTTGACTTTGCCTGAAAACCTACATTTAATTGGATATAATTTTAATTGGGCTAGATATCTAACTCTTAAGTATCAAAACAGCCCAGATTGTTCAGATGAGTATTCAAAGGTCAAAATAGATTTATTAAAAAACCAAATCATTCCAATATATTCTAATAGTGATGATTCTACTAAAAAGTGGTTTGGCTATTGGGAATCTCTACTATCAAATGAAAATAGGGAAACTTATTCAAGTTCAATGCTTATGGTTTTTTCAAATAATATAGATGATACTTATGGTGAGTGGAGAGTATTGTGGCACGATATAATTGAAGGTTTAGATGATGGTAATTATCCAGAAGGTGTTAGTGACAGTAAATTAGCTGAAATTTTTTCTGGAAGTTGGTTTTCTAAGATTCATTCTTTTGTAAACCAAAACACTTAAAACAAAAATTAATTACAATTAATAAAAAACATAAGGAAATACTCAATTATTCTAATTCATCTTATACTTCTCTAGTTGCTTTTCCATAACAGGCTTAAAAATAAAAGGAAAATAGCCCATTATAAGCATAGCAGGATACCCATATGGTAACATAGGACTTTCGCTTTTGGATTCTAAAATTTGGTAAGGTTTACCGCCAGCAAAATGATGATCGGAATGCCTAGTAAGCTCAAACAATAATATTCTTCCAATTAAATGATCAGAATTCCATGAATGATGTGCTTTTACTCTCTCATAAGACCCATCATCTTTTAATTTTCTTTGCAAACCGTAATGAGAAAAATAATTTTGCGATTCTAATATAGAAATACCAAAAATGCTTGCAAGTAAATAAAATAAGGAAACCTTATAACCAAAAAATAAAAATATGAGTCCTTGAAAACTCCAAGGAACAATGGTGGATATTATCATGGGGTTTAACAAAGAACTTTTTCCTTTTCGTTTAAGTTTTTCTTTTTCTAATTTCCAGGTTTTGAAATATCCTCCAATTTGAGACTGGATGGCAAATGTGTAAAAGCTTTGTCCTTTTCTAGCGGTAGTAAGATCATTTGGAGTTGCAACATCTCTATGATGTCCACTATTGTGGTAGGTCATAAAGTGGTTTTGTAGGCTAGTCATTAAAAGTACGTGGGCTAGAAAAACTTTTAATGGGTGGTCTGTTTTATGGCCTAATTCATGTCCGCCATTAATTCCATTAACTCCTAAAATAGTTCCCATCATCATGGTATACCCAACAAGTTCTAAAGTAGATAGGGCGGGTTTAGATATCGTAATTAAGTAGTAATAAACTACAAATAATTGGAAAGGGACCAATAAATAAAGTATCCAATCATAATACTTATCATCTTTAGCAAGTTCCTTTTCTTCCTTAGTAAAATTGTAAGTATCTTTTGGGAGTATATTTTCTAATATAGGTACTAAAATATAGAGAACAAAAACTCCTGTAAAAGACCAGATTCCTGATAAATTAAAAGATAGCGTAGCAAGTAAAGGACTAAAAAAAGCACCTAAATATTTAAACTTATTCATTTATTTTAATGTATGATTACTTACTAAATATATTAATAAGTTGTTGATTTAAAGTATTTTGTTAAATTTTAATTCTTCAATACTTTTTCAAATGCCTTTCGAGGACTATCTCTAAAATGAACTATTCCACAAAAAGTATATCCTAGAGATTTAAAGAGTTTTAGCATAGGAATGTTATCGTGGTTGGTATCNGCTTTTATACTAAAAATTTGATTACTTATTGCAAATTCTTCTATAAAATTCACCATTTTCTTAGCTAGTCCCTTATTTAAAAACTCTTTACCAATGGCCAATCTGTGAAAAACAATAAAATTATTGTTGCTAAGCCATTTTCCATTAATTTTTAAATATTCTGGTTCGTCATTAATTAGCAGAGCACAGTAACCAATAATTTGATCATTAGTAGTTAAAACAAATCCGTATCCTTGGTCTAGATCATTTTGGATTATATCTCTATTAGGATACCCATCTTGCCATTGATTGCTATTGTCTTTTTTTCTTCTATGTATAGCATCTTTTAAAATTATCCATATTTGATCTTTCTCATTAGTAAGGGCTTTTCTAAACTGATAATCNATTTTTTTAAATACCATAATTAACTATCATTCATTGCATTTATAACNGCTAAAGCAGCTCTTTCACCTGAAATAATGGCTGCATTTAGAGAAGCATTTAATAAAACATCACCCGCTAAATAGATGCCTTCTTTTAACTTCGTTTCTGTNGGTGATAGTTCNTATTCTAAGTTATTTAAATTAGGNAANNCNTTATCAATATGGTATAGCTTTAAAAAGGTTAAATTTTTAATTTTACATAATATATCCAACTCTTTTTTCACTTTTAAAATTAACTCNTTNTCGGAATAATTATGTTTTTTAATAACAGTAACAGAAAGTAATTCGTTATCGCCTTTAAAATTGGTTTGAATACTCGTAGGATAAAAAATATTATTTATTAAACTTTNTTGATCGGGGATTAATCCTATAAAAGCTTTTTTATATAAGCGTTTTGGGGTACTAAAATACAAGTTTTGACAAGACTTCCAGCTTATTTTTTGATTGTTGAGATTTTCAATTATATCATTAGGCTCAGTAGCTATTATTGTGTAGTCAGACTGCAAAATTTCNCCATTNGAAAGATGTATTTCTTTNTTTTTTATGCTAGNGACTGTAGAATTAAATTTAATGGTTGTTATTTTCAATTTATATTTTAGTTGATTCACAATTTCTTGCATTCCATTTTTGGGAATCACTGCCAATCCGTCTCCAAACATTTTAAATACAAATTCAAACATTCTACTGGAAGTATCCAATTCAGTNTCTAAAAAAATACCGCTAAAAAATGGTTTAAAGAAATTTTCAATTACCGTAGGGGAGAATCCCCAATTATTTAAGTAATTCAGAGTAGAAGTTTCTTTTTCTTTAAAGATTGAATCAACGGTTTTTTTTTGTAGTCTGAAATTTAANTTAGCAATTTTTATCTTATCACTTAGTGAACCAATTTTAGAAAAAAAAGTAGGAAATAGTAATGATGGATTTCTTAAAGGATCTCCAAAATAATTTTGTTTTCCATTTTGAAATATACATGCTCCAGCTTCCAGCTTTTGTAAATTTAAGGATTTATAATCTAAATATTTTTTTGCTGCCTCATAGCTGGATAACAGTACTTGAAATCCATGATCTAATTGATACTGATTAAATATATCAGTTTTNATTCTTCCACCTAAAGTATCACTTTGTTCAATAATTAAAGAATTGATATTGTTTTTTTCCAATACGGTAGCAGCAATAAGTCCGCTTATTCCACCACCAACAATATGAACTTTTTTTGAATTATTATTCACTTTAAGAGTTTTCTCAAATTTATGTTTAAAAGAATCATTTGATAAAGTTTGTTAAAGATCTCATTACTATTTCTTTNCAGAATGGAAATAACTAACANCCCTTTGCAATATCGAAAACTATGTATTGGGTATGTAATGCATTCGTTTCTTTATTTTTTAATTCAACTTTTAGAGTAATTTCACTTACAGAAATGTAAGATAATAGTTGTTCTTTGGTTTTAATAGTTTTTACANAATTATAATGATAATTNCCACAAACTGATTNTACTAATTTTTNAAATTTTTTAATAGTTAGTTCCGGAAATGCATTTCTTTCTTGAACGGTATATTTTTTCATACAAAAAAGATCACTTTTTAATTCTAATTTTTCCCAATTAGACAAGAAAAAAATGCTATCTATATCACAAAAATCGCCATCTCCGCTAATACCGATGGTAGTCTTATATTGTTGAAAAATTTGAAAATCACCTTTAATTTTTGGAATAATTCTCAAAATTTCATCTTTTGAATTTTTAGTATTACTTAAAAGTCTCATCGCTTGATCTCTNTCTAANAATAGTTTAAAATAATTATNATCTNTTTCAGACTGATCTTTAATANTAGTTCCTTTATTTTCTTGAAAAAAAGAGGACTTAATGGTCATATTAAACAATTCTATTTTATTGCTTTCAAAAGTTTGAAAATCTAAGTTGGTAAAATGCCCACTTTCATTTACAAATACTTTGTATCGATTATTTGTCTCATCGTCATGAAAGTCTAAGTCGATTAACTCTTCTTTATATTGTGGCTCCATTATTTTAAATATTCTAGAGAATATAAATTCATGCTTATTAACATCATAATAATAAGGTTTATCGGGAGAATACCGTCTTCCTTCTTTTTCATAAAAATCTCTTGAGAGGTATAAAAAATTATCATAAAGAAGAAAACTCTCTATGGGATATCCTTCAGGGGATACTGTGACAGCTCTTAATTGCTTGAACTGATCTTCAACTACTAATAAAATATAAGAGTTGTTTATTTCGCAAATAGATTCTTTGGTAATCTCATTTAATTGTTTGGAACTCAAATATTTATTGGGGTGTCTATCTAAATCTCTATCATCTATTTTATCTTCTAAAAGCACATTTATTTTTATGGAATCTAAAAAACTTAAGGATAATTTTAGAATTTCACTATTCTCTAATGCTTTAATTTTAGAAATAAAATTTTTAGAAGAATCGTATTTTAAAACAGGATCCTGACTAAATAGATTAGCCATGTTTAGAATACTAAAAAATAAAATTAAAAGAAACTTCAATATGAACTATTAATTAATAGATTCCCAAAATAAATAAGAATTTAACACCATATAAAATATAGCAGGAAATGAAACCCACATACTATCTTTCATTTTAATTCTTACTATTACACCTGCAAACATTAAAAGAGCTAGTCCTAAAGACGAAATAATTAAAATAAAATGAAAATAAAGACCAACCAATAAACCAGCTGCCCCTAATACTTCTAATATAATAGTAAATAAGCCCATTTTTTCTAAACCAAACCTTTTGAACTCTTTTTTCATGTGAGAAGAATTAAAATAAGAAAAAGCGTAAGCAAAAAAAGATATGCTTGATAAAAAAACACAAGAAGTTGTAAAGTCCATACCTAATTTAAAGTGCAGAATATGCGATAAATGCACTTAATATTAAAAGAAATAATGAGGGTAAGTGTTTAATAAATGAATTCTTTACTTTGAAGTGAAAATATTGTGCACCAATCATAAATAAACCCATTAAAATTGAAGGAATTAGAACTAAATTGGTATACCAAATCCCTACGATAAGTAAAGTAGATAAGGCTATTTTTGAGGTACCAACTAAATTTCTTGTAATATCACTTAAGCCGAACTGTTTAAATTCTTTAAGTACATTGTGAAATCTAAAAACCCAGACAAATAAAACGGATATTGCAACGGTAATTTGACATATTTGTGATAAGAATTCCATAATAATTTATTTTTACGTAAAATTACCTTTAAATATATAATAAAGTTGCTTTACTTCACCTGCTGAGTATTTACTTTTATTATTCTTTTGATAAATGACAATTTTAATACTTGAAGTTTGAAAGTAATGATAGCTACCTTCTTATTTTAAAATATAAATATGTAATTTATAGACTGTAATAAAACTGTAAATAATGAAATTTTCTTTATTTATTGGTTTTCATTAGTAAAATTTCAAAAAACATGAACGAAATAATCTGCCCTAATTGCCATAAAGCTTTTAAAATTGATGAATCTAGTTTTGCCGATATTCTAAAACAAGTTCGAGATCACGAATTTGAAGGAGAATTGGCTAATCGTCTTGCTATTGCGGAAAAGCAGAAAGAGAGTGCAGTTGAACTAGCTGTAGAAAAAACTAAAAATGCTTTACAAGAAGAACTTGCCAATAAAAAAAATGAAATCATAAAACTTAAAGAGAATAGCAAAAGTGAATTGAGCGAAAAATTAGCCGAAAAAAATTCAGAATTAGCTGATTTGAAAGCGAAAGTAGAACACTTTGAAACTGTCAAACAATTAGCAATATCTAACGCAACAAAAGAAATTGAAAAACAAAGAGATTTTTTAGAAAATAATCTAAAAACCAAGGAATTAGAAAAAGAAAATCTTAAAAATTCATTAGAACAGAAATATTCTACTGAATTAAAGAGTAAGGATGCAATTATTCAATTTAAAGACGATGAAATTGCAAGGGTAAAAGATATGAAACTGAAGTTGTCCACTAAAATGTTAGGGGAAAGTTTAGAGCAACATTGTGAAATAGAATTTAATAATCTTAGAGCAACAGCATTCCAAAATTCCTATTTTGAAAAAGACAATGACACTAGTTCTGGTACTAAAGGAGATTTTATTTTTAAAGAATCAGATGACGAAGAAAATGAAATAATTTCTATCATGTTTGAAATGAAAAATGAAAATGATGCAACTGTAAATAAAAAGAGAAATGAAGATTTCTTTGCAAAACTTGATAAAGATCGTAAAGCAAAAAATTGTGAATACGCTGTTTTAGTTTCACTTTTAGAATCTGAAAATGAATATTATAATAATGGTATTGTTGATGTTTCACATAAGTATGATAAAATGTATGTGATAAGACCTCAATTTTTCATACCCATTATAACCCTACTTAGAAATGGGGCGATGAACTCTTTAAAGTATAAGCAAGAGCTAAATTTGATGAGGAATCAAAGTATTGATATAACTAATTTTGAAGACAAGATTAATAAGTTTAAAGAAGGTTTTGCGAAAAACTATGTATCTGCATCCAGCCATTTTGAAAAAGCTATTGATGAAATTGATAAATCAATTGCCAGAATGGAAAAAGTAAAACAGGAACTTAGAACTACAGGAAATCAATTAAGGCTTGCAAATCAGAAAGCAGATGGATTGACAATCAAAAAATTGACTTATGGAAACCCCACCATGAAAGCAAAATTTGAAGAGGGAAAGAATAATAATAATGATTAAACTTTTTTACTCTTTTAGAATTTTTTTTGAAGTTTAGAGTTTGTTAACTATATTTTGTTTTCAAGGGCATAACTAATAAGTTTTGGATCTTTTGGGTAAGAAGCATCTATCTTAATCCAAGTGAAATTATTGCCATTCATTTTTAATGTATATAGTTTTCTGATGAAGAATAATACTAATCGCCAAAGTGTTCCAGGGTTCTCAGCTTTTATTCCCACATCTCTATTTTTAATTGTTCCGCAATCAATTTTATGTCGTCAGGAACTTCGTCCAATACGTCTTCTAGGTTAAAGAACCTCACTCTGAAAATTCCGCCTGGACTTGTTTTTTTAAAATCGGTGTTTGTAAAGTCTGCCAACAGAAAAAAGCGATGGTCTTTGTCTACTTCCCAACCATCTTCGATTGATTCTTTTATTGCTTCAACTAATCTTTCTTTTTGCTCTTTGGTTACGGGGAATTTTGAATGTTTAACTGTAAGTCCATTTTTTTCGTCCCAATCAGCTTGAATCATATTTTCAACCAGTCCTATGTGTCGTACCGATTTCCATTTATAAATACCTAAAAATTTGAAATCACTGTAACCTCTTGATGCTAAGTCAAAGTAAAATTGATGTTTTACATTAAGGTCATAAGATTGACCGCAAGCCATTGCTCTTAAAATATTATTACTTTTTGGCATTAATGCCATCCCTATGCAATAACTTTCAAAATGCTCATTCAGTCTTTGTAAATAATGTTCAAACTGATAGTTATTTGCGAGTTCTTTCAATTGGTCAACTAAGTCTTGATATGTAAGGGATTGAAAATCGATTTTTCCAAGTTCCTTTAGGTCACTCAATCTGTTCTCTATTTCTTCGATTTCAATCTCAGAGTATTTGGCTGAGCTTAGATGAATTAGCAATTTATATTCATTCTGGTCAAAGCTTTTCGAATACTTTACAAGTTTATTAATCCATTCCAAGCCGTGTAGTTTAGTCTCAATTATAATCTTTGATGCTTTTATTTGAATGTGTCCGTCAATAATTCCATTACCACGATTTCCTACCTGCTGTCTGAAAGTTGGTATTACTTCGTATTGCTCAGAGTCTTCAGTCAGTCCTTTAATGAATTCTTCGTAATACTTTGGATTAATCTCGTAAAGATTGGACAGCATCAAAAGGACGTTATTAGTTACGGTATTTTCTTCTTGTGAATAATGTTGAAATTGATTTAATACTGACATTCTTGGTCTTTTTTTCTGGTTACGGTCGTTTTTTAGCTATCGCTCAACGGTTTCGTATATGAGTAGAAGCGGATTTCTACTCACAAACTTTTCAGTTTATTACTGACCTTTTTTTATGTTTTAAGTTTCGTTTTATCACTTAAACCGCTATTACTTATACACATTGTCGCCGCCAGTTATTTTTAATTCAATAGTATTTTCAGCTTGTCCATTAGTATTTCCTTTCTCTTTTCGTGATATTCACTAAAATTTTCTATTGTCAAGTCTACATTTGGAATTATGTGTAAATTCAAAAATTGTTCTTTGTTATTCTCATTAGTTTCTTTATCAACCCAGTCTTTCAAGTTTAAGTCGTTTTTTGACATATTTTCATTTGCATCAAGCATTTGCAAATTATAGATTGAGTTAAAAGTTCTCCAACCATACTTCTCTTTGTTTTCCTCACTTAAATTCCCGAAAGTTGAAGCTGGATGAACGTGGTCTTTGTGGAAATTGTTGTTTTTATAGTCCAAATTCGGATACAATATCGATAGTATAGAAAAAGCATACTGATTGTCAATTTGTGTAAATAATGTTTCTTCAATAAACTCTTCTCCAACGATCGTGTCTTTTCTTATGTGATTGAAAATTGTATCAATCGGGAAATTTGAAATTTCAGATTTGATTTTATTTTCCGATATGTTGTCGGTAAATGCTCTACGCATTTGTGAAAGTACATTATCTGAAGTACCACCAAAAAGTCTTTTTATCAACACAATATGTAACCATTTCTTAATATTCTCTCGGTCTTGCTTAAACTCAATTTTATTTGAAAAGTCTCTGTAAATACCTTTTTGGTACAAATAGTAAATTATTGGAATTACAGCATTTTTTGAAGTCAGAGTGAAGTCCGTAAATCCAAATGACTTTATCAAGTCAAAGGTTGATAGAACTGCATCTCTAATTTGTTCCCATTCTGTTTCAAATTCCTTTGCGTTTTCTTTTGAGAAGTTGGTTACTCTAAATTTTATGTCTTTACTATGTAAGTACAAAAATGACTTTAGTACTAAATCTTTTGAAATGGAATATCCTTTGTCACGAACAGTATCAACTAACTTGTGGATTTCTTTTCTTGCGTCTTTCTGTGTCCAATTAGCAACAGCAATAGACATTAACAAATCAGAAAAATTCAAAGGTTCGCCACCACTATTAATACGGATAAAAATATTTAGAGCCTTGTCAAGACTTTGTTCTTTTTCAAGGAAGTAGTTTATAATCGGTTTTTCAACAATAGTTCTTCTTAACTGTCTTATAGCTTTTCTTGAAAATTTATTGTCGAATTCTTCAACAAAGTTGTCAAAGTTATCTTCATCTAAATAGTTTAGAATTGCTCCAACTTTAAACCAATTCTTATCTTCAGTTTCGTAAATCTCAAGTTCTTTAGTTAAATCTTTTTCAAGAAAGCTGAATTCGTAAATTCTGCCATCTTCTTCTTTGGTCAGTTCGTTTGAAATATTGAGATACAAATGTCGTGTTGGAATGCTCCATTCGGTATCTTCCCATTTTCTCCGATATTCTTTGTAACCAAAACTTCCCTTTAAGCCTAAATAAAGCGAAGTCAGTCTTTGTTGTCCGTCCAAAACTGCATTAAATGATTTAATTCCATTTGTGGAAATCTCTTCATTGTGAGTTTTGTATCTTTCTCGATATTCATTTATGAACTTGTAAAATCTATAATTTTTCGAGGTGCTTTCTTCTACATTCCAAAATAGAAATGAACTTATTGGATAATTTCTCATAATCGAGTCAAAAAGCCATTCGATTTTCGAGTGTGTCCAAATAAATTCTCTTTGGATAGCTGGAAGTAAAAATTTGTTCGATTCTATTCTTTCAATAGCATCAGAAATTGTTATTGGTGTTTGAAACGACATATTCTATTTCTGTATTTTTTAAATTAATGTATAACGAGGAGATAAATGTATACGTTTATTACCCTTATGTACTAATTTAAAAAAAAATCAAATTATCTGAAGGGTTTTGAATATTTTTAAAGTGAGCATTACTTACGTGGGTATATATTTGAGTTGTTTTTATATCACTATTTCCCAAAATTTTTTGAATATATCTTATATCTGTTCCATTCTCTAATAAGTGGGTCGCAAAACTATGTCTCAAAGTATGAGGAGTTACTTTTTTATAAATTCTTGCTTTTAATGCAGAGTTCTTAATTATTTTTTGAATACT
>NZID01000004.1 GCA_002691605.1 Crocinitomicaceae bacterium
GAGGGTATTTCATATACTGCTGGAAACTCATGAAATAAGGAAGCATCATTCCATTCTCCATTTTCCCATAACATCACTCGGTTTTCATCATGTTCTGTGTAGTTGTTGGGTTCTCCTGCTCTCCAATTGGTGTAAGACCACTCTTTACCGTTGGACCATTTCCAATAATCAGATCCAGGTCCATTGCCGCAGTCTTTCCTTATCCCTCCAACCCATACAATCTCTCCTCCCGCGATTCTTCTAACTTGTTCATTTTCAAAAGCATTGGTGATGCATGCAAGATCACCACCCATCTCAGAAGCTCGTTTTTTATGCTCATTCCAAGTCATTTTCTCTGGAATGTATCTGTAAAAGCTTAAAAATTCAGACTTAGTTGTCTCATTTTGACCTATAAATGTTAATCCAAAAAATGTAAAAAACAAAAACAGGTTTATATTTTTTAATGAAAATCTGAGTAATGTATTCATAGTCAATTGATTAATTTATATTTTAACCAATTATTATGCCATAAATTAATTTTTGTATTTCTAAAAGTTAAGTAGCCATTAAAAAATCTAACTCAAGGCTATGAAATAGGTATATAAGCTTAGTGTTGTTTATATAAAGTATTTTTATTAGTGTATGAGATCACTATTAACCTCCCTTTGCTTTCTTGACTAAGTTAACTTTTTATTACTTTTACTTTTAAACTTAAAAAATGAATAGTCCTTATGAAAAATGGAGAAAAAAGAAATTTTTTCATTACTTAATTTATCCAGATATTGAAACTTATCAAGAAAATACCAATCCTTATCCAAAATGGCTCAAACCATTACCAGAACTAAAAGTTTGGGCTCAACACGCTTTTGTTATTTCATCTTTAAGCTTCTATGCGTTTGTTTTTTTTCTAATTATTTTTTTATTCCTATTTTAAAGGTTTAAAACTTATGAAGTGAAGCAATTTCTTTTAAAAAATAGGATGGGTGTTTTTTGGGTAGGATTTGCAGTTACTTTTTTAGATAACGCAATTGGTACTAAACACGTTTTTGCTGTTTTAGGCGGAATTTTAATGTTGTTTTCATTTTATTTAAGGTATTTGAAATCTAAACAGAACTAACCCCCTTTGCTTTATTAACTAAGTCAACTTTTTCTTACTTTAATGTCATAATATTATCTTTTCTTTATAATTGTATGATCAATTTTTTCAAAAAGATTCGTAAAAAGTTACTTTCCAAAAATAAATTCAGTAGTTACTTAATTTATGCTATTGGAGAAATTGTATTAGTTGTAATTGGAATTTTAATAGCACTTCAAATAAATAATTGGAATGAGTACAAGAAAAAAGAACAATATGAGTTAAGTCTCTTAAACGAAATGAAAAAAAATCTTAAAGCAGATATAAGAGACATAGAAATCAATATAAAATTTAATGAAAGAAGTATAAAATCAACTAATATTATTTTAAGATCCTTTAAAAATAATATTCCTTACAATGACTCTCTAAATAAGCACTATGGTAAAGTTCCACAGGTTCCTAAATTTTTAATGTCAGAAAATGCATATAATAGTATGAATAATGAAGGCATAAGAATTATTAAAAATGATTCACTAAGAGATGCTATCACTTACCATTACGAAGCTAAAACATCATTTTTAAAAGAATGGAATAATTCGGAATGGAATAATCAGATGCAAGACCACCGAACTTTATACAGAAAATTTTTTAAAAAATTTGATTTCTGGAATGATTTAGTCCCAAATAATTATGAAGAACTTAGTAAGGACAAAGAATATATTAATTATTTAAATAATAGAATTGGTTGGTTAACCCCTACGGTAAGGATGTATAAAGGAGCAATAAAGAGTTCAGAAAATCTAATTAATTTGATAGACACCGAATTACAAAAAAGAGAAAATAACTAACCTCCCTTTTGCTTTCTTAACTAAGTCAACTTTTTATTACTTTAATGATTTAAAACTTGAACACAGGAGGAGATATAAAAGCAATTTTTAAAGCTTTTAAAGTCTTATTTTAAATTTTTATTTATATGAACGACCAACACTTTCAAAAACTTGAAAACATGTATTTAAATGCTAATATAAATACAATGATTTTTGATACAACCACCTGTAAAATTTTAGACGGTTATGCTGAAATAGGGTTAACTATTTCTGAAAAGTATTTTCATGGGTTAGGAGCAATTCATGGTTCGGTTTATTTTAAACTATTAGATGATGCAGCATTTTTTGCTGCAAATTCAAAGTCTGAATTTTTTATTCTTACAACAGCATTTAATCTTCACTTTTTGAGGCCTGTAAAAAAGGGGAAGATTAAGGCAATAGGTAATTTAAAATATAGTTCTGGAAATTCATTTATTGCTGAATCTAAACTTTTGAATGAAAATGGAAAAGAAGTTGCTTTTGGAACAGGAAATTTTTTAAATAGTAAAATTCCACTAAGTCAAATTGATGATTTCAAATATTGATTTACTTTTTAACATATTCAAAATAAATATAAGTAATTCATAACTTTTGCTTTCTTAACTAAGTCAATTTTTTCTTAATTTAATTGTAAAAAAGACATAGGTAATGTATTTAAGTAAAGGTTTTATTTGTGTTTTGCTTGTCAGCCTCATTAGTTTAGTCTCTCATTCACAATTTGTGTTTATAAAATCTGTGAATCAAATTGAAAAAAAAATTTACATAAATTATGACAATGTAGGAGATTCAGGTAAATATGATATTAAACTTTATATCAAACCAACTAATTCGTTAAAATGGTCTAATGAATTAACTAATGTCACAGGTGATGTCGGTTACAACCAAAAAGTGGGTAAAAATAAGCAGATAGTATGGGATGTTATTAAAAATAGAGATAAATTAATTGGAGAATTTATTTTTGGTATAGAAGCTATTAATCTAAGAAAAATTGAAGAGGAAGAAAGTGAGCTTTACTTAGAATCTGTAACCGCTGAAATTGAAAGAGAATTATCTAGATCGAAAAAATACCGCGCAGAAGCTGCAGCAATAAGACAAGCAGTAAATCAAAACAGAAAAGAAGAAATTGAATTAGAACAAAAAATTAAAAAAAGAAAAGATTATACTAAAATTAAAGAACGCAATGAAAAAATTTTCAAAGTGTCTGTGGGAATTGTTACAATTTTATTTTTAAGCTCTGACTTGTGGTTGTGGTAGGTAAAGACCTTACTCAATGAATTAGACTTTTCTATTTTAGCTAGAACACAATATTGGTACTAATATTTTATTCTAACCTCTCTTTGCTTTCTTAACAAACCCAACTTTTTATTACTTTTACTTTTAAACTTAAAAAATGAAAAAACTAACAGTTTTAATTTTCTCAATAGTGTTATTGGGAAGTTGTGATAAAGACGTTGAAGGATGCACGGATATTAATGCAACTAATTATAACTCTGAAGCTACTATTGATGATGGCAGTTGTATTATTTTAGGTTGCTCAGACCCAAATGCAATAAATTATAATCCTGATGCTGTTGAAGACTCTGGCAATTGCTTATTTACTCTTGTTGGCTCTTGGGAAGGAGTTTCTTGGATTCCAAATGGCAATAATATTACACAAAATTTTAATGAGTTTACAGTTCATTGTTACTCTGACAGTACTTGGATTAGCTATTCACTTCCATTAAACTGGAATGGAAATAATTACGCGAATTACAAAGGAACATATTTTATTAATAATTATCATACTGAATGTAGTTTCACAACAACACATTTTAATTTTAACGATGGCAATGGATGGGTAGATAATGGACCACCTATTAGAACAGCTCTTTATAGTATGGAACTTACACATTCTTCTTTCTCTGGTAGTCTTATTAGCTCCACTGATACTGCACTTAATTCATTAGATTTTAGCTATATTAGAATTGAATAAACTAACTTCCCTTTACTTTCTTAAATAATTGAACTTTTCTTACTTTAATGATTTAAAAATTATAAAATGAAGAAAATTACAGTTTTGGTTCTTGTGTTTTTTTTAATTTCAAACTCCTCTTTTTTTCAACTTGAAGTATATGTAGATACTATAAAAAATGATTCACCAAATGAGAGTTGGAATGTAAATAAAAGTTTTGATAAAAATGGAAATATTGTTCAATATGATTCCTCATATTCTTACTCATATTCATCAACTGGAGAATATTTAAATATTGATAGTTTAATTACAAACTTTGGTATAAATAATTTTTTTTCAAACCCTTTTGATTTAGATAGTTCATTTAATTTTCATAATCAGAAAAGTAAAATGATGGAAAATTTTTTTAATGAGTTTATGGAAATAGATTCTTTTTTTAACGATTTATTTGACAATTATTTTTCTAAACCTGTTCCAAGAAAAAAAAATAAAGGGACTCATATATAAAAATTGAATTCTCTTTCACTAAGTCAACTTTTGACTACTTTAAGGATTTAAAACTTATTAAATGAAAATATTAATTCAACTTCTACTAATAATTTCAGTCCTGTCCTATTCAAAAGCACAAAATCTAACTCAATCGACAAATCTTAATATTACAAAATCTTGGTATCAGCAACCTAACGGATACATTTACCCAGTTGCTATTGATATACCAATAAATCCTATGCCCGATGATGGATATCCAGTATGTATTTTACTACATGGAAATGGTGGAAATGGTGCTCAAATTATAAATCAGTTTTTAAATCTTTTTGAATGTCATGTTCTTATTGCCCCAACTGGATATTTAAATAGTTGGAATTTATGTACTGAAAACAGTGATGCTCCTGATTTGGAAATGATGAATGAATTAATTGATACCATTCAACAATTTAATAATATAAATCCTAATAAAATTAGAGTTTTGGGCTTATCTAATGGAGCTGGATTAGCCAACAGCTTATACATAGAAAATTTGAATCCTGGAGTAGATAGAATTTGTGCTGCAATTAGTCATTTGAATGAATTTCAATATCATTTAGGTGACTTCTATAAAATTGGTATCAATACTAATTCTTCCATTTCATATTGTGGATATAATCAAGTTTCAAATCCAATAACGTCAAGAAAATATTTAAGTATTAGTAACGATAATGATCCTACAATTCCATATCATGGAGGATATTCACCTGTTGGAATT
Organism: Crocinitomicaceae bacterium; assembly: GCA_002691605.1. Taxonomy (GTDB): domain Bacteria; phylum Bacteroidota; class Bacteroidia; order Flavobacteriales_D; family Parvicellaceae; genus MED-G20. The sequence goes on from NZID01000004.1 coordinate 5,115, forward strand.
GACTTTTTGGATGCTGAAGATGCTATTTATGCTATAGCTCAAAATCAAGGTTTTAATGGGGTTAAGATCAACTGGCCCGGGGTTCCTATAAGTAATCCTTTAATATTTGAGTATTCTTATTTATCAGGCAATGTAGTACACATTAGAGGAAATGCACAACACTCATTAAATTTTTCACAAATGGACTACATAAAATCATTTTTTGATGATTGTCCATCAAGCCTTTATTTACATGGTAATTCTAAAAAAAAAATAAAAGTTTTCCCAAATCCAACTAACGAAAATATTACTATTTCATTAGATGAATTTAATGGAAACATTCAAACTGAAGTTTTTGACATAATTGGAAATAGGCTTCAGTTAACCAATAAAACTACCTTATGTTTAAAAGATTATTCTAAAGGAATTTACTTATTAAAAGTAACTTATGGATATAGCGTTGAGGAAATTAAAGTGATAAAAGAGTAGCTCCATTAAGTTAGTTCCAGACTAAATTAAAATAGTATTTTAGGAAATAATTTAAGAAAGAGATTCTAAAATCTTTTGTCCAATTGTTGTTAATTCTTCCGTATTAAATTCTTTTTCTATTAATTCCTTAAAAGTAGAATACCCTTTTTTAAGACATATATCATGCCATGTACATAGTTCGTCGAAGTCCGAGATAGATAATTTAGGCGAAACTTTTGAAAATAAATCAACTATTTCCTCATTTCTTTTATTATTTAAGAGATAAAACATGTCATTTAAATATGCATCAGCATCACCTGAATAAATAGCGCTTTGATTTACAATGGCTTTTATTCCATTATCATATATTGAAGAAAAAGAATTCTTAAAGGGGGGATTTTCACTCCATTCATACTCTTGATTTTCGTATAGTCTTGATTCAATAGCCTTCTTTAAATCAGAACTATTTTTAATATTTTTAAAATTTAACTCCATGTAACCTCGATATTTTCCTAATGTTGCTTTTAAAATAATCTCATAAAAGGTAATCTCTGTTGTTTCTGGATAGTCTATGTCAATAGCCTCTGTTAAATTCTCATTATAATCCATGCCAGTATTTAAATCTACTGACAATGATTTATATATAGTAATTAGATTTTCATTATACCATTCATTATCTTCTTTTTTACAAGACTTTTGTGCCCAATCCAATCCTGGATTCCAGAAATTAGAATTATCTTCCTTTAAAATGATTTTGTCTGACTTTCTATCTGGGTCCATCAAGTCCGAAATGTAAGGTGATAAGATTCTGGCGCTTAAATTAGGAAATATTTCAAGACTAAGATAGGTATTCATTACTTCATCCGTAAAAGTCTTTTCTATGTTAATTACTCCTTCTTCGACAAAAAATGTAATATTAGAAAATTTAAAAAATTGACATGCTGTATTTGAATTATTGACATTATTGAAAAAGAGTTCAACATTTACCTCTCCATCATATCCAAATATCTCTTTTTTGGTTTTTTTGCATTTCATAACAACTATTTTCTTAGCCAAACTACAAAATATTTTTTGGAAAATAAAAAGAGAAGAATGGGTTTTAATAGATAAAATTACAAGTTATATGAAAACAAGATTTTATCTCAAGTATACCATCTAAAGTATCTTTACTTTCTTAACAAAATAAACTTTTTATTACTTTAAGGGTTTAAAATTTAAAACTATGAAAAAGACAATTAATACATTGGTACTTATTATTCTGATTTCGTTTAGTTCAAAAGCACAGAATAACTACCAAATAAAAAGAGCTACTACATTTTCTGAATATGCTACAAATCAACTAGAATTGACTAAAGCCGACAAAAAATTTCTTTATGATACCTACCTTGCTAAATTCGTTGCACAAAGAGAAAAAATTCATGGCAAAGACTTATCTGATGAAGAAAAAAAACAAGTTTATAAAGCATCTAAAAATGAGCTAATTAAAACCTTAAATACAAGATTCAGTAATGAAAAATCCAGAGCAATTATGGCTGCAGTTAAAGAAATAAGAGATAAGTAAAAACTATCAAATAATGAACTATTTTTATAAATTTATATTTGATTTGGAGTTATATTATCTAATATAAAATACCAAACCAATATGAGTTACTTAAATAACTATACTTTCTTAACTAAGTCAACTTTTTCTTACTTTAATGATTTAAAAATTATAAAATGAAGAAATTAACAGTATCAATTTTCATAGTAGTATTTTTAGTATGTTGTCAAAAAGATAATGAAGGTTGTAATGAAGCTATTACTTATTGTAATGAAACTATTCCTTATTATTATCAACCAGTATGTGGATGCAATGATATTACTTATTCTAATTGGGAAACTGCAGAATGTCACGGGATAATAAATTACAGAGAAGGAGAATGTGGAAGTGATTAAGTACATTTTTTTATTTATATTTAAGAAAATATAAACTATGAACAGTAAAATTCAAGGTAAACATATATGCTTCACGGGAAAAATGGAAAAAGGCGATCGTGATGATATGAAAGAACAAGCAAAAAATATGGGAGCTGTAATTCAAAGTTCCGTAAGCTCTAAAACAGATATTTTAGTATGCGGTGCAAATGTTGCTCATAACAGTAAAAACACCAAACTAAAAGCTGCCCAGAAATATAATGCACAAATTTTGGATGAAGATGCTTATTATAAGCTTATTGAATAAAAGTACTAACTATCTTTGAAACCAAAATTACATAATAGGAAATTATTGGAGGAATTATAAGTCTTACTTCCC
>NZID01000005.1 GCA_002691605.1 Crocinitomicaceae bacterium
AAGCCCCAAAAGCAGAAGAAACTCCAGCTACAGAAGAAACTCCAGCCACAGAAGAAGCTTCAGCTACTGAAGAAACTCCAGCTACGCAAGAAGCCCCAAAAGCAGAAGAAACTCCAAAAGTAGAAGAAACTCCAGCCACAGAAGAAGCTTCAGCTACAGAAGAAACTCCAAAAGCAGAAGAAACTCCAGCTACGGAAGAAGCCCCAAAAGCAGAAGAAACTCCAGCTACTGAAGAAGTTCCAAAAGCAGAAGAAACTCCAGCTACTGAAGAAAGAAAAAAAAAGAATAAATAAAACTTCTTAAATGATTTTATAATTTTAAGCCATGTTACATGGCTTTTTTTATGCAAGATAATTTAAAGGAAATAGGACATATTTCAAGACTTCATGGTTACAGTGGCAAATTGGTTATTTCCTTTATAAATGAAAACCCTTCAATTCTTACAAAAAAAATAACAATTTGGATAAATATTTCTGGACTAATCACACCTTTTAAGATTCAAGAAATTCAACATTTAAATAAAAACAAATTGATTTTAACTCTACTAAATGTTAATAAAGATAAAGCTCAAGAGTTAAAAAATAAATCTGTTTTTGTTCATCCAAAAGACATTGATTTAAAAGATGAAAAATTTGACAAAACCAATATTGCTAAATACGATTTGTTTAACCAAAAAGAAGAGTATTTAGGTAAAATTAGTGCTGTTATAAAAATAAAGAATAATAATCTTATTCAACTTTACATTAATGACACAGAAATATTACTACCATATAATGAGAAAAATATTTTGGTTTTAGATCACTTCAAAAAACGTTTAAAACTTAATATTGCAGATGGTTTAATTGAACTCTATACTGGTGAGTAAACGTATTTACCAACCATTTAATTTCAAAAAATTTTCCATACACCAAAACAATGCAGCCATGAAAATTGGTACAGATGGAATTTTAATTGGTGCATGGGTAAACGTTTCTAAAAAACTTAGAGCACTAGATATCGGTTCTGGAACTGGAATAATTTCAATTATGTTGTGCCAACGAAATTTAAATTTAGAGCTGGATAGTGTTGAAATTTCACCTAGCGCTATAATTGATGCTAAAATTAATATTAAAAATTGCAATTGGAGTGAGAGAATAAAATTATATCACCAAAATTTAAAATATTTTCATCCAAATTCTAATTATGATTTAATTGTTAGCAATCCTCCATATTTCAAAAAAAGTCTACAACCATCTAATGCAGAAAGATCAAAAGCAAGACATCAAAATGATTTAAAATTAGAGGATATTTTAATGTTTAGTAATCAAAATCTAACAAAAGATGGATCTTTAAATATAATTCTTCCATTTGATCAAAAAAAAGAAGCAAAAGAATTTGCAAAAAAATATGGCTTATATTCTATAAGAGAATGTGCTGTATATCCTAAAGCTAATAAAGCCCCCCATAGAATTTTATTGGAACTATCTAGGAGTGAAAATGAACGAATAAATAAAGAGTCTTTAGTTATTGAAAAAGCTGGCAGGCACAATTATTCTGAAGATTATAAAAAATTAACAAGAGAATTTTACACGATTTTCGAGTAGTTATTTAATTTACATAAATTTACGTTATGGGGCAAAAACAATTTTTGAAATCTCGGTTTTTTAAACTTCCTAATCATAAACAATTTGATTTTCCTGCAAGGTATTATGATGAAAGAAAAGAAAAATTGAATGATCAAATTAAGGCAGCTAATACTCAAGGTTATAATGAAAGAATAAAAGACTCTTTTAAATCAAAATCAAGAATAAAAAGTTGGAATCAAAATTGGGACACTATAAGGTTATTAATTATTTTCTCCATTTTAATTTTTGGATTTGTTTTTATCTATTCTCAGATAGATTCCATATTAGAAATTTTAACAAAATCTAGTTCAAAATAATGATTGAGCTATTACCAGAACATGTTGCCAATCAAATTGCTGCAGGTGAAGTCATCCAAAGACCAGCTTCTGCAGTGAAAGAACTTATTGAAAACGCTGTTGATGCAAAGAGTAGTAAAGTTCAGTTAATCATAAAAGACGCAGGATCAACTTTAGTTCAAGTTATTGATAACGGAACTGGGATGTCTAAAAATGATGCCGAATTATGCTTTAAAAAACACGCCACATCAAAAATAAAATCTTCAGAAGACCTTTTTTCAATTTCTTCTAAAGGTTTTAGAGGGGAAGCATTATCAAGTATTGGAGCTGTAGCACAAGTAGAACTCAAAACAAAGAATAAAGAGGACGATATTGGACATCAAGTAAAAATAGAAGCATCTAAAATAATTAGCTCCGAATCTTGTGTATGTAATCAAGGAACTAATATTTCCATGAAAAATATATTTTATAATGTTCCTGCAAGAAGAAATTTTTTAAAATCTAAAGGAGTTGAAACCAGGCATATAATCGATGAGTTTCAAAGAGTTGCCTTAACTCATCCAGAAATTCATTTTATCATGCACCATAATGAAAGTCTTATTTTTGATTTACCAGCCACTAAGAGAAGACAAAGGATAGTCGGTGTTTTTGGAAAAAAATACAATGAAAGATTAGTACCGGTAGATGAACATACTTCAATTACATCTATTAGTGGGTTTGTTTTAAAACCTGAATATTCTAAAAGAACAAGAGGAGAGCAATTCTTATTTATAAATAACAGATACATAAAAAACAGCTTTATTAACCATGCTATTAAGGTAGTTTTTAAAGATCTAATTGGACACGATCAGTTTCCATCTTACTTCATATACTTAACTGTACCCTCAAACTCTATAGATGTAAATATTCACCCAAGTAAAATCGAAATAAAATTTGAAGATGAAAGATCAATTTATGAATTGGTTAAATCAAGTGTGAGAAGTGCATTAAGTAAAAATAATATTGCTCCAAGTATCGATTTTAATTTAGAAACTACTTTTGACTTACCACCACTTAAATCCGGTTCAGAGATCAAATTTCCAACTATTAATGTAAACCCAAACTACAATCCTTTTAAAAACGAAAAACCGTTAGACGTTATAGAAAATATCAACTTAATTAAAAATAATTTTGAATTATCTAATAAATTGGTGAAACAAGAAGAAAAGCAGGTAAATTCTTATTTATTTTTACAACTTGGTTCTAGATATATTATAACTGTCAAAAAAAATGGCTTATTAATTATTGATGTATTTAGAGCCCATCAACAAGTTAAATTTGAACAACTTGTTGAAAAATATAAAAATGGTGAAGTAGCTTCTCAAAAATTGCTACATCCAATTGAAATTGAATTAAATTCTAGTGATCTTGCTTTATGTTTAGATATTAAAGAGGATTTGCAAAGATTAGGAGTTGAAATTGATCAATTTGGTAAGCAAAGTATTGTTGTGAATACTTTTTCGTCAACAGAAAATGTAGATGTGAAATCATTTTTAGAAAACTGTATTGAAAACATTAAAAACAGTAATAATGAGTTGGAAATTCCCTATCACAAAATCGCATGGAATATGGCTACAAGTTATGCTCATAAGACTCTTAAAAGCATGAACAGAAATGAAATGGTTTATTTAATTGATTGTTTATTTTCTTGTAAAAATCCTACAGTAAATAGCAAAGGGTTAGCAATTGTTAAAGAAATTACTCAAGAAGAAATTAACAAAAAATTTGGTTAATGTTTAGTAATCTTCTAAAGAACATAAGTCCGGTTGTAAAGAATCTGTTATTAATCAATATTCTATTTTATATTGCTCAATGGACCATTCCTTCTTTCACACAAAATTTAGAACTGTATCCGATTTCTTCTGAAGATTTTAAGCCTTGGCAATTAGCTACCCACTTTTTTATGCATAGCCCTTATTCTATCGGGCATATATTTTTTAATATGTTTGCCTTAGTAATTTTTGGTTCCCAATTAGAAAGAGTTTGGGGTGCTCAAAGGTTTTTAGGATATTATATATCTTGTGCTCTAGGAGCAGCAGTTTTACATTTGGGGGTAAATTACTACAGGATTCATATTATTGAAATTAACTTATCCTTAGAAGATTTAGAACTTTTTAGAAACGCCGCTTATGAAGCATTTCAGAAAGGAATGAATTTCAAAGACCCAGTTTTAGCTCAATTAAATTTACTTCACCATACTCCAATGCTTGGTGCTTCAGGAGCTGTCTTTGGTCTTTTAGCCGCATTTGGATACCTTTTTCCAAATACTGAATTGATGCTTCTTTTCCCGCCTATTCCAATAAAAGCTAAGTATTTCGTGATTGGATATGCTGCTTTAGAATTATATTTAGGCGTTTCAAACAACCCTAGTGACAATGTTGCACACTTTGCTCATTTAGGTGGTGCGTTAGTTGGAATAATTATTGTCTTATATTGGGGGAAAAATAGAAATAGTTTTTTTTAAATGGCTTTATTAGACCAATTAAAATATCAGTTTAGAAATGGAGGAGTTTATGTAAAAATTATCTACATTAATATTTCTGTATACTTACTTTTTTTGATTTTAGCTAGTGTATTTACCTTAATGAAATGGAACTTAAGCAATATCAACAATATTGATGATTATTTCAGCTTCAATTCCTCTTTTTTAATTTTTCTTAAAAGACCATGGACAATTATAACTTACATGTTTTTACATGGATCATTCTGGCATTTATTTAATAATATGTTGATTTATTTTTTTACTGCTAAAATGTATGAAGATCTTATGGGGAAAAAATCAGCTATTAGCACTTATATAATCGGAGGAATCTGTGGAGCTATTTTATACCTAATTACTCATAATTTATTTCCACTTTTCAGAGACATGGGAGATATTCCTATGTTGGGCGCCTCAGCTGCGGTAATGGCTGTATTTGTTGGATTAGCCACTTACACACCCAACTTTGTGGTAATGTTATTTGGGATTTTTCGAGTTAAAATGAAATATTTGGCAATGATTTGGGTAGCTTTTGACATTGTCGGATTATCTAATTCCGATGGAATTGCACATTTTGCACACTTAGGAGGCGCTTTATGGGGATACTTATATGTATCCAACTTTAAAAAAGGGAAAGACATTGCTTACTGGTTTGATAATTTTGTTAAAACTTTAGGTAGTTTCGCAAAAAAAAGGAAAATTAAAATTGTTTATAAAAAGAAGGAGAATCCTAAGACTAAAACACAAAATACTTCTAAAAAATCAGTTTCCAAAAATCGTCAAGAAAAAGTAGATGAAATTTTGGATAAAATAAAATTATCGGGTTATGAGAGCTTGACAAAAGAAGAAAAAGACTATCTATTCGATGCCAGTAAGCATATATAATTTTGGAATTAAAAATATGGTTTGGACTAATAGACTTTTAGCCTATTTGACCATTTTTTTTAACTTTTTGTTGTTTTTTAGCTATCTATCCTACTTAGCTAATCCAGTTAGCAGTATTTGGATTTCATTTTTAGGATTAGGATATCCATTAATTTTATTATCCAACACCATCCTATTGATAGTATGGGTCTTGAAAAAAAAATTATTTTTTCTTACTACTTTACTTTTGATCATTGCAGGAATGTATCATCACAGTAGATTTTTTCAGATCAATCCCATACTTAAAAATAATACCTATCATACTTCTAAAATTAAAATAATGTCATTTAATGTAAGATTGTTTGATTTATATAACTGGTCAAATAATGAAAAAATAAAATCAAATATTTTAAGTTTTGTTAAAAAAGAAAATCCAGATATTATTTGCTTTCAGGAGTATTATTATGACACCAGTAATGAGTTTGTGACCAGAGAATTGATTGTTGAAGAATTGGGATATAAATATTACCATGAAAGTTTCACAAGTGAAAGTAAAAAAAATGCTCAATTTGGATTAGCTACTTTTAGTAAATTTCCCATTATTAATAAGGAAGAATTAGGATTTAAAAACGATCATTCTAATCATTGTATGTGGACTGACATTAACATAACTGCTGATACAATTAGAATTTACAATACGCATATGGGTTCCATTAGGTTTAACCACTCAGATTACAATATTATTGGAGGAAAAGGAAGCCCTTTATGGCCCCATCAAGAAATTCCAAAGCAAGATATTGTTAATAGACTTAAAATTGGATTTTTTAAAAGAAGTCAGCAGTTAAAGGAGTTGTTACCTAAAATTAACTCAAGTCCTTATAAGAATATAATATGTTGCGATTTAAATGACACGCCTATTTCATATGCTTACAATCAATTTAATAATTATTACAAAGATGCATTTACGATATCAGGCTTGGGTGTTGGAGGAACCTATATTGGAAATATTCCTCTACTTAGAATAGATTACATATGGCACGATAAAGATTTAGATTCTAAAAATTTTAAAACTCACCGAGAAGAATTTTCAGATCACAGACCAATTTCTGTAGACATACTTTTTAAATAAGAATTTGATAAATTCTTTCAAAGAAAGTGGTAATTTTTATTAAAGAAAACCTACTTTTGCTAAAAGTCAAACCAGTTCATCGCTTGTTATGCAAGAGGAAAGTCCGGACAGCATAGAGCAGTATGCTTCCTAACAGGAAGGGTCAAAAGATACAGATAGTGCAACAGAAAATAAACAGCCAGAAATGGTAATGGTGAAAAGGTGAGGTAAGAGCTCACCGTATTAGTGGTGACATTAATAGCTTGGCAAACCTCATACGCTGCAAGACCAAATAAACCAAGGTTACTTTAGTTGAAGAGTGGCTCGCTCAACTTGGAGGGTAGGTTGCTTGAGTTAATTAGTGATAATTAACCTAGATAAATGATGAACCTAGACAGAATCCGGCTTACAGGTTTGACTTTTTTTACTTTTAAATGATTTATTAGTTTACCTTCGCGAAAAATTACTATAATGCTTTTCACAGAATTACCACTTAAACCAGATCTTCTAAAAGGAATCGAAGCCTTAGGGTTTACTCAACCCACTCCTGTTCAAGAGGAAGCAATTCCTGTGTTAATTACGGAGCAAAAAGATCTTATTGGGTTGGCTCAAACTGGTACTGGCAAAACAGCTGCTTTTGGACTACCTATGATCCAAAGAATTGATGTTAAAAAAAATATCGTACAAGGTTTGGTTATAGCACCAACAAGAGAATTATGTGTCCAAATTTCTAATGACTTTAAAGCATTTTCTAAATTTATTAAAGGTTTATCAGTGGCTACTATATATGGTGGTGCTAGTATGGATAAACAAGCTAAAGAAATAAGATCTGGAGCTCAAATTGTGGTAGCCACGCCTGGAAGACTGATGGATATGATGAAAAGAAGAATGATTAAAATCAATCGAGTTTCTTACTTAGTATTGGATGAAGCAGATGAAATGCTAAATATGGGATTTAAAGAAGATATCGATGGTATTTTAGAGCATACACCTACTGAAAAGTCAACATGGTTGTTCTCTGCTACAATGCCCAAAGAGGTAGAAAAAATTTCTAAATCATATATGAGTAATCCATTAGAAATAACTGTAGGTCATAAAAATGTTGGAGCTGAAAATATACAACACGTTTACTATAGTATTCCTGAAAGAGAAAGATACAAAGCTGTGAAAAGAATTTTAGATTTTAATCCTAATATTTATGGCTTAATTTTTTGTAGAACCAGAAGAACTACTCAAGAAGTGGCAGATAAGCTTTTAAAAGAAGGATACAGTGCGGCACCTCTTCATGGAGACCTTTCACAAATTCAAAGGGATAAAGCAATGGAAAAATTTAGAGATAAAACCATTCAAGTTCTAGTAGCTACAGATGTGGCAGCAAGAGGAATTGATGTTAATAATATTTCTCATGTAATCAATTATCACTTGCCTGATGAATCTGAAAGCTATACTCACAGGAGTGGAAGAACTGCAAGAGCTGGGAACAAGGGAGTTTCTATTGCGATAGTTTCAAATAGAGACCAAAATAAAATATCTCAAATTGAAAGAAAAGTAAAAATTAAGTTTGAAAAAGGAAAGCTACCATCTGGAAAAGAAATTTGCGAGCAACAATTAATTGAGTATACTAAAAAAATAAAAAATATTAAGATAAATGAGGAAGAAATTTCTAAACTAATTCCTTCAATAAATGAAAGTTTAGCAAAATTTTCAAAAGAAGATTTAATAAAAAGGATGATAGCTATTGAGTTTGAACAACTTCTAAAATACTATGAAAACTCAAAGGATATTTACTCTGAAAAAGGAGAAAAAGGACCTCGCTTAACAAATGAAAATCAACAAAGATTTTTTATTAACTTAGGTCATAATAAAGGCTTAAATAAAGGAGGACTTTTAAGACTAATATGTTCTAATACCAATTTGCCTGCTAAAGCAGTTGGAGCTTTAGACATATACAATGATTTTTCTTTTTTTGAAGTGGAGAAATCGCTTTCCGATAAAATATTAGAAGATCTAAAAGGAAAAGAATACGATAGTAAAAGTTTTGTTGTCGAAATAGCATCTCAAAATAGTGGTAAAAAAAGAGGAGGAAGAAACAGAAATAGAGGAAGAGATAGAAATAGAGGAAGAGATAGGAATAGAAGAAGAAGGTAGATTAACTATTTAAAAAAAAATTGATATAAATTAAGATCTATAAAACCGTTTTCTTTTCTAATCCACTTTTTTTTGCAACCAAATTCTTGAAATCCTGATTTTTCAAATAGATGAATGCTTGGTAAATTATCAGATAAAACCTCTGCATATATTTGTTGTAGAGAGTGTTCCTTGTGAATAATACTTTTAATTTCTTCTATAGCATTGTATCCGAACCCATTTTTTCTGTGTTTTTCTTCAATTAAAATACCCAACTCTACTCTGGAATTAACCAAATCAAAATCAATTAAGTCGATACACCCTATGGGTTTAAATTCATGAATAATCATGAATCGATATTGCAGATCCATCAATAAATTTTGCTTTTTTTGAACGAAATATTTAACCTCATTTTCTGAGTAAAATCTCAATCTACTAGAGAAAAATTGATTGTTTAAATCGTTTTCAATATTAAGTAAAAAGGGAACATCAGTAACTTCAGGATCTCTAAGTTGGATTATTTTACTCATAATTTCAAACTAAATGTTAATTTCACCACTAAAAACAAATGAAGAAGTCCCTGAAAGAAAAATTTCGGTAAAACTAGTATCCTTTTTTTCAAATTCTACAAAAAGTTGACCTCCAAGCGTATTCACTGAAACTTTATTGGGAATATTATTTTGAATGCCATATGCAAGTGCTGCTGCAGTTACGCCAGAACCGCAAGATAAAGTTTCATTTTCAACTCCCCTTTCGTAGGTTCTCATAAATAATTCCTGATTTTGCGACTTTACTAAATTTACATTGATACCATTATCTTTATATTGAATGTTATTTCTAATAGATCTGCAATGAGTTATAAAATCCAAACTCTCCCAACTTGACCTAAATTGAATGTAATGGGGCGAACCCGTATTGACTTGATAGTCTCCATTCGATAATTTTTTAACGGTAACCGGACCTAAAATACTTATCTTTACTATTTCACTTTCATAAATTTGACCTTGATGAGCTCCGTCATTCGTGTAAAAGGAGCATTTTTTTTGAATTAATCCTTGATGAAAATTGTATAAAACTGCACATCTACTTCCATTTCCGCAAAAACTCTTAGAACCATCAGGATTATAAAAAACCATTTCAAAATCAAATTTTTTTTTATTATTTATTAGCATTAATCCATCAGATCCAATACCATATTTTCTATCACAAATTTTCCTTACAGTTTCTTTATTTATATTTACATTAAACTTCCTTAAATCAATTATAATAAAATCATTTCCAGTTCCTTGATATTTAAAGAATTTAACATTCATAGAGGCAAAAGTAGTTAAAATAATCCTTAACAATATTTAACATCAAAACCATAATAATAATGGTAATTGACACTTAGTTTTACAAAAAATTTAAATGAAACAAGCTATATTAATATTTACGGCCATTTTAATTGGTGGTAGTTTAACCTATCTCACAATAGATAATCGTAATCAAAGCGATATCACCAAGAATATAAAGGAGAATAATACTATTACAAAAAAAGACCGCTCATCTACTAAAACCATCTTAGCTTCTAATCACATAAATAATCCTTATAATTTAGATTTCACAAATGCAGCAGAGAAAACAGTAAATGCTGTTGTTCATATAAAAAGTGAATACCTCCAATCTTATAATTCGGATCCGTTACTAGACTATTTTTGGGGTCCTCAGGGCAGTAGAGGTCATAGACCTCAAATTGCTACTGGTTCTGGAGTAATTATTTCAGAAGACGGTTACATAGTTACAAATAACCATGTAATTGATGATGCTTCCAATGTTTTAATTACATTGAACGACGGTAGAGAGTTGTCAGCTAAAATAATAGGAAGCGACCCAAATACGGATTTAGCATTGTTAAAAATAGATGAAAAAAATCTTCTTTTTACAGAATTTGGTAATTCAGATGATCTGAAATTAGGTGATTGGGTACTTGCAGTCGGTAATCCTTTTAATCTAACTTCTACAGTAACAGCTGGAATTGTTAGTGCGAAATCAAGAAACATTAATATTTTAAGATCCAATTCAAGAGACAATATTTTTCCATTAGAATCATTCATTCAGACTGATGCTGCTGTAAATTCAGGAAATAGTGGAGGAGCATTGGTTACTCCAGATGGCTATTTAGTTGGGATCAATACTGCAATTGCATCCAAAACTGGCTCTTATTCAGGGTACTCATTTGCTATTCCATCCAATATAGCCTTAAAGGTGATCAATGATCTAAAAAATTATGGTGTAGTTCAAAGAGCATTTATAGGTATAATGATTCAAGATGTTACCCAAGAATTAATGGATCAATTAAAATTACCTAGTACTAATGGAGTTTTAGTAAGTGGTTTTTCAGAAAATGGAGCTGCACAAGAAGCTGGCATTGAAAAATACGATGTCATTCTCAAAGTAGAAGATGTGCCAGTGAATGATGTACCAGAACTTCAAGAGCAAATTGGCAAACACAAGCCTGGTGATGTGGTTAAAATGCTCATTCAAACTAAAAAAGAAATTAAAGAAGTCAGTGTTGAATTGAGAAATGAAAATGGGAATACTGAAATCATTAACAAAAAACTTACTGAAAAAGAATCTATTTTATTTGGAGCAACCTTAGAAGATCTTCAGCTTAATGATTTAAAACGGTTAAAGATTAAAAGTGGAGTTGTATTGAAAAAAATTGACAATGGAAAATTTAAAAATATTGGTATAGAAAATGGATTTATCATAACTCATGTGGATAAAGTTCCTATTGATAACAAAAGAAATTTAATTAATTTATTAAGATCTAAAAAAGGAGGAATCTTAATTGAAGGACAATATCCCAACGGAACTAAAGGGTATTTCGGTATTGGTCTGTAACCATTATTTTATACAATCGCTTAATTAAATGTAACCCTATGTAATACTTTTCGTAATACATCATGAACTAAAAAAACAGTCATGAAGAGTATAATGGAAGTATCATTTAATGTCTTATTATGGACAATAGTAGGTGCCCTATCTGTATCTTTGGGTCCTTTTATAATAGGTTTTCTGGAGTCAATTTTAAATTAAAGACCATAAATCTTTAAATTCCTTTAGAAATTTTACTACTTTTGTGGTGTGTTTTTTCTAAAATATATATACACATTTGTTTTTGTTATGTTGCTTTCTATCGTTTTTTCGCAACATAGATCTTATAACGACAAATATGAATACAGAAAAAAAAGACATGAAGTTACCTTAGGAGTAGGTGCTTCTAATTGCTTGACAGACCTTGGTGGGAGTTTTATTTCAGATCCCAATACTGAAGTGTCACAAATTGATTTTTTAAGATCTGTTTATGACACCGATTTAGCCAAGTCTAACTTCTCTTTTAATGCTGCATACATTTATCACTTTAAAAGAAAACTCAATTTTAGAGGGAATTTAGTTTTTGCTAAAATAGGTGCTGATGATGCTATTTCCGATGATCTTAACAGACAAAATAGAAATTTAAACTTTAAAAGTAATATAGTCGAACTTTCTGGTATCGTAGAGTATTATTTTGCAAAACCAATTACTGGAAATAAATTTAATCTTAAAGATGTTCAAGGCCACAAATTAGCTCCAAATTTTCTTGCACATTGGGGATTTTATATCATGGGTGGTGTTGGAGGTTTTTATTACAACCCTAAGGGTCTAAATAATAAGGTTTATAATTCTGAGGCGCATATGAATAGTAATTTCAACCCACTTGTAGACGATGAATGGTATAGTTTAAGACCACTGCACACTGAAGGACAAGGTATGTATGGAAATAAAACCAAATTTCAAAAAGATGGCAAAACTTATTCTCCTATTGCAATTTGTTTTCCAGTTGGATTTGGATTAGAAAAGGCTTTTAATGGGGACATGGGACTTAAGATTGAAGCTTCTTACAGATTTACTACCACAGATTATTTAGACGATGTTAGTAGTGTTTACTATAACAGAGATGCTATAATCGATAAAGGCGGGAATATTGCTGGAGTTATGTCAGGAACCAATTCAGGTTGGCCTAGACCTTACATGGCTTTTGTTTCAAATACTAGTGATCCTTTGCCAGATGGAGCTACTCCACCAGATCAATCTTTAATTGATGTGTATGGCCCACGAGTTTATACAACTGTTGGGACAAGTGCAGAAGAAGGATTTGTCAGAGGTGATCCAACTGCTAATGACAGTTACATGTTTTTTAATATTAGCTTTTATAAAAATTTTTCAAGCCACACTAAATGGTACAGAAATGTACATCACGGAAAAAATGTAAGAATCAAAGCTTCATTTTAATGATCCATTAATGAAAAAAATTATTTTTTTTTCTTTTTTAAATCTTCTTACCCATGTTTTTATTTCTCAAGAATACTGTTTAAATGACGTAACGAATCTCCTAAAAGATACTGTTTATTCTACTAAAGATATTAGTTTAATTAACGGTACTGTTTTCGATCATTATGAAAACGGAATGATCAAACTTTTGATAGAATTTGAGAATGGAATAAAAAATGGCGAATTTAAAAAATGGTACAGTAATGGTCAATTAATATTTAGTGGAAATTTCATTAAAGGGGTTAAAAATGGGGTTTTTGAAGAGTACGATATTTATGGAAAAAAACTCTCAAAAATAAAATATAAAGAAGGTATAATTCTTTGGGAAAAAGATTACTCAGAAAAATACCAGTGAATTACCTTTTTATAGATTTAAATTAAAATTTTAACTTTTATGAATAATTTGAGATTTTTACTTCCATTATTTTTACTTCCTTTTTTCAATTGTGCTCAAAATAATATTACCATTAGTGGTTATGTTGATGAAATTGAAAGTGGAGAAAAATTAATAGGTGCAACAATTTATGACTTGAAATCTGGTAAAGGGACTATTAGCAATGATTATGGATTTTACAGCCTAACTCTTCCTAAAGATTCACTAAAAATCAGAGTAAGTTACATTGGTTATGTAACTCAAGTTTTTGAAGATTATCCAGATTCAGATCTTACTAAGAATTTTTCACTTAGTGATCAAATGCTTCAAGAAGTAGAGATTTTATCTTCCAAAGAAGAATTAGTTCATCAAAAGTCAGAGATGAGTACTGTTGATTTATCTATGGATAAAGTTAGAGCCTTACCTGCACTTTTAGGGGAAAATGATGTAATGAAAACCATTCAGTTACTTCCAGGTGTGCAAACAGGAAGTGAAGGTACATCTGGGCTTTATGTAAGAGGAGGAGGACCAGATCAAAATTTAATTTTATTGGATGGAGTACCTGTTTACAATGCCTCTCACCTATTTGGGTTCTTCTCTGTTTTTAATTCAGATGCAATTAATTCTACCAAATTGGTCAAAGGAGGTTTTCCGGCTCGGTACGGTGGTAGGTTATCTTCTGTTATTGATATTAAAATGAAAGAGGGAAATATGAAGAAATTTCATGGACAAGGTTCTATTGGTCTTATTGCTTCCAAAATATCTTTAGAAGGTCCCATAATAAAAGATAAAACTTCTTTTATAATTTCTGCAAGAAGAACTTATTTAGACATATTAGCTAGACCATTTATAGCTGCAAATCAGCGAAGACAAGCAAGTAAAAATGAGGGTGATGCAAATAGTTCAAACACTGGTGGATATTATTTTTATGATTTTAATGGTAAAATCAACCATAAAATAAACGAAAAACATAGACTTTACCTAAGTAATTACATGGGAAGAGATCGAGCGTTTTTAGATGCAATTGATAGTTACAGTAATGTCAATGACTCTAGTTACGGTGTGGATACCACAAAATCTCAGTTAAGATGGGGAAATATTATAAGTGCCTTAAGATGGAATTATATGCCTTCTAACAAGGTTTTTATAAATACTACGCTAAGATATAGTAAATATGATTTTTTAATCGCTTTTGGAAGTAGTAATACCCAAACTACAACTAATCCTAATAATACCACATCAACGGTAAATCAAAATTTTAATTATTCTTACATTAGTAATATAGAAGATTGGTCTGGTAAAATTGATGTAGACTGGATGCCCAACCCAGATCATTTAATAAAGTTGGGTATTGGAGATATATATCATACTTTTACTCCTGGAGTAAATCAGTTTCAATTGTCAGACAGCACCACTGCTTTAGACACGACCTTTGGAGCTGTAAAACATTACGCTCATGAAGTATCTGCGTACATAGAAGATGACTGGACGGTTAATAATTCACTTAAAGGAAATGGAGGTCTTCACTACAGTACATTTTTTGTAGGAAATAAACAATACTCATCTTTTCAACCAAGGATAAGTTTTAGGTATTTAATAGATTCCAAATCTTCCTTTAAAATGGGATATGCTAAAATGGGTCAATTTTTACATTTATTAACCAATTCTGGAATAGGATTGCCCACTGATCTATGGGTCCCAGCAACTGAAAAAATAAAACCTCAGTTCTCCGATCAAATTGCTGCTGGTTATGCTAGAACATTTAATGATAAAATTGAAGTTTCGTTAGAAGGGTATTATAAAACAATGGATAATTTAATTGAGTATAAAGATGGCGCTTCATTTTTTGATTCTCAGACTGATTGGCAAGATAAAATTCATATTGGAAGAGGTTGGTCTTATGGAGGAGAGTTGCTTATTGAAAAGAAAATGGGAAAAACCACAGGATGGATTGGATATACTTTATCATGGACCAATAGACAGTTTGATTCCATAAATTTCGGACTTACTTATCCTTACAGATATGATAGAAGACATGATATTGGCATTGCTATAACACATGAGATCAATAATCGGATTAATATTGGTATGGTGTGGGTTTATGGCACTGGAAATGCTGTAACTCTTGGTCGAGAATCTTATTCATCTTTTAATAGTTCATTAGTAAATAATATCAATAGTTTTAATTTATCTAATGAAAGTGTTGTTGATCATATAGAAAGTAGAAATAATTATAGAATGCCTAACTACCACAGACTGGATATCTCCATTAATATGAGAAAAGAGAAAAAATGGGGAGAAAGGACTTGGAGTTTTGGATTGTATAATGCCTACAGTAGACAAAATCCATTTTATTTACAATTCACCCGAGACGAAAAAGGAAATTCTCAGCTTTCCCAATTTAGCTTATTTCCAATAATTCCATCCTTTACTTATTCTTTTAAATTTTAGAAATGAAAAAAATATTTATATTATTGGTTATTGCTTCCACTTTTATTTCTTGTGAAAAAGTGATTCCTTTTGAAGGAGATGTTACTGTCTCTAAATTAGTAATCAATTCTATTTTTGAAAGTGATTCTAACTTTAAAGTTCATGTAAGTAGTAGTAGAAGTGTTGTTGATACAGCTTCTTTTCTAAATATTGAAGATGCTGAGGTTAAAATTTTGGATAATGATGGAAATATCGTCGATGTACTAAACCATATTAATAATGGCTTTTATATAGGTCAAACCTATCCAGAAGAAAATAAAACCTATAATCTTGAAGTTAAACATCCAAATTATACCAATATCACTTCTTTAGATTCTTTACCAGCCCCAATTAACATAAAGAGTATAGATACCACTACCGTTTTGGACCCCATTAATGGCGACAGAATTCAAATAAATTTAAATTTTGATGACCCTTCTAACTTTCAAAATTATTATTTATTAGAAACTTATGCTGTGAGCGAATATATTTTACTTGAAGGCATAGATACTATAGAACATGAAATTGACACTGCTCAGCAATATATGATATTATCCGATGTGGTTTTTCAGAACGGAGGATCACCGTGGAGAGATCAAGGCTTATTTAATGATTTACTTTTTAATGGACAAAATAAGGTTTTAGAATTTGAAATTCCATTTTACGACGAAAGTGGTTACGAGGACGGTTATGAGTGGAGTTATAAAATTTCAGGTATAAGAATTTATCTTCATAATATTTCAAAATCGTATTATTATTACAGAACCAGCTTAGAGCTATATCAAAACACATCTGGAAATCCATTTGCACAACCTGTGCAAGTGTATAGCAATATAGAAAATGGATTTGGAATTTTTGCAGGATCTCAAATTACCTATTTTGATTTATAAAAAAAGTTCTCAACAGGTTGTTTCTATCTGTTAATAACTAATTTTCAACATCCGGAAAGTTTAAGGTCATTTAATTTGACTTAAGGGAGTACATGAATTACATTTGATACAACGAAAACCTTCCCATGAGACAACTTAAAATTACCAAATCAATAACCAATAGAGAAAGCCAATCATTAGATAAGTACCTGCAGGAAATTGGTAGAGAAGAGCTAATTACTGCTGAAATGGAGGTAGAATTGGCTCAAAAAATAAAACAAGGAGATCAAATAGCCTTAGAGAAATTAACCAAAGCTAATCTTAGATTTGTTGTTTCAGTTGCTAAACAATACCAAAATCAAGGACTTACCCTTCCAGATTTAATTAATGAAGGAAATCTAGGACTAATTAAAGCAGCCCAAAGATTTGACGAAACAAGAGGATTCAAATTCATTTCTTATGCTGTATGGTGGATTCGTCAATCAATTCTTCAAGCTTTAGCTGAACAGTCAAGAATAGTAAGACTTCCTTTAAACCAAGTAGGTTCATTGAACAAAATTAATAAAGCTTTTTCAAAATTAGAACAAGAATTTGAAAGGCCTCCAAGCAGTGATGAATTAGCAAGTGCTTTAGATTTAACAGAAGAAAAAGTCAAAGATACTATGAAAGTAAGTGGGCGACATGTGTCGGTAGATGCTCCATTTGTTGATGGTGAAGATAATTCTTTATTAGATGTTATGGTTAATAACGATAGTCCAAAGGCAGATTTAGAATTAATGAGAGAGTCTCTTCAAAGAGAAATAGAAAGATCGTTAGCCACACTAAGTGATAGAGAAAAGGATGTAGTTATGTTGTTTTTTGGTATTGGCAAGCAACATGGTTTAACGTTAGAAGAAATTGGATCTAAGTTTGATTTAACACGAGAAAGAGTAAGACAAATTAAAGAAAAAGCAATTAGAAGATTAAGACATAATTCGAGAAGTAAATTATTAAAGGCTTATTTGGGTTAATTTGAAAAATCATTACAAATGAAAAATAAGAATAATTTAAAAATACAAGTAGGTGATAATGGCCAAAATTTAAGCCCTACTCTTCCAAAAGAAATCAAAAATTATTTAATAGATATTGATGGAACAGTTACTGAAGACATTCCGAACGAAGAACCAGAAAGAATGCTAACATGTGAGCCATTTACAGATGCCTTAGAAGTTTTAAATAATTGGTATGATCAAGGACATATTATTACTTTTTTTACATCTAGAACCGAAGATCATAGAGAATATACTGAACGATGGTTAAATAAACACCATTTCAAATATCATGGACTATTGATGAATAAGCCCAGAGGGGGAAATTATCATTGGATAGACAATCACATGGTAAAAGCTACTAGATTTAGAGGGAAATTTACACCATTAATTAGAACTGCAAAAAAAATAGAAGTATTCAATGACGATTATATTTCTAAATAATTGCATTTATTTTTTAAATTTACTAATTACAAACTCTAACAATGAAAAAAATAAGTCTTCATTTTTTATATTTTATTTGTGTTTTAGCTCTTTCAGTAGCAAGCTGTAATTCTGAAAACAAAGAAGAAACTACCATAATTAAAACTGAAAATAGTGGTGATGAAGATGCTACACATTCTATTGAAATTGATACTATTGATTCTGATTTTGAATTCATGCCACCCTCACCAATTCAAATTGCCTCCATACTAAAAAAAGCCAATATGAGTTACGAAGAAGGACTCACTAATAAAATTTCTAATGCCGATATTTATTCAACTAAATTCAAACAAACAATAAATTTCGGAGTTTATGCATGTGATTTAGCTTATTGTGTAACTAATGATAAATACGAAGAAGCAGGAAAATATTTAAAGGTTGCTAAGAAAATGTCTGCAAAAATTGGTTTAGAATCTATTTTTCAATCTGATCATTTGGTTGAAAGATTTGAAAAAAACATTGGAAATCAGGATAGTATAATGGACATTCTTTTTCATGTACAAATGATGACTGATGATTATATTCACGATAACGATCTAAGAGATTTAAGTGTAATCTATTTTACAGGAGCATGGGTAGAAGGAATGAATATCGGAACCCACACTATTCTAGGAAATGACGACCATAAAATAAGTGTTTTACTTTCTGAACAAATGACCATTGCAAGATCCATAATAAAAGGATTGGGAGCTGTTAAAAATCAAACTGATGATTTAACTGATTTAACTGATCATATTGAAGAAGTAGTCGATGCTTATAATAACCTATGGTCTGTCAAACAAGAAGGAGAAAATATTGACTATCTTGATGTTGAATTAAAACATGAAGAAGTTGTTACTATTTCTGAAATGATTTTAGAGTTGAGGGAAGAAATTACAATGTAATATATATTTTATGAGTTACAGAAACATTATTTTATTTTTTATATTTTTTATTACCACAACACCATTTGAAGGACAAAAAGGAGATGAAATGTCTCCCTATCAAGAATATCTTTTACAACTTAAAGAATATCGAAAAAATTGTAGAAATGCTTTAAAACCCTATAGATATGATGGATCATTAACCACCCACTTTCCCTATAAAGAATATACTTATGTAAAGGAAATAGAAATTGCAACTATTCAAAATGAAATATATCGCCTTTCTTTTAATGCAATGGGAATTATGGATGATGGAATAACTATAAAAATTTACGACAAACCTAAAAAGTACAATAAAAGAACTTTACTTTATGAAAAAGAAAATGTAACTGGTTCTGAATTTACAATTGAAACAAACGAGATGATTGATAAATTTAAACAAGCAAAAAGAGAACAGGGTTATGAAGAAAAGGTAGTTACCCATTTAAGATTAAAAAAGTTATTTATTGATTATATAATTCCAGCAAAAGATCGAGTGTTTGAGACCAATGATGAAGATGGTTCAGAAACTAAAGTGATAACTAAAGGTGCTGTAATTCTTGCAGTAGGTTACAACAATCTATAATTAACTATCAAACTTTTCTAATAGCAATTTTTTATACTTGAAAAGTTCATCCCTTAATACGGCAGCTTGCATGAAATTTTCTTTTTTGGCTTCCTTCTCCATTAATTTTTTAATGTTCTCTATACTTTTCTCAATTTCAGATCTACCCATATTTTGAACAACTGGATCTATAACAGAAACATCCTTAGAAAACACTAAATCTTCAATTTCTCGCTCTTCTTTTTCTCTACCAACTAATAAGTCATTCTTATTTGATTTCATAATTTGTTTTGGAGTGATTCCATTTATCTTATTATACTCCTCTTGCTTTTTTCTTCTTCTATTTGTTTCATCAATGGTCATTTGCATAGCATTGGTAATTTTATCTGCATACATAATTACTCTACCATTAATATTTCTTGCAGCTCTTCCAACTGTTTGAACTAATGATCTTTCAGATCTTAAAAATCCTTCGTTATCTGCATCTAAAATGGCAACTAACGCTACTTCTGGTAAGTCTAATCCCTCACGTAATAAATTGACTCCTACCAGCACATCAAAAAGTCCTTTTCTTAAATCTTGTAAAATTTCTACTCTTTCTAGTGTATCTACATCGGAGTGAATATATCTTGACCGAATTCCAATCTTAGCAAAATATTTATCTAATTCTTCAGCCATTCTTTTTGTTAAAGTAGTTACTAAAACTCTTTGATCTTCATCAATTACTTTCCTAATTTCTTCTAAAAGGTTATCCACTTGATTGCGTTTTGGTTTTATGCTTATTTCAGGATCTAATAGACCTGTTGGTCTAATTAATTGTTCTGTAACAATACCATCACATTTTTGTAATTCGTATTCTGCAGGTGTGGCACTAACATAAATTATTTGATTATGAACTTGTTCAAATTCTTCAAATTTTAATGGTCTATTATCTAATGCTGCTGGAAGTCTAAATCCATAGTCTACCAAATTTACTTTTCTAGCCCTGTCTCCACCATACATAGCTCTAATTTGAGAAATGGTAACATGAGATTCATCAATCACCATTAAGTAATCGTCTGGAAAATAGTCTAATAAGCAAAAAGGTCTTTCACCAGGTTTTCTCTTGTCAAAATATCTAGAATAATTCTCAATACCAGAACAATAACCTAACTCTCTGATCATCTCTAAATCCAACTCTACTCTATTTTGAATTCGTTTGGATTCTAAATTTTTACCAATTTCGTTAAAAAAAGATATCTGATTTACTAAATCATCTTGAATTTGAAAAATGGAATTTTTAATATCCTCTTTATTAGTTACAAAAATATTAGCAGGATAGATTATATATTGATCGTGATTTTCTAAAACTTTATTGTTTACTAAATCTAATATTCCAATTCCGTCAATTTCGTCCCCCCAAAATGAAATTCTAATTCCAAAATCAGCATATGCTAAATGAATATCTACTGTGTCACCAACAACTCTAAAATTTCCTCTTTTAAAATCTGTTGTTGTTCTTGAATATAAATTATCGACTAATTGTCTTAGAAAACTATTTCTAGTTATTTTTTGACCTACTTCGATTGTAATAGTACTATTACTAAAATTCACAGGATTTCCAATACCATAAATGCAAGAAACAGAGGAAACAACAATTACATCTCTTCTTCCGGAAAGTAATGAGGTGGTGGTACTCAATCTTAATTTTTCAATATCATCGTTAATAGAAAGATCTTTTTCAATATAGGTGTCCGAAACCGGCAAATAAGCTTCTGGTTGATAATAGTCATAATAAGACACAAAATACTCAACTGCATTGTTGGGGAAAAAAGACTTGAATTCTTGATATAATTGAGCAGCAAGAGTTTTATTATGGCAAAGTATTAAAGTGGGTCTTTCAACTTGATTAATTACATTGGCAACTGTAAATGTTTTTCCTGAACCAGTTACCCCCAACAAAGTCTGGGATGCAACTCCGTCATTAATTCCTTGTACTAAGTCATTAATGGCTTCTGGTTGGTCACCAGTTGGATCAAAGGAGGACTTTAATTCAAATTTCACAAAACCAAATTACTTAATATTTGTAGAAAAATTCCAAATGTTCCACGCTTTAAGAGCTTGATGAACCAACATTTGATAGCCATTAAGAATTTGAGCATTTTGAGAAGAGGCTTTTTGTAAAAATTGAGTAATTGATGGGTTATAAATTAAATCTATAATTAAATGTTCTTGTGTAATGAATTCGTATGGAAAATCAATCTTATCAATAGAATTCGGATACATGCCAATTGGAGTAGTATTTATTATAATGAGATGGTATTTTACCATATATGAATTAATATCATTCCAATTAAATTTTTGATGAATATCAGAAGTGTTTTTTCTTGTAATTATATTATAATTGATATTTAATGAATCTAAAACATAACTAACGGCCTTTGAAGCTCCTCCATCACCCAATATTAAACCAAGGTTGTGATGGGATTTTAAAAATGGTTTGATTAATTGATGAAACCCATAAGCATCTGTATTAAAGCCTTTCAAAGACCATAATTTTTTATTAGAATAAGTGGGTAAAATAGTATTTACTGCACCAATTTTTTTAGAAATTGGATCTAAATCATCTAAATAATTAATGATTTTCTCCTTAAAAGGAATAGTTACATTAAGGCCACATAAATCATTATCAGAAAAAATTGATTTAAAAAGAGACAGATTCTCTAGTTCATAATTATCATAACGAGCTGAAATATTTTCTCTATGAAATTTTTCATTGAAAAATTCTTTAGAAAAAGAATGTTTTAAAGATTGACCAATAAGTCCGAATTTTTTCAATTAACTTTTTTAGAATTTAATTTTGTTCCTAAAAACTCAACTAACCAAACTAAGATAATACCAGCTAAAATTAAAAATAAACAAAGTAAATTATCTGAATTAACTTCTGGAAAAAGCCATTCATAGGAAACTACCTTTAAATCACCATTTCTGGCTGTTATAGTATCCGAAGCAATTTTCCATGGCCAAATAATGATTAAAGATCCAATAACAAAACCCGTCAATAATGAAATAGTAGGATTATAGAATTTTTTTAAAACATAACTAATTCCGTGTGATAATCCTAAGAAACCAATTATTGCTCCAATGACAACCGGTAATAAAATACTCATATTATTTATTGGGTCTGAAACAGATTGAAGCATTATTAATTGATAATTTCCCATAAGAATTAAAACATATGAACCAGAAAGACCGGGTAAAATCATACTAGAAACAGCCACTATTCCACATAAAAAAAGGTAATAAATTGAAGCATTTTCTGAAACCGGCTTTATAAAAGCCAAGGAAGAGGCTAAAATAATTCCAAGAATTAAAGAACTTACAGATGTTATATTCCAGTTTTTGACCATTTTACCTACATAGTAAATTGATGCTATTATTAAACCAAAGAAAAATGACCAGACTAATTGTTCATTTTTAGTAAATAAATATTCTATCAATCTAGCAAGACTTACGATACTTAATCCCACTCCAAAAAATAAAAAGATTAAAAAATCTAAATGAATATATGTACTGAACCCTTTGAAGTCTCTTTTTAATAATAATCTAATTGCTTGAATATTAAATGACTTTAAGGATTCAATTAATTCTTCATAAACTCCTGTAACTAGGGCGATAGTACCCCCAGAGACTCCAGGAATAACATTGGCTGCTCCCATACCAAACCCTTTCAAAAACAATAAAAAAAATTTCACACTAAATTTTTAAATGCCGAAAAACCACCATCTAAACTAAAATAATGATCAAGATATAAATTATTCATTATCATAAAATTTAAAATATTTTCAGATCGACTACCAGAATTGCAATGGAAAATGATTTTTTCCCCTTTTGGGATATCGCTTAGATGATTAATTAAATCCCCAATAGGAATATGTATTGCACCATCTATCTTTCCATCATTTTCAATTTCATAATCTTCTCTTATATCAATAATTACAATGTCTTTATTTTCCTTGACAAGGGTAGACAACTCAAGAGGAGAAATTTTATTTAAAGTCATATTTATATAGGTTTTACAGAACTGGTGATATCTTCTGGTAAATAATTAAAGAAAGTATCTCCTCTTAGTCCTAATCTAAGGGTTTCTAAAGGAAGAACATCATTAGGTGCAATATTACCTAAATTTACATTTTCATTAAAAAGATTTACAAACCAAGTTTGCTGCTTCTTAGTAGGAGATTCCCACAAAATTTTGTTAGAGTCTATTTTAGAAATAATTTTATTAATTAACATAGTATGAGGCTTGCCATTGGGTCTAAAAATTCCAACAGATCCGCTTTCTCTACCCTCAGCAATTACTTTCCAAGAACCAGCTTGAAGTTCATTAGCCATCATTTTTATCCATTTTGCAGGGCTTATTAGAATTCCTTCTTCTTTCGATCCCACCTCACTCAAAACCCGATAATTTTTGGAATACTCATTAATTAAATGACATTTTTCTTCATGATTTATAAATATAGAGCCATCGGAAATTTCAATAGTATCAATACCTAAATGATCTACCAATTTAAAATAATCCTCAATTTGATTACGAACGTAGAAAAGCTCAAACATGGTTCCTCCAAGATAGGGCTTAATACCTAATTGTTTAATAAGATTTACCTTTTCACTAACATTTTTAGAAACTAGAGCAGTTCCAAAACCAAATTTTATAAGATCGGTATAATTAGATGATGTTGAAAGAAAATCTTCCATTTGTCGGGTACTCATCCCTTTATCCATCATCATAGTAAGACCAGATTCTCTTGGATGATAAGTTCTTTCAGGTGTAAATAATAATTTCATTTAATAGAATCGTCTTTATATATTTCGAAAAAATCATTTATTGACTGGTCTTTTAGTAATTGAGGATAAATTTCTAAAAGCTGATTAAGAGTATTTTTATTAAAACTTTGCATTTCTATAAGAGACAATTTAGCTTCTGTAATAAGTCCTTGTGAAATTTGCATTGCAACAAGTCTTAATTTCAAATCAAAATTATTTTTATTGAACCTTATTCCTTTTTCTATTTCTGCTAATGCTTCTGATTTTGAATTGTTATCAAATAAAAAATTAGAATAATCAATCCAAGCATCTATATTGTCAGGTTCCAACTCAATTACTTTTTTGAAAGCTGAATTGGCATCATCTACCTTTTTTAATTTAGTTAGAAGCTCAGCATAAATATACCAATACTCTGAGTTTTGGGTGTCTAGTTCTAAAGCTTTTTTAATGTAATTAATGGCCTGTTCTGGTTGATTGTTTAAATCTCTGACTACTCCAATTCCTAACCAAGATTCTGGAAGAGATTCATCAATTTCTAAACTTTTTTCATAAAACATTAAAGCTTTCGAATAATCTCCAATTTTTTCATAGCATTCCCCAATGCTACAATAACCATAGGCGTGAGGTTGATCATAAAGAAAAGATTCCTTAAAAGATTCAATCGCCTTTTGGTATTCTTTTAGTTGAATATAGCTATTTGCTTTACCATAATTAGCTGCAGTAAATTTTTCATTTATAACTAAGCACATGTCATAGCCGAAAATAGCATCTTTCCATTTTTCTTTAATATTATATATGTTAGCTAAATTAAACCAAGCTAGGTGGTTATAAGGGCTTTCGTTTATGATTTTTTTAAAATAAATAATAGCCTCACGAAATTTTCCAGCTTCATGGAATGCTACTCCCAGCTCCATCATAGATGTTTCGTCTGAGGGATTAATTTTTAATATATGTTTTAAAACTTTAATAGCAAATAAATTTTGTTCAATTTGCATTAATTCATAGGCCAAGTCTTTTAATAAATCTTCTTGATTAGAATCTAATTTTATCAGTTCATAAACTTGGCTAAACAATGAAATAGCCTCATTTATTAATTTCAAAATAGAATATACCTTAGCTAGAGCAAAAATTACATCAATATTATTTGGATAAAATTTATTGAGTTTTAATAAAATATGTAATGACTCTTTAAAAGATTGCTTGCCATTAAGAAAATCCACTTTTAAAAGTAAAAGAGATAAGTCATTTGGATACTGTTCTAATGCTAAGTCTAATGCTATTTTTGCTTTATTTAAAAAGTTTACTTTAAAATAATAGTCAATAATGAGTTCAAAGTCATCTGAATCAAAAAAAGTATATTTTTTTTCTTTCAGCATGGCCTCAAAAAGCGCAACTTTTTCAATTGCATTATTATCAGGGTTTGAATCTAAATACATATATTAATTTTCTTCATTACAAAGTTATTTATATATCCGTAGTTGTCTATAAATTTAACCAAACATTTTCCACATTAGATAAACAAAGAACATATTGATTAGTAAGATGTGGAAAAAAAATATAATTGTTGATTATTTATGAAATTTCAATAGCATATCTTCGGAGTAAATAATTCATAAACAAATATGACCTTAATTAAATCTATTTCAGGAATTAGAGGGACGATTGGCGGAAAAGTAAACGAAAATCTAACTCCAATTGATATTGTAGAATCCATCTCTGCTTATGGATCTTGGTTGAAACAAAAAAGGAATAATAAAAAACTTAAAATAGTAATGGGAAGAGATGCAAGGATTTCTGGTGAAATGCTTGAACAAATCTGCACAGGAACTCTACAAGGAATGGGAATAGATGTTGTAAATATTGGATTATCTACTACTCCAACTGTTGAAATTGCAGTTCCTCTAGAAATGGCTGATGGAGGTATTATTTTAACCGCAAGTCATAATCCTAAACAATGGAATGCCCTAAAACTGCTCAATGAAAAAGGAGAATTTTTAAGCGCTAAAGATGGAGAACAATTACTAAAGTATATAGAAAAAAAGGACTTTCACTTTGAACAAGTGGATCATCTTGGTAAGGTAACTTATAAGAATCATTACATTGATCTTCATATTGAAAAAGTTTTAAAATTGAAATACGTAGATTTAGAAGCTATAAAAAAAGCTGGAATAAATGTGGTTGTGGATGCAGTGAATAGTACAGGTGGAATTGCTGTTCCAAAATTATTAGAAGCCCTTGGATGTAAAAATATTAGCCAAATATTTTGTGAACCTAACGGAAATTTTCCTCATAATCCCGAACCATTACCTGAGCATTTAAAAGATCTTATAGATAAAGTTCAAATTGAAAAAGCAGATATTGGTATTATTGTAGATCCAGATGTTGATAGACTCGCTTTTGTTTGTGAAAATGGAGAAGTATTTGGGGAAGAATACACTTTAGTTGCAGTAGCTGATCACGTTACTAAATCAAAACAAGGCAATACAGTATCGAACTTATCGTCAACTAGAGCATTAAGTGATATTACGAAAAAGAATGGTGGTGAATATTTTGCTTCTGCAGTAGGTGAAGTTAATGTGGTAGAGATGATGAAAAAACAAAATGCGATTATAGGAGGAGAAGGTAATGGTGGAGTTATTTTACCCGAACTACATTACGGAAGAGATGCCCTTGTTGGAATTGCTTTATTCTTAACCTATTTTGCTAAAATGAACTTGAAAATGAGCGAACTTAAACAATCATTTCCTAGCTACACCATAAGTAAAAATAAATTAAAACTAAATTCAACAGTTAATATAGATACCATTTTAAATAAAATGTCTAAAAAATATAAGGAAATAAAACAAAATCAAGTCGATGGACTTAAATTAGATTTTGATGAGGGATGGGTTCATATGAGAAAGTCAAACACAGAACCAATAATTAGAATTTATGCAGAAAGTACAAATGCGCATAAAGCTAATGAATTAGCAGAAAGATTTATAAGTGAACTCCAAAGTTTGATTTAATTATATTTGAATATTCTTATGAAAGTTTATTTTGATAACGCAGCAACAACCCCAATGGCAAAGGAAGTAATTGAGGAAATTAAACCTTACTTACATACCTACTTTGGTAATCCTTCAAGCACTCACTCTTTTGGAAGAAAAACTAGAAATGCAATAGAAATTAGCAGAAAAAAAATTGCCAATTTTATAGGCGCAGAAAATAATGAAATCATCTTCACTTCAGGTGGTACAGAAGCAGATAATATGGCCTTAAGATGTGCAGTAACTGATTTAAAAGTTCAAAGAATTATTACCAGTAAAATTGAACATCATGCCGTAGGACACACTGCAGAATGCTTAAAAGAATCTCATAATATTGAATTAGTATACTTAGATACAGATGAGTTCGGAAACCCATCCATTAATCAATTAAAAAAACTACTTCAAAATAATACTAAAACATTGGTTTCTTTAATGCATGCCAACAACGAAATTGGAACATTACTCCCCATTGAAGAAGTGGCTTGGTTATGTGGCGAATACGATCATGTATTTTTTCATTCAGATACAGTACAAACAATGGGACACTACTATTTTGATGTTAAAAAATTGAAAATTGATTTTTTAGTGTGTTCAGCTCATAAATTTCATGGTCCAAAAGGGATAGGATTTTTATATGTTAATAAAAACTTAAATCTAAACCCTATAATTACAGGTGGATCTCAGGAAAGAAGTCATAGAGGTGGCACAGAAAATTTATATGGAATTATAGGTTTGGGCAAAGCTATGGAATTGGCATTTACAGAAATTGAAGATCACCAAAAACAAGTTAGCGAATTAAAAAACTATCTCAAAGACGAATTAATTAAAATAGATTCAAGAATAAAATTTAATGGAGAAGTTCAAAAAGAAAAAAGTCTTTACACGGTTTTAAGTGTTAGATTTCCTAAGGATATATGCAATTCTATGCTACTCTTTAGCCTAGATATTCATGGAATAGCTTCATCTGGAGGAAGTGCTTGCTCTTCAGGTTCCAATAAAGGTTCTCATGTTTTAGCAGAATTACCTGATCAAGAAAATTATCAATCTGTAAGATTTTCCTTTAGTCGATATAATTCAAAAGAAGAAGTCGATTATACTTTAGGTAAAATAAGATCTATTATATCTAACTCTAACTAAAAATGGAAATTACTATAACAGGTTCTGGAACATCTCAAGGCGTGCCTGTTATTGGATGTGATTGTGAAGTTTGTAAATCCTCCAACCCTAAAGACAATAGATTAAGATCCTCAATTCATATTTATTATAAAAATCAATCTATTGTTATTGATACTGGTCCTGACTTTAGGCAGCAAATGATTAATAATAATGTGAGTACTTTAGATGCGATTCTTTTTACCCATGAGCACAAAGATCATGTTGCTGGTTTAGATGATGTAAGACCATTTAATTTTATTCAGAATAAACCTATTGAAATATACTGTAATAATCAAGTTTTCACAGCTCTCAAAAGAGAATTCCATTACATATTTGATCCGAAGTTCCAATACCCAGGAATTCCAAAAATAAACAGAAATGAAATTTCGAAGGAAAGGTTTTTAATTAATAAAAAAATAGAAATTGAGCCTATAGAAGTATTGCATCATAAATTGCCAGTTTTAGGATATAGAATTGATAATTTTGCTTACATTACCGATGCGAAAACTATTGATGAAAATGAAAAAAATAAACTTAAAAACTTAGATCTTTTAATTCTGAATGCCTTAAGATTAAAGAAACATTTATCTCATTTTAATTTAGAAGAAGCTGTAGAATTAATTCAAGAGTTACAACCCAAGAAAGCAGTATTAACTCATATTTCACACTTTATGGGATTGCATTCTGAAATAGAAAAAACATTACCAGAAAATATATCTCTTGGTTATGATAATCAAAAAATAATTTTGAATTAGTTATGAGAATAGATATCATAACTGCTATTCCTTCTTTATTAGTAAGTCCATTTAACGATTCTATAGTAAAAAGAGCTCAAGAAAAAAAATTAGTTGAAATAAATATTCATAATCTCAGAGATTTCAGTACACATAAACAAAAAAGTATTGACGATTATGCATTTGGAGGTGGTGCAGGTATGGTATTAAGTATTGAACCTATTTATAACTGCATACAATATTTACAGAAAAAAGTATCCTATGATGAAATTATATTTATGACACCAGATGGAGATCAATTAAACCAAAATTCTACTAATCAATTGTCCTTAAAAAAAAATATTTTAATTCTTTGTGGACACTACAAAGGAATCGATCAAAGAGTGAGAGATTATTTAATTACCAAAGAAATTACCATTGGAGACTATGTTCTTTCTGGTGGAGAATTACCAGCAGCAGTGCTTTGCGACGCAATAATTAGGTTAATTCCTGGAGTTCTAAATAATGAAACTTCTGCCTTAACTGATTCTTTTCAAGATGATCTTTTGGCACCTCCAGTTTATACAAGACCATCAATTTTTAATGGATGGGAAGTCCCTAAAATATTAACATCAGGTGACTTTAAAGCTATTGAAAAATGGCGAGAAAAAAAAGCTATTGAAAATACTCAAAATAAAAGACCCTTATTGGGGGATCAACAAAAGGAAAAAAATTAAAAGATTCTTTTAATTAAATTAAAATAATTCTTTGTAATATTGCAATCCTTAAATTAAGACTCATGGATAGAATCAAAGAAATTTCAAGTGAAATCAACGAAATGAAACAGTGGCCCTCTTTTAGCTCTGGTGATACTATAACTGTAACTTATAAAATTAAAGAAGGAAATAAAGAAAGACTTCAGTCTTTTCAAGGAACTGTTATTCAAAGAAGAGGTTCAGGAACTACTGAAACATTTACTATCAGAAAAATGTCTGGTGGAACTGGTGTTGAAAGAATTTTTCCCTTAGCGTCTCCATCTTTAGAAAAAATTATTGTAAATAAAGAAGGTGCTGTTAGAAGATCTAGGTTGTTTTATCTTAGGGAAAGAACAGGTAAATCAGCTAGAATTAAAGAAAGAAAGACCTTTTCAAAAAAATAATCATTTTACATCCTTTTGGGCATTTGTATTCCTAAAATTTTCATGCCTCCCTTTATTATATCGGAAGTAAGTCTAGATAACTGTACTCTAAATTTTCTTTGATCTACATTCTCTTCAGCGATTATTGGGTTGTCTTGATAAAAAGAATTATAAGATTTAACTAGGGTGTATAAATAGTTAGCTAGTAAATAAGGAGCTAACTGTTTAGCAGATTGTTCTAACACAAATGGGAAATTTGATATGGACTTTATAACTCCAATTTCTTTAGGAGATAATATCACACTTTCAATATCATAATCCATATTTTTTTGATCTTCTAACTTATTTAATAAGCTGATAATCCTCACAAATGTATATTGAATAAACGGTCCAGTATGGCCCGTTAAGTCAATTGTTTCCTTGGAATTAAAAGATATTTTTTTCTTGGGATCTACTTTTAATAAAAAATATTTAATTCCTGATAATCCTATTTTTTGACAAATTTCTTTCACCTCTTTCTCCGATAACTCTTCTAAAAAACCTCTTTGAGAAGTTAAGATTCTTGCTTCACTAATCACAGAAGTCAACAGTTCATCTGCATCTACAACATTTCCTTCTCTAGATTTCATTTTTCCATCTGGAAGTTCTACCATTCCATAAGAAAGATGATAACAATTCTTTGCCCAGGAAAGATTCAATTTTTCTAATATTTTAAATAAAACCTTGAAATGGTGATTTTGCTCATTGCCTACAGTATATATAACTCCAGAAAGTTTTGGAAAATCTTTGAATCTTTGTACAGCGGTGCCTATATCCTGAGTCATGTAAACTGAAGTACCATCAGATCTTGACAAGAGTTTATCATCCATGTTTTCAGAAGATAAGTCGCACCAAATTGAATGATCTTTTTTCTGATAAAATATACGATCTTTAGCGCCTTTTTTGACAATTTGTTTTCCTACCTGGTAAGTGTCAGATTCATAATACAATTTATCAAAAGATACCTGTAAACTTTTATAAGTTAAATTGAACCCTTCATAAACCCAGTTATTCATTTTCTTCCATAGGTTGCGCACCTTTTTATCACCGTTTTCCCATTTGACTAACATTCTCTGAGCCTCTAATAAAATAGGAGCATTAGATTTTGCCTGTTTTTCATCAATACCATTATTAATCATATTGGTAATTTCAGATTTATATACTTTATCAAACTCTACATAATATTTTCCTACAAGGTGATCCCCTTTTATTTTAGACGATAACGGAGTTTCGCCATCTCCGTATTTTTCCCATGCAACCATGGATTTGCAAATATGAATGCCTCTATCATTAATAATTTGTGTTTTAACGACTTGGTGTCCAACTGCTTTCAATAAAGCAACTACGCTATCACCAAGAAAAATATTTCTTAAATGACCAAGATGTAAAGGCTTATTTGTATTTGGAGATGAATATTCCACCATATAAAGCTCTCCTGTTGATTTGTTATTAAATCCATAATTTTCTTCTTCAATCCATGTATTAAATAGTTTTAACCAATAATTTGATTTTAAAGAAAGATTTAAAAATCCTTTTACTACATTAAAATCATAAAAAAATTCAAGATTTTTAAGCAAATGGCTTCCTAATGCATGAGCTGTTTCTTCTGGTGATTTCTTGCTATATTTTGAAAGTGAAAAGACCACTATTGTTAGATCTCCTTCAAAATCTTTTTTAGTATTCTCAATTGTAATTGCAGCTTGCGAAGGATCTAAACTAAAATAACTTGAAACCGCTAAACTTAATTTATTTTTAATAGCTAAAATACTAATCATTCCACAAGAAAATTGATAAAATTAAATGTAAAGTTAACTTTATTTATTGTTCTATTTAGAAGAGAATATTTTTTTATATTTTTCTAATTTTGGTTGAATAACATACTTACAATATCCTTGATTTTTATTGTTTTCGTAATAGTTATGATGGTAATTTTCGGCGGGATAAAAAGTATCGATATTTAAAATTTCAGTAACTATTGTGTTATCCCAAAATTTATTTTTGATAAGTTCTTGCTTATATTTTAAAGCAGTATTTTTTTGCGCTTCATTTTCATAAAAAATAGCTGATCTGTATTGAGTTCCAATATCATTTCCTTGTCTGTTCAATGTTGTTGGATCATGAGTTTTCCAAAATACTTCTAACAAATGATCTAATGTTACTTTACTTACATCAAAAGTTATTTTAGCAACTTCAACATGGCCAGATTTCCCTGAGCAAACTTCGCTGTAAGTTGGGTTTTTGGTAAATCCTCCGCAATATCCTGGAATTACCTCAATAACACCTTCTAACTGTTGAAAAACGGCTTCTACACACCAAAAACAGCCCGCTCCGAAGTAAATAGTTTCTAAATTTAAATCTTCCATAGTCTTTTGCAAATTTTTATTTTCTTGATATAAATGGTTTCCAAATGGCAATACCAACATCAAATATATTGAACTTAATAATTTTGAATTCATAAATTGTAATATTTACTTGAAATTAACTAATTGTAACTTATTACATAATTTTGACTAAAAGAATTGGAATAATTTCTGACACCCATGGATATTGGGATGATGCTTATGAAAGATATTTTTCATCTTGTGACGAGATTTGGCATGCTGGCGATATTGGTAATTTAGATGTCACTGACAAATTAAATAAAATTACCCCTCTAAAAGCTGTTTACGGGAATATTGATAATAATGAAATAAGACAAGAATTTCCAGAAGATATATATTTTGAATTAAATAATCAAAAGATAATGATGACTCATATAGCTGGAAAACTAGGTAATTACTACAGTAATTGTCAAAATAAAATTATCAGTTATAATCCTTCTATTTTAGTTTGTGGTCATTCTCATATTTGTAAAGTTGCATATGATAAAAAATACAAATTACTCTATATTAATCCTGGTGCTTCTGGAATAATTGGATTTCATAAAGTAAGGACTATTTTAAGAATGGAAATCACTGAAAAAACTATAGAAAATTTAGAAGTTATTGAATTAATAAGAAAGAGAAAATTATCTTAATCTATCAACGGATTTAACTAATTGATCGTCTTTTTTTATGGCCCTGTTTGCAAGAAAAATTAAGGGTAATGAAGCAACTAGTAAATACATACTGTAAGAATATACTATGTTTTTAGTAATTTTAAAAATGCTCAACCCATTATTAAATTCTAGAAACATAATCACTAAGGATAAAAGAACAAACAAATAACAAATTTTTCCATATCGAAGTTGCTTAGATCTTTTTTTATAATTTACCAACATCAATATTGCAAAAGAAATACTTATTAAATAGCTTAAATAAAAAGGATATTTGTGAAACTGATCTAATGAAGATTCACTCACCCAACCCGTAGCATAAAGGCAGTAAACATTATCTTCCAAAGAAGAAAATTTTGCAAAAGGAGCTAAAGAAGCTGTAAATAAGCATATGAAAAAAAGTAAAATGTATACTGTTTGTATTCTTTGAATCATCTTATCATTATTTTTTTAATGATCTAAAATTATAACTTATTACATTAATAGTTATTAAGATCAAGCCAAAAAATTTTTTTAACTAATTTACTTTACTATATTTGAACTGTCTTTCGACCATTATTTCTACTTTATTTCTTAAGAAAAATTACAACAAAAAACACTTTATTATATAATTCAATCAATCTAATCAGATGTACGATATAGAAAAACTAAATAACAAAAAAGTTTCAGAACTCAGAGAAATTGCAGACAAACTAAATATTCAAAAATCAGACAAACTCAAAAAGCAAGAATTGGTTTATAAAATTCTTGACGAACAAGCGTTAAAACCAACTTCTGAGAGTACCGAAAAAGAGAAACTTAAAAAACCTCATAACAATAATAATAGAAAACCTCAACCTGAAAAATATAAAGATTCCGGTGATAATTCCAACACCACTAAAAGACCTAACAATCAAGAAAGAGAAGTCAAAAGTAACGATCGAAATAACAACAGAAATGATCGAAATAACAACAGAAATGATCGAAATAATAACAGAAATGATCGTAGTAATGAAAAAAATAATAAAAGAGAAGATTATGAATACGACTTTAAAGGAATTGTTATCAGTGAAGGTGTTTTGGAATTAATGCAAGATGGTTACGGTTTTTTAAGATCTGCAGACTTTCATTATTTATCATCACCAGATGATGTGTATGTATCTCAATCACAAGTCAAATTCTTTGGGCTTAAAACTGGAGATACAATAAAAGGAATTGTAAGACCTCCCAAATATGGAGAGCGTTATTTTCCATTAGTTGAAGTGGATAAAATAAATGGGAGAGATCCAGAATACATCAGAGATAGAGTACCTTTTGAATCGTTAACACCCTTATTTCCCTCAGAAAAGTTCAAATTAACAGGTCATACTAACGAATCTATATCTACAAGGGTAATGGATTTATTTTCACCCATTGGAAAAGGTCAAAGAGGAATGATTGTAGCTCAGCCCAAAACTGGAAAAACTGTTCTATTAAAAGATGTAGCAAATGCTATAGCAGCTAACCATCCTGAAACTTACTTAATGGTTTTATTAATTGATGAACGACCCGAAGAAGTTACCGATATGCAAAGAAGCGTAAAAGCAGAAGTAATTGCCTCCACATTTGATGAACCTGCTGATAGACATGTGAAAGTTGCTAATATTGTCCTACAAAAAGCCAAAAGATTAGTAGAATGTGGACACGATGTCTGCATTTTATTAGACTCTATTACAAGATTAGCCAGAGCTTATAATACGGTAATGCCTGCATCTGGAAAGGTTTTAACCGGTGGTGTAGATGCCAATGCTT
The DNA here is from genome assembly GCA_002691605.1 of Crocinitomicaceae bacterium. Lineage (GTDB taxonomy): Bacteria > Bacteroidota > Bacteroidia > Flavobacteriales_D > Parvicellaceae > MED-G20. The sequence continues at coordinate 35,244 of NZID01000005.1, forward strand.
TACATAAACCAAAAAGATTTTTTGGAGCAGCAAGAAAAATCGAAAATGGGGGTTCTCTCACTATTTTAGCAACTGCACTAACAGAAACTGGTTCGAAAATGGATGAAGTTATATTTGAAGAATTTAAAGGAACTGGTAATATGGAACTTCAGTTAGATAGAAAAATTTCTAATAGAAGAATTTTCCCATCAATTGATATTCTTACTTCTGGAACACGGAGAGAAGATTTATTAATGGATAAAGAGACACTACAGAGAGTTTGGATTCTAAGAAAACATTTAGCGGATATGAACCCAATTGAAGCAATGGAATTTATGAAAGATAGATTAAGATCCACCAAAACAAATGAAGAGTTTTTAGTTTCTATGAATGGTTAATTATTTGATTTGAGAAATCTAAAGATTACAGGATTAGCCATTTTAGTCTCTATTACTTTTGAATATTTTTTTAACACTCTTATTGAAGATTTAGATTTACAAAAAAGTCTTTACAGCTTTATTTTCCACTCTTTGGTTCTTATAGTTGCTATTTTTTTAGCAATTAATTTTCACAACTCGTCATTTTCTAGAATTCAAAATTTTAAAATTGGATTATTTATCAGTATTTTATTTTCCATATTTATAAGTGGATATTATTATTCTTATCATAAATGGATTAATCCTAAGCTCTTAGAAAATAAACGGTCCTCACTTATTTATCTAACTGAAACACACGAAACATTTTTTGATGCAAAACATAAAATTCAAAAAAACCCAAATTACTATGATGGTAAGTCTGCTGAAGATTTAATTGAAATGCAACAAGATAATATAAATGACCTATTACAGCCTGCTAAAGTATTTCCTATAAGTTTATTTTCTTTTCTTTTCACTGGCATGATTTTTACAATACTAATTGGTTTTTTAAAAAATCTTTTTAAGAATCTATTTTAATAATTTTTTACCCAATTCTTTAAAATCTAAACCATCAAAATTACCACTACTCATCATAAGCAAATTACTATTTAACCATTTTTTCGAATATAATTCTTTTTCAAGATCCTTGGATGATGTAAAGACCTTGAGATTAGAACTATCAAATGCATTGTAAACATCATTTTTAGATAAGTCATCAAGTCTTTTATGTCTGATAGTGTCCTTATTAAAATACACATAGGCTGTATCAGCAGCGCTCATAGTGTTTTTATAAAGCTTTAAAAAATCTAAATTTAAGCTACTAAAAGTATGTAACTCCATACATGCAATTAAAGTTCTTTTTGGAAATTGTTTTTTCAAAGCCAAGGTAGTTGCTTTTAATTTAGATGGAGAATGAGCAAAATCTTTATAAAAAGAAAAATTTTGATTTTTAATTACCAATTCCATTCTCTTTGAAGCTCCTTTAAAATCTGCTATTGATAGATAAAATTTTTCTGGATTTACACCTAATTTTTCGCAAACAATTTGTGCTGCTTTAAGATTTTGTAAATTATGATTGCCAAATATTTCTATAGGATATTTGAATTGATTATTTGGAGTTAAGTAAGTAATGTTATTTTGGATTTCGTGAGGGAGAGTATTATAAGGGATTAGCTTACAATTGTACGAATTTGATTGTACCATCTTCATAAGTTCTTTATCCTCTTGACAATAAATCAAATATCCATTTTGATCAATTTTATTAGCGAAAATATTAAACTGATCTACATAGTTTTCAAAAGAGGGAAAGACATTGATATGATCCCAAGCAATTCCGCTAATTACTGCAATATTAGGTCTATACAAATGGAATTTAGGTCGTCTATCTATTGGAGAAGATAAATATTCGTCTCCTTCAATTATGGCAATTTCAACATCATTAGATAATTTAACCATGCATTCAAAGCCCTCTAATTGTGCACCAACCATATAATTATGATCAATATTTTGTTTAGATAATACATGAAGAATCATACTGGTTATGGAGGTCTTTCCATGGCTTCCACCTATAACAACTCTTATCTGATTTTTAGTTTGCTCATAAATAAATTCAGGATAAGAGAATATTGGAATATTTAATTCCTTTGCTTTCAATAACTCAGGATTATCAACTCTTGCATGCATTCCTAAAATTATCGTATCTATACTACTAGTAACATTTTCGGTATTCCATCCAGTTTGCATAGGAAGTATACCATATTTTGACAATCTTTCTTTTGATGGGCTGAATATTTCGTCATCTGACCCTGTTACCTTCTCTCCTTTTAAGTGAAGTGCAATAGCTAAATTATGCATAGCGCTTCCACCAATTGCAATAAAGTGATAATGCATATTAAATTATTTGAATCAAAAATCGATTAAATAAAAATCAATAAGTAAAACTCGTAAAAAATTTATAAACATATCGACATTAAAATTGAATATATTTATAACAAAAAAAATGGATCATCCATTAATTCCTTTAGCAGAAAGAATAAGACCTAAATCATTTGATAATTTCATTGGTCAAAAACACTTAATTGGTGAAAATGGACCTATTAAAAAGGCTGTCAGAAATGGAGCTATTCCCTCAATGATTCTATGGGGGCCTCCAGGCGTAGGGAAAACAACTTTAGCTGAAATAATTGCAAATGAATTAGATAGACCTTTTTATTCTCTATCTGCGATAAGCTCAGGTGTAAAAGATATCAGAAAAATTATTGAAAATGTTAAAAATCAAGGAATATTCGGTAAAGGAAATGCTTTGTTATTTATTGATGAAATTCATAGATTTAGTAAATCTCAACAGGATGCCTTACTATCAGCAGTAGAAAAAGGACTTATAACCTTAATTGGTGCAACAACTGAAAACCCATCTTTTGAAGTAATTCCAGCATTAAGATCCAGAGCTCAAGTTTTTGTATTAAAAAATCATAATCAAAATGATTTATTAAAGTTTTTAGAATGTGCAATAAATGACCAGTATATTCAAAAAATAAATCCCACTTTAAAAGAAACTGAAGCCTTAATTAGAATTTCTGGTGGAGATGCAAGAAAATTATTAAATGCTTTTGAACTAGTTGTCCAAAATTTAGATCCCGACCAAAAGGAAATTGACAATGAATTAGTGCAAAATTCCATTCAACAAAATTTAGCGCAATATGATAAAAAGGGGGAAATACATTATGATATTATATCTGCATTTATTAAATCTATAAGAGGAAGTGATCCTAATGCTGCAGTGTATTGGCTCGCTAGAATGGTAGAGGGAAATGAAGATCCCAAATTTATAGCTAGAAGAATGATTATTGCAGCTTCTGAAGACATTGGAATGGCCAATCCAACTGCACTTATAATGGCTAATAATTGTTTTGAAGCTATTGATAAGATTGGATGGCCAGAAGGAAGGATTGTATTATCTCAATGTGCTATATATCTTGCAATGTCACCCAAAAGTAATTCCTCTTACCTAGCAATTAATAAAGCACAATCTTTAGCAAGAGAATTGGGAGATTTAAGTGTTCCTTTACATTTAAGAAATTCGCCAACTGCTCTTATGAAGGAATTAAATTATGGAGAAAATTACCAATACAGTCATGACCATAAAAATGAATTACACCAACAAGAATTCATGCCTGAAGAAATTAAGGGAAATACTATTTACATAGCTAAAAACAATAAAAAAGAAAAGGAATATCGTTTAATGGTAGAAAAAATATGGAAAGGAAAGTATACCTGAATTGAGATTTTATCCAACATAAAATATGTTAATTTTAAAAAGTGAAAAAAAAGTATTTATTTTTTCTGTTAGTATTCATTCTTTTAGGTTGCAATAAACGAGATCACAAAGTTAGTTGGAATGGTCATTATATTTTACCAATTAGTATAGATACAATAAATGCTGCAAAAATATTAGGCGTTGATCATTTAACTTTAAGCAATGATGAAACCCATTGTATTTATAACAATAACTTTGAATTTCTCCAATTAGAACAAAGTGACCTACTTCCTAATCTAAATTTCAATTGGAGAGATACTCTTGAAATTCCCAGTCTAATTCATGGAATTGCATTTCCTCCAGGCTTTGAAATTCCAATTTCGTATAATGAAAATGAAGTTTTTAATTTGGGAGATGTTCAAATTAAAGAAATTAATTTTAATAGTTTAAAACTGAAATATACCATTAAGAGTAATATAAATGGTCAATTATACTTAATTCTAAAGATCCCAACTGCACAGGATAATTTAGGAATTGAATTTACAGACACTATACAAATACCCAGCAGCAATGGAGTCTTACAGACATTCGAAGGAAGTATTTATCTTGATAATTATCTATTTGATCTTTCTAAAAACAATTCCTCATTCAACAATATAAGTACCTCTATCAGGTTTGGATTTTCATCAAATAATACTCAAAATATCCTATTTAATAACGAAGATTTTCTTTCTATTAATTTAAATTTAGAAGAATTAGATATAAATTCCGTCTATGGATATCTTGGTAATAAGAAAATTAGTGACACCAGTGAATTTGAGATTTTGGCAACTGAAAACTTCTCCTCTAGTTCAATTACTATTGAAGACCCTGAACTAAACGTTATTATAGAAAATGGTGTAGGTGTTGATGCACAAATTAAAATAAATGAGGTTTTATTTAAGAAGGATCAGGCCTCTTTTTCTTTACAACATCCTATTATTGGACAAACCATTAATCTTTCTAGAGCTGTAGAAGTTGCTGGTCAATATCAATACGGAAATGCTGAAATAAATTTTACCAATCAAAACTCTAATTTAAAAGAAATCATTAGTTTATTTCCTGAAAAAATAGATTTGAAATATGAATTGGAAACCAATCCCTTGGGAAATCATTCTGCTTTTAATGACTTTTATAAAAGCCCTCATTCTATCAGTATTAATTCAGATTTGAAAATTCCTCTTAAGTTTAATTTAAATCATTTTAAGTATTCAGATACCATTAGCTTTAATATTATAGAAAATATCCAACCCAACCATGCTATAATTGGTATTAAAATAGAAAATGAATTTCCAATTAACTGCTGCTTATCAGTTAAGTTTTTAAACGGCGACTCCCTTTTAATTGACTCTAACTGTATTGCTTCAGCTAGTGTTGATAGTAGTGGATTACTAATACAATCCAATTTATCAAATATGGAAATTCATTTAGACAGTGCTACTACTAATTATTTGATTAATGAAAAGAAATTCATTTTTGAAATGATTTTTAACAGTGCAGATAACTCCTTAAATTTTCCAGTACTCGATTTTCAAAACTTATATTACAAAATAGATTTAGAACTAAATACTGAAATAGAAATCAATTGAAAAAATTAATATTTATAATATTTAGTATAATTAGTTATGAAATTAACGCTCTAAGTGCTGATAGTTTAAAAAAACTAGTTGTTATAAATCAAACTCAATTTTCTTTTGGATCTTCACACCTTAATAAAAAAATTTTTAATAAACTCTATTTTGGCGGGAAGTTAAATGATAATGACAAAGGAAAGATAAACTCCATTAATCAATTACAAAGAAGCGGCTTGGAATTGGATCTAAATGTTGGATCACAATTTTATATAAATGAAAAAATTTGGTATGTTAATTTTCAAAATATTATTACTACTGCAGGACAATATGAACAAGGTTTATTTGACTTATTTTTTAGAGGGAATTCCGAATTGAATCAAGAAATTTCATTAACAAAAACTGCTTTTCATCTTAGAAATCATCATTTATTTCATTTTGGAAAATTCCATAAATTTGGAAGAGTAGGAATTACTCTTGGCAGTATAAATCAAGAATATAATATTCGGTTTGGAGAAAATAATTATGTAGATCTAACTGATCCCTACCAATGGAATATTATGAGTAGTCCTGATATTTTTTTTATAGAAAATACTTCTGATTTTTTACAAAAAAATGGCAATAGTTTAGGATTTGATTTAGAAATTTCAAATTCAAACTATGAAAAAGCACTTCAATACAATTTAGCAATTTATAATTTAGGTGCTATTTTACTTCATAATAACTTAAAAAAAATTTCTTACGACACGAATTTTACATATTCTGGTTTATCTTTAAATCAAATTTTAAATACCGATAGTTCCGATAATTGGCTAAATGATTTTAAACCAAAAATAGATTCTGTAAATAGACTAATAATTACCCCTTTTCAAATAAGCGCTAGTATCAATTATCAAAAACATAATTTTAATTATTATACTGGGGTTTTTTACAGATACAATTCTCAGTACTTGCCAAAAGTATATTTAGGAATGAATTATACCATAAAAAATAAATTGATTTTAGGTGGTGTATTAAGTTATGGAGGATATACTAAACTACAAATTGGAATTGATTCTGAAATTCAATTTCAAAAATTCAAAGCAAAACTAATTATTCAAAATTTCACCAACTTTATTCCTCCAATGAATAGATCTTTTGGAGTGTTTTTAAATTTATCGTATTGTTTAATTTAAGATTAACTTTGTAAAATGAGAATAATTATTATATCAATATTGCTAAATATTATTTCCTTTAATATAAGTTCTCAGTCTTTAATTAGTGAAACCAATACTATAGAAAATCTTTTTTTAGTTACTAAAAATGACGGTGGAGAATACATTGGTGAGATTATTTCGGATGATGGAAGGGAAATATTAATGGTAACTAAATCAATTGGTAAATTATTTATCAATAAATCTGATATTAAATCAATTACTAAAGTAAATGAAAAAATTTCCGAAAGAAAAAATGGAGAATTTCGTTCATCTGGTCCATTTACAACAAGGTACTATTTTACTAATAATGCCTTGCCTATAAAGAAAAATGAAAATTATGCATTAATTCATGTATATGGACCTGAAGTACATTTTAGTGTAGCTAATAAAACTTCTATTGGAATTATGGCAAGTTGGATTGCCAGTCCTATAGCAATGGTTATCAAACAACAAGTCTTCAGTAAAAATAAAGTTCACTTTTCTATTGGAAGTATTTTAGGATCTTCTGGTTATATAAATCAAGGGCAAACCTTTGGCGGATTACATTGGGGAACTTTAACCTTTGGTGACAGAATATCTAATATTAGTTTTTCTGCTGGGTTAGCTCACATAAATTGGCCATCAAATAATACCAATTTTATGAGCGGAATGAGAGAAATAGGTGAAAGGTATTCATACGACTATTATGATTCTAATCATGTGTATTTTAATCAGGAAATGCAAGACGATTACAATGCGCTGTATGCATTTGAAGACTCTTTAAATATTTCTTGGAATTGGGGTTGGAATGGAAATAATAATAATTCAAGATACTTATATAAAAATAAGCAAATGGCTACTGTAATTGGAGTTTCTGGAATAGCTCCAGTTGGTAGAAAAGCCAGCTTTATATTCGATTCTATGGTATTTATAACAAATAACCAACAGATGTCCTACAAAAAAGATTCGATATATGTAGAATACGAAGGTGGTAATCCCAACGGAAATAGTTCATTCACTGCAAAATATGGTAGAGGATTTATAAATGATAAAACTACAAGTAATATTACTTTTATTCTAATGCCTGGTATGAGATTTAATAAATCTTATGATAAAGCTTTTCAAGTTGCCTTAGCTGGGTTTATAAATTATGATGAAGTAGATGGTTTAGTATCAGCACCAGTTCCTATGATTTCTTGGCTTAGAAAGTTTTAATTAGTTCTAATCTCAATAAATTTAAAACCGAAATTGAAGAAACATGAATATTCCTTTCTCTATTATAACCCAATTTTAGTTTTTTAGAAACCACACCACCACTGTTAGCTACAGCTATCCATACCGTACCAACTGGTTTTTCTAGGGTACCTCCATTAGGGCCTGCTATTCCAGTGGTAGATATACCATAATCTGTAGATAGCTTTATTCTAACTCCAATAGCCATTTGTTCAGCGACCTGTTTAGAAACGGCTCCATTTTTATTTATAATTTCTTCATCTACACCTAATAAATCTATTTTAGATTGATTACTATAACTAATTATACTTCCATTAAAATAAGAAGAACTTCCGCTAATATTAGTAATCATCTTGGAGACTGTACCTCCGGTACAACTTTCAGCTGTTGAAACAGTTAATTTGTTCGCCATTAGTAATTTTCCTACTTCACTTTCCATGGAAGCATTTCCATAACCATAAATTTCATTGGGTATTAAATCTTTTAATTTTTCAATAGCTGTATGAATTTTATTTTCCAAAACTTTGTTTTCGACTCCAATGGCAGTAAGTCTTAACTTTACAATTCCCGGTGAGGGTAAATAGGCCAGTTTAATATTATTATCATCTAAATATTCTTCCCAAGACTTAATGATTTCGGCTAAAAATGATTCTCCCATACCATGGGTTCTTATTGTTTTATTTAAAACTACTTTTTTACCCCCTATTTTAGATAATAACTTTGAAAAAACATGCTCTTGCATAATTCCTTTCATTTCATATGGAACTCCTGGGAGAGAAATATATATTACATCTTCTTTTTCAAACCACATTCCACTTGCCGTTCCTCTTGGATTTGGAAGAATAGTACATTTTTTAGGCAGTAAAGCTTGGTCTTTATTGGATTTTAATATAGGTCTATTTACTCTTTTAAAATATTCAACTATTTTTCTTTCCACTTCCTTATTTAATTCAAGATTAGTATTAAAATATTCACAAAGAGTATGCTTGGTAATATCGTCTTTAGTAGGGCCTAATCCTCCAGTAATTAAAACTAAATCGGATCTTAAAGAAGCATTATATAATGCATTTATAATCTCTTTTTTATCGTCTGAAATAACAACTCCATTGGTGATAGAAAGACCTAAGTTATTTAGCTGTTCCCCAATCCAAGATGCATTAGTGTTGATAGTCTGGCCTATTAATAATTCGTCTCCTATGGAAATTACAGTACAATTCACTTTGTTAAATTATAAATTAAGTTTTGCATTTTAGGAAATAGTTTGGCAATTTTTTTAATATATTCAAATAAAAAAATTATGAAAAAAAATAAAACCAATTTTATTACTATTTTAATATCTATTTTTTTCGTTAATTCTATTTATTGTCAAATAAATATTAATAAGATTTCCAAAGAAATCAAGACTAAACTTCCTACTGAAAAAAAACCAACTAATAATATTTTAAGTAATGATGAAGTAATTAAAGGACTTAAAGAGGCTTTGTATTTGGGTGTTGAAAAAAGTACTGAAAAAGCTTCAGCTATAGGAGGATTTTTAAAAAATGATTTGATTAGAATCCCTTTCCCTGAAGAGGCTAAGAGTGTCAGAGACAAAGCAATGCAATGGGGATTAGATAGAAAAGTGGAAAAATTTGAACAAACATTAAACGAAGCAGCCGAAGAAGCCTGTAAAACTGCTGCTCCAATTTTTGTAAATGCCATTAAAAATATGAGCCTTTCAGATGGATTTAAAATTTTAAATGGTGCAGATAATGCTGCTACAGTATTTTTAAAAACACAAACGAACTCTCAACTTTATTCATTATTTTTCCCGGAAGTAAAAAAGGCTATTGATAAAGAACAACTAACCACCTATTGGTCTCCACTTGTAACCAAATACAATCAATCAACAAGAATAAGCGGCAAAGAAAAAGTGGAAACAGATTTAAATAAATATGTTACTGAAAGAGCTATTCATGGATTATTTAAATTAGTAGCTATTCAAGAGAAAGAAATTAGAAAGAATCCTCTTCAAAGAACATCTGAGATTTTGAAAAAAGTTTTTAGTTCTATAGATCCGTAACTCTAATTTTTTACATAAATTTAAGTGATGCAGCAAGAAATAAGATCATCTAACGAGACTATTCCGGCTACTGAGCTAATTATAACAGATAAAGGTAGGATTTATCACTTAGATCTAGAACCCAACGAAATTGGTTTAACTATTATTCTTGTAGGAGATCAAGAACGTGTTCCAACAATTTCAAAATATTTTGATAGAATAGAAATAAAAAGAGAAAAAAGAGAATTTGTTACCCATACTGGACTTTTAAATAATAAAAGAGTTTCAGTCATTTCTACTGGAATTGGTTGTGATAATATTGATATAGTAGTTAATGAGTTAGACGCTTTAGTAAATATTGATTTTAAGAACAAGAAAATCAAAAATGAACATACCTCATTAAATCTAGTTCGAATAGGTACATGCGGTGGATTGCAGAAAGAAATTCCTGTTGACGAATTTGTTTTATCTACTTACGGACTTGGATTTGATGGGCTTTTAGCATTTTATAATCCACAATATAATTTAGATGAGTTAGCTCTTCAAAAAGCTTTTTTACAACAAATTCCTTGGCCAATTAATGCAAATCAACCTTATTTTGTCAAAGCAAGCGAATTCCTTTCTAAAAAAATGGGGAAAGGAATGCACCAAGGGATTACGGCCACAGCCAACGGGTTTTATGGTCCACAAGGACGATCTTTAAGACTGTCTACTAAACTTCCAGACATGAATGAGTACCTAAATAGATTTGAGTACAAAAAACATAAAATTTTAAATTTTGAAATGGAAACCTCTGCACTGTATGGTCTTAGTGCCCTACTTGGGCACCATGCTGTAACTATTTGCGCAGTTATCGGAAATAGATTTTCTAATACATTTTCTAAAGATTACAAAAAAGCAGTAGAAAACTTAGTGAATATAATTTTATCAAGAATTTAAAATTATCTTCTTAAAACCTTTATTGATAATTTACGTTATACTATTTGATGAAAAATGCTAAACAAATTAGTGCACTTGTTAGTTTATTAGATGATCCTGATCTGAAAATATATAAGCAAGTTAAAAATCAATTACTTGAATTAGGGAAAGAATGCATTCCCCAACTAGAAAATGCGAATTTTGAAAATGAGTTAAATTCGATTGTTAAAAGTAGAATTAAGGATTTAACTCATGAAATAAAACTGAAAGACATCTTAATTTCTCACAAAAAATGGATTCAACATCCGGTAAAGTTAATCGATGGAGCTATACAATTAGATCAGTATTTTTTTCCAAATATTACAAACAATTTTATTCAAAAAGAAATTTCAGAAATTGTAAGGGAAGTTTCAAAGGGTCTTCATCAAAAAATGACCAATCTTGAAAAAGTTAATGTTATAAATGATGTACTTTATGACGATTATCAATTTCAAGGAGATAAACGAAATTATCACTCTCCAGAAAACTCATCGATAGGAAAATTATTACAAAATAAAAAGGGAAATCCATTATCAAATTCAATTTTATATATAGAAATTGCTCGACAGTTGAATTTACCTATTATGGGTATAAATTTACCCAATCATTTTATTGTTGGGTTTTTGAATGAAAAAAAATCCATTTTAGATAGCCATAACTATCATGTAGAAGATGTCATGTTTTACATTAATCCTTTTAGTCAAGGGGTCATATTAAAAAAGGAAGATATTAAAGACTTTATCCAACAAATAAATGTAATCGAAAATAAATATTATTATGTACCCTGTCCATTTTCTCATATTACTAAAAGAATTTTAAATAATCTAAATTTTTCTTTTAATTCAAGTAATGATATAACTCTGAAGAATGATATTAAAAAAATCCTAAATATCTATAAAAGGTAAATATTAATTTTTTAACATAAATCATAATGTAAATTTACCTAAATTTAAAGTCTAGATGGGTTTGTTGAAATCTATAGAAAATGTATTTAATAGCTCTAAAGAGTCTATTAAAAATAAAAACGGGAATATTTGTATATCTCACTTTGGAGAACTAGACTCAGATAAAATATCTGAAATTTGTGAAAGCACGGAAAATTATTTATTTGATATTGGTGCAGCAAAAAAAAATATTAAAATAATCTTTAATGTTCTTATAGAAGGTCTTCAAAACATCAAAAATCATGGGGCTTTTTCTAAAGAAGGTATACAACATTACTTTTTCAATATTTCTGTTTTTAATGAATATTTTATATGTTCCTTCTCCAACCTAATTGATAAAAATCACATTGCATCTTTATCAAATAATATTGATCATCTCAACACTCTTGACAAAATAGGACTAAAATCAATTTATTTAGAAACTCTGACCAATGGTAAAATATCTAAAAAAGGAGGAGCAGGTCTCGGCGTTATTATTATGGCAATGAAATCTAAAAATAAAATTGATTATCTGTACAATCCTATTGATGATGAATTATCTTTAGTAACATTAAATATTAAAGTAGATAAACTTTAATATCACTTTAGAAAATAGGTCACTTTATTTACCTTATTCCAATTGCCTTTTGTAAAGTCAGGTATATTTATAGGGATACTGCCTTTTTTAGTGGATTTTTTTGATAGTTCAACTATAGAAGACCATTCAGCTGCATCATAGACATCTTGATCCAATGGCAATCCATTTTGAAGGCAATATATCAATCTATAATCCATTATATAATCCATACCTCCATGACCTCCAATATCTTTGGCTTTTTGTTTGATATTTTTAATAGCAGAAGGTTCATACTTTAAAATAGTATCACTTATTTGATCACCATTTAATGTTCTATGAGACTGGGGGGAAAAAGACATCGAATTTATAGGATATTTTTGAACAAACCCATCTGTTCCACTTACAGTGAAAATTCTTGAATAAGGTCTAGGACTAGTAACATCATGCTGTAGCATAATTGTTTTTCCTTTATAAGTTCGTATAAGAGTTGTATTCATGTCTCCCTTAGTAAAAGTTTCACCTTTCCAGACATTTTCAGCTGATAATTTTTCATTAGAGTACTTAGAAAGGCCAAATTCTTTACTAGACATAGAAACTAAATAAGTCATTCTATCGCCTCTATGAATGTTTAGTAAATGTGCAAGAGGACCTAAGCCATGAGTTGGATACGTATTACCATCTGTTTTTTGCAAATTTCTCAAACGCCAAAAGTCCCAATAATATGTTTTACTAAAGTTTAAAGATCTTAAATCATGTATATATGCTCCTTCAGCATGCACTAGCTCTCCAAACTTATTATTCTGAGCCATATTTAAAACAGAAATTTCAAAAAAATCATACATGCAATTTTCTAGTTGAATACAATGTTTTCTTGTTTTTTCTGAAGTTTTTACTAAGTTCCAGCATTCTTTTACAGTTAAAGCCGCTGGTACTTCTACTGCCACATGTTTATTATTTTCCATCGCATAAACAGCTATAGGAGTATGTAAATCCCAATGTGTACATACATAGATTAAATCAATATCAGTCCTTTTACATATTTCTTTCCAATCATTTTCTAAGTAATATCTATCTGGCTTAAAGAATTCGAATTGTTCAAAATATTTATGGAAAGAGCTATTTACTTTATTTGAATCAATATCTGCTATAGCTATTACTTTTACCCCTTTTATTTTTGGCAACCTTTCTAAAGCCATTTGACCACGGTTACCTAAACCAATAACTGCAATTCTTACAGTATCTAAGGGTGGACAGGTCAGATTTATTACATTTCTATCTCCCTGATATAAAGAATTAGTCCAATAAGAAAATAATTGGTCATGATTTGTGCTGTCAATTTCTTTTATTTGACCAATAAATTCGTAGTTAATAAAAGAGATAAAGAAAAAAAAGACTGCCCAAATACCTTCTTTTAAAGACATTATTGATTTGTCTTAATTAGGTTTAATGCAGAACCATATTTAAACCATTCAATTTGTTGCTTATTATAGGTATGATTAAGTGCAATTATGTCTTGAGTTCCATCACTATGATTTATTTGAAGTGACAAACTTTTTTTTGGAGCAAAATCTTCCAAATCTATAAAGCTAAAAGTATCGTCTTCTTTAATAATATCGAAATCACTTTCTATATCAAAGGTTAGTCCTAACATGCCTTGTTTTTTTAGGTTAGTTTCATGAATTCTAGCAAAAGATTTTACAATTACAGCTATAACACCCAAATGTCGAGGTTCCATTGCTGCATGTTCTCTAGATGAACCCTCACCATAGTTGTGGTCTCCTACTACTATCGAAGGAACACCAGCAGTTTTATATGCTCTAGCTGTAGCAGGTACCGCCCCTTTGACTCCAGTAAGTTGATTAGTTACTGAATTAGTTTCTCCACTAAAAGCATTTATAGCTCCAATTAAACAATTATTAGAAATGTTATCAAGGTGTCCTCTAAATCTTAACCAAGGGCCTGCCATAGAGATATGATCTGTTGTACATTTACCTTTTACTTTGATAAGAAGTTTTGCACCTAAAATATTTTCACCATTCCATGATTCAAATGGGTTTAATAATTGTAACCTTTCAGATTTGGGACTTACAATAACTTCAATATCACTACCATCTTCTGCTGGAGCCTGATAGCCGTTATCTTCTACATCAAATCCATTTTTTGGCAGCTCTTGTCCTTTAGGCTCGGAAAGAAAAACTTGATCTCCATTTTTATTTAATAAAGAATCCATTAAAGGATTAAAATCTAATTTTCCTGAAATAGCAACTGCGGCGACCATTTCAGGAGAGGTAACAAATGCCATAGTATTTGGATTACCATCTGCTCTTTTTCTAAAGTTTCTATTAAAAGAATGAACTATAGAGTTTACTTCTTCTTTCTCAGCTCCGGGTCTATCCCATTGACCTATACATGGCCCACAGGCATTGGTGAATATCTTAGTTGTTTCAAACTTTTTAAATGTATCAATTAATCCATCTCTTTCTGCAGTATATCTTACTTGTTCTGAACCTGGATTAATTCCTAAAATAGCTTTTGCTTCCAACCCTTTATTAACTGCATCTTCTACAATTGATGCTGCTCTGGTTAAATCCTCATAGGAAGAATTGGTGCACGACCCTATTAATGCCCATTCAATTTTAGTTGGCCAATCATTTTGCTTAGCAGCTTCTTTCATTTTAGAAACTGGTGTTGCTAAATCAGGTGTGAACGGGCCATTTAAATGAGGAGTTAACTCATCTAAGTTTATTTCAATAACTCGATCGAAATATTTTTCTGGATTTTGATAAACTTCCTTATCTGCTGTTAAGTGATGAGAAATTTTATCTGCTAATTGAACAACTTCATCTCTACCAGTAGCAGTTAAATATCTTCTCATAGAATCATCATAACCAAAAGTGGAGGTAGTAGCCCCTATTTCAGCTCCCATGTTACAAATAGTTCCTTTACCTGTGCAAGAAATTGATTTTGCGCCTTCACCAAAATACTCCACTACACATCCCGTCCCGCCCTTTACAGTTAGGATTCCTGCAACTTTTAAAATAACGTCTTTTGGAGAAGTCCAGCCATTTAATTTTCCAGTTAATTTTACTCCTATAAGTTTAGGAAATTTTAATTCCCAAGGCATACCCGCCATGACATCTACAGCATCAGCACCCCCTACACCAATAGCAATCATTCCTAAACCGCCAGCGTTAACCGTGTGGGAATCTGTTCCAATCATCATACCTCCTGGAAAAGCATAGTTTTCTAAAACAACTTGGTGAATGATTCCTGCACCTGGTTTCCAAAATCCAATTCCATACTTATTACAAACAGAACTTAAAAAGTTAAAAACTTCATTGTTTTTATTAATGCCTTCTTGTAAATCTTTATCAGCTCCTAATTTTGCCTGAATTAAATGATCAGCGTGAGCAGTAGATGGTACCGCTACTTTTGCTTTTCCAGCTTGCATAAATTGTAAAAGAGCCATTTGAGCAGTTGCATCTTGCATAGCAACCCTATCTGGAGAGAAATCTACATAGGAGACTCCTCTATTATAAATTTCTTTAGCATCTCCGCCCCAATTATGAGTATATAAAATTTTCTCTGCCAAAGTCAATGGATGATCAATTAACTTTCTAATTGCATCCATTTTTTTTGGGTATAATTCATATACCTCTCTTATCATTTCAATATCAAAAACCATAGTAATTTATTTGAGCAAGTGAAAATAGTAAATGAATTCTACAGATTAAAACTTTATAGCTTTAAAGTAATATTTTTTTTATTTCTTTTAAATTTTGTACCTCTTTCCAAATTTTAATAGAGTGCTTCCTTTTATATGGATTATAATATATGGCTTTCATACTTACTGCTAAAGATCCTTTAATATCTGTACTTAGGTCATCTCCAATCATTACTGAGTTATTAGCATTAGCACCTGTTTTTTTGAAAGCATAATGAAAGATTATTGGATCAGGTTTTTTTACACCGGCAGCTTCAGACGTAATTATGTATTTAAAATATTTACTTAGCCCTGACTGCTGAACTTTTATAAATTGAACTTCTTCAAAACCATTTGTAATTATGTGAAGTTGATAATGTTCTTTAAGGTCATTTAATAATTCTATGGAATAAGGAATTAATTTGGTCCTGTATGGCGAGTTATTTACATAATCTTTACCAATTTTTTTAGCTAGCTCAGAATCGTCAATACCAAAATATTCTAGAGTAAGTTGAAACCTTTCAGATCTTAATCGTTCTTTTGAAAGAAGATTATTTCTATATTTTTCCCAGCAATCCTGATTTATTTTCTTGTAAACTTTAATAAATTCTTTTGGTAAAGAAATTCCCTTTTCATGTAATTGGTGAGATCGGAATAATTGAAGTAACTCTTGATGAGAATTAGAGTCGAAGTCCCAAAGTGTTCTATCCAAATCAAAAAAAAGATGCTTAATTTCCATTTATTTAAAAAATTGAAATATAGTTTCATTTAGAAAAGCTAAAATAAAAGACGTTGCGAATAATAAGATAGAAACATACCAATAAGTTATTTTATGATTACCAAAAAATTTTACTACTACAACTGTACCAATTGGAATAGAAAGAAATATTGGGGCTAGAGTACAAACCAAAATAAATCCAATTTCAGATTGCTTCATCTTTATTAAAATTCTATTTCTTCTCTTAAAGCTTTTGGACTTCTTTTTTTTATTTTTTAAATCTTTCTTTTCCTCTTTACCAAAATAAATTTTATACGAAATAAAATAAAAAATATTAAAACAAGATAATGCTCCTAAACAAGAAGCAATAAATATTTCTTGGACAGATAGTTCTGGAAACGTAGCTAAAGCAATAGTGGCCGTTACTAAAAATTTAATATGTGCTAAAAGAAAAACATATAATATAGCTATCCAATTCATTCATCGTCTTTTTCTCCAAATGCTAAATCTCCAGCATCTCCCAAACCAGGAACAATATAAGACTGGGTAGTCATTTTTGGATCTACTGCGCCAATCCATAAGGTAGTATTGTCTGGGAAAATTTCACTCACTAGATTTATTCCTTGCTGACTCCCTATTACGCTAACAATATGGATATTTGAAGGTTGACCTTTTTTTAGCAATGCCTTATAAGCTAAAATCATCGATTGTCCAGATGCTAACATTGTATCTGATAAAAGTACGACTTTACCTTCTATACTTGGACTTGCTAAATATTCTATTTCAACCTCAAAATCGTCTGCAGAGGTATGCTTTCTGTAGGCTGAAATAAAACAATTTTCTGCAGTATCAAAATAATTTAACAAACCATTATGAAGCGGTAAGCCTGCTCTTAATATTGTTGCTAGGACTATATTGTTATTGGGAACTTGGGTTGTAGAAGTTCCTAAGGGTGTGTTGGTAGACAGTGGATGGGAATCTAAACTTTTACTTAATTCATATGCAGAGATTTCTCCTAACCTTACTAGGTTTTTTCTAAATCGCATACTGTCTTTTTGAATTTGAGCATCTCTTAGCTCTGAAAGGAACTTGTTATATAATGAAGAATATTCACTAAAATTAAAAATTTTCATAACATAAATTTAAGGAACTAAAATGGATTAATCTAGCCAGGTTGACTCAAAAACTTCTCTCCATCCTTTCCATCTGTCAAGATTACTTAATGATTCGTTGTGCCAAACCGATGTAAATACTCCATTTACTTTTTTTACATTATTTTTTAAATTCCGTACAATTTCTATGGACGATTTACCAGAATATTTTAAATGATCATTCAAAACACCGTCCATATATGAAAATGGCACTATTTTTAGGTCTGTAGTAGTTTCATTTTCTAAATCATAAAATTTAAATGGTGTACAGGTGCCAGCTCTAAAACCTACGCGATCTGAATAACCCATACTATAATCTTCTTTAATGCCTAAATGATTTA
>NZID01000006.1 GCA_002691605.1 Crocinitomicaceae bacterium
GCTGCAGTATGTACATTATCTACTTTTTACCCAGAATCCCAAAAACAAAACAGATCTGATCAAGCAATTGATTTAACTATTCAAAGATTATTAGCTAAACTACCAACTTTAGCAGCTTGGGCATATAAAAACTCTATTGGTCACCCTGTTAATTATCCAAAAAATAAGTACTCTTATTGTGAAAACTTTTTAAACATGATGTTTGCAATGCCAGCTTTTGATTACGAACCAGATCCTGTTGTTGTAGATGCACTAAATAAACTATTAATCCTTCATGCTGACCATGAACAAAATTGCTCAGCATCTACCGTAAGAATAGTGGGTTCTTCTCAAGCTAATTTGTATGCCTCCATTTCGTCTGGAGTTTCTGCACTTTGGGGTCCTCTTCATGGTGGCGCTAACCAAGCTGTAATTGAGATGTTAGAGACGATAATGAATGATGGGGCTGGATTACAAAAATGGGTTGATAAAGCAAAAGATAAAAAAGATTCTTTCAGGTTAATGGGATTTGGACATAGAGTTTATAAAAACTTCGATCCAAGAGCTAAAATCATAAAAAAAGCTGCTGACGAAGTTCTCAATAAACTTGGTATTGTTGATCCAGTTCTAGAGATTGCAAAAGAATTAGAAGAAGTTGCTTTGAACGATGATTATTTTAATTCAAGAGGTTTATACCCAAATGTCGACTTTTACTCAGGAATAATTTACAGAGCACTAGGTATCCCTACTGAAATGTTTACGGTTATGTTTGCAATGGGAAGGCTGCCTGGTTGGATTGCTCAATGGAAAGAAATGATGGGAGAAAACCAGCCTATTGGAAGACCAAGACAAATTTATACTGGTGCAAAAGAAAGAGATTACCAAGAAATTAATAAAAGATAGTATAAAACTTTTCAGTTTATATTAGACCAATTAATTTCCATATGTGATAAATGCTGGATACATTTTCCATCTTTTATAATTAAAACTTGAGGAGATTCGTGTTTTACTTGGAAAATTGATTCAATTTTATCAGATATTTCTCTATATGATATAAGATCTAAAAGGAAACAGTTTTCAATCTTACTTTGATTTACAACCTCAATTCTATTTTTAGCCATGGAACTTATAGAACAACGAGTGGAATGTTTAAAAAGTAATAATTTGTGATCGTATGATAACTTCATAAAATCTTCTAAATTATTAAAGGAAACAATATTGGTCCAATTGAAACTAGATTTGTTAAACCATCCCATTTACAAAAAGAAATAAGGGTGGAAGACGGGATTCGAACCCGCGACCCTCGGTACCACAAACCGATGCTCTAACCAACTGAGCTACATCCACCATTTAATGGGGTAAATATATAGAATAAAAAATTATTTTAAGATATTTATTCTATAATAATCTTGTATGAAATTTTATAATATATTGTAAATTCTATTAAATAAAATATGAAATTACTTAAAGAACTATGTTCTATTGCCGCAACTTCTGGAAACGAACTTGCGATTAAACAATTTATTATAAAATACGTAGAAGAAAATATTTTAAATTTTAAAGTAACTCCATCGATTATTTCTAAAAATATTCAAGATTGTATCATACTCAAATTTGGAAATCCTAAAACAGCTATTTTTGCCCATTTAGATTCTGTAGGATTTACTGTAAGATATGATAAAGAATTAGTTAAAATTGGTGGTCCAAAATCTTATGATGGTATTAAACTTATTGGAAAAGATTCGAAAGGGAAAATAGAAACCGAAATATATAATTATGAAGATGAAAATGGTCATCACCATATTGAATATTTATTAGACAGAGAAATTGACAGAGCTACAGAACTTACTTTTAAACCAGATTGGCGAGAAAATAAGAACTTTATTCAATGTTGTTACATGGATAATCGTTTAGGTGTTTGGAATGCTTTAGAAGTAGCTAAAACACTTGAAAATGGAGTAATTTGCTTTTCTACCTATGAAGAAGTTGGTGGAGGAAGTGTTGGATTTCTAGCTAAATATATTTATGAAAATTTTAAAATAAATCAAGCTTTAATTTCTGATGTTACATGGATTACTAATGGAGTTCAACATGGAAATGGTGTGGTTATTTCAAGAAGGGATTCCGGGCTACCAAGAAGAAGCTACGTTGATAAAATTATTTATCTAGCTAAAAAAAGTAAAATACCTTTTCAAATTGAAGTTGAATCATCTGGTGGAAGTGATGGAAATCAGCTTCAAAAATCTCCTTATCCCTTTGATTGGTGTTTTATTGGAGCAGCAGAAGATTTTGTACACTCTCCCGACGAAAAGGTCCATAAATCTGATATTGATTCAATGGTCAATTTATATAAATATTTAATGGTACACCTATAATGGAATATGGAATATGTGTTTTAGGTATTGTTCCTCTTAGAAAAGAACCTAAGGATCAAAGTGAAATGATTTCACAAATACTTTTTGGTCAACATTTTAAAATTTTAGAAGTTAAA
This sequence comes from Crocinitomicaceae bacterium, assembly GCA_002691605.1. Taxonomy (GTDB): domain Bacteria; phylum Bacteroidota; class Bacteroidia; order Flavobacteriales_D; family Parvicellaceae; genus MED-G20. The sequence goes on from NZID01000006.1 coordinate 2,471, forward strand.
ACTAAGTGGATATATATTCATTTAGCTTCTGATAATTATAAGGGTTGGATCTGTTCTAAACAATATCAAGAAATTACCTATGAAGATTTTGAAAATATTTCTTTAAATCGATTTCCATTAGTTTTAAGTAACTATTCATTTTTAGAGTGTTTAGATTCTAAAGAATTAGTTCCAATATCTGTAGGAGCTATTCTTCCATTCTATAATAATGGAATAATAAAAATTAGAAAAAGAAAATATATATTCAAAGGGGAGATTTCTTCATTAAGTAAAGATGACATAATAAAATATGCTTTTAAGTTTTTAAATACTCCCTATTTATGGGGAGGGAAAGGTGTATTAGGAATTGATTGTAGCGGATTTACTCAATTGGTATACTGTCTTTGCGGAATAACTATTCCTAGAGACGCTTTTCAACAAGCAGAGATTGGAAAAAAAGTAAATTTTAAGTCAATTATTCCCGGTGATTTGATAGTATTCATTAACGAAAACAATCGAATTCATCATGTAGGCATAGCAATATCAAATGATCAAATAATTCATGCGTCTGGAAAAGTAAGAATTGATTTATTAAATAATGATGGAATTATTCATGCTCAAAGTAATGAACTGACACATCGTCTTCATTCTATAAAAAGAATTTTGCGAATGACTTAAAAGGACCTGATTTTCAGCAATTTATATATTATTTTCTGAAATATTGTCATTATTTTATAATTGGTTTAGATCTTGTAATAGATATACCAAATTTTATTTATGGATCTTAACAAGTTTACAAGCAAATCTCAAGAAGTTATAGCAAATGCTCAGAATTTAACTTTTACCAGTGGACATCAAGCTATTGAAAATGCTCACATACTTAGCTCAATAATTCAATCAGATCTAAATGTATTTCCATTTATTTCTAAAAAACTCGGTGCTAATCTAAATATGATAGAACAGGTAAATCAAAAAATTCTTGAAAAACTCCCTAAAGTAAGTGGTGGAAGCATTCATTTAAGCAATCAATCACAAATAACTGTTTCAGAGTCAATTAATATTGCAAAAGAAATGAAAGATGATTTCGTTTCTATTGAGCATTTAATATTAGGAATGATAAAAACTAATGACGATACAAGTCAACTTCTTAAAGATAATGGATTTAATTATAAAGATGTTGTAAAAATAATTTTAGAACTTCGAAAAGGCAATAGAGTAACCTCTTCTAATCAAGAAGAAACTTATAATTCCTTAAATAAATATGCCATTAATTTAAATGAAAGAGCAGAAAGTGGAAAATTGGATCCTGTAATTGGAAGAGACGAAGAGATCAGACGGGTACTTCAAATACTTACAAGAAGAACAAAAAACAATCCTATTTTAATAGGAGAACCTGGTGTTGGTAAAACTGCAATAGCAGAAGGAATTGCTCATAGAATTATTAGAAACGATGTACCAGAAAATTTAAAAGATAAATTAATTTATTCTCTAGATATGGGAGCATTAATTGCCGGTGCTAAATTTAAAGGTGAATTCGAAGAAAGACTCAAAGCAGTAATTAAAGAAGTTACTAACGAAAATGGCAGAATAGTATTATTCATCGATGAAATTCATACCCTTGTAGGTGCTGGAGGCGGACAAGGCGCCATGGATGCTGCAAACATTTTAAAACCAGCTTTAGCAAGAGGAGAGCTACGAGCAGTTGGAGCAACAACACTTGATGAATACCAAAAATATTTTGAAAAAGACAAAGCATTAGAAAGAAGATTTCAGAAAGTAATGATTGATGAACCTAATGATGAAGATGCAATTAGTATACTTAGAGGAATTAAAGAAAAATATGAAAACCATCATAAAGTTCAAATAAAAGACGAGGCAATAATAGCAAGTGTAGAACTTTCTAAGAGGTATATTACTGATCGTTTTCTTCCAGATAAAGCAATTGATTTAATAGATGAAGCTGCCTCAAAATTAAGGATGGAAATAAATAGTAAACCTGAAGAATTAGATGAAATAGACAGAAAAATAATGCAACTTGAAATTGAAAAAGAAGCCATAAAACGAGAAAATGATTTAATTAAAGCAAAAAATATATCTAAAGAAATAGCCGAGTTAAATGAAACAAAATCTGAGTTTCAAGCTAAATGGCAGGCAGAAAAATATCATGTAGATGCAATACAAAAGGCTAAACAAGAAATAGAACATTTAAAAATAAAAGCCGAACAGGCAGAGAGAAATGGAGATTTTGGAAAAGTTGCAGAAATTAGATATGGAAAATTAAAAGAATTGAGTGAAAACATAGAAAAAGAAAAACAACATCTTTCCACTTTACAAAGCACAACTAAAATGATCAAAGAAGATGTTGATGCTGAGGAAATAGCAGATGTAGTTTCTAAATGGACTGGTATTCCAGTCACTAAAATGTTGGAAGGTGAAAAACACAAATTATTAAGGTTAGAAGAGCTATTATCAAAAAGAGTTATCGGGCAACCAGAAGCTATTGAAGCAGTTGCTGATGCTGTTAGAAGAAGTAGATCTGGTCTTCAAAATGAAAGCAAACCTATCGGTAGTTTTATGTTTTTAGGAAGTACAGGCGTAGGTAAAACTGAATTAGCTAAAACCCTAGCTTCTTTTCTATTTAATGACGAAAATGCAATGACAAGAATAGACATGAGTGAATACCAGGAAAAACATGCAGTTTCAAGACTTGTAGGAGCACCTCCAGGTTATGTAGGATACGAAGAAGGAGGGCAACTAACAGAATCTGTTAGAATGCGCCCCTACTCTGTTATATTACTAGATGAAATTGAAAAAGCACACCCTGATGTATTTAATATTTTATTACAATTATTAGATGATGGCAGACTTACCGACAACAAAGGAAGAACCGTTAATTTTAATAACACTATAATTATCATGACATCTAATATTGGAGCTTCACATATTAGTGATGCTTATAATAATTTGGGGAAAATTAATCATCAAAAAATAAAATCATTAGTCTTTAATGAACTAAAATTAAATTTTAGACCTGAATTCTTAAATAGAATTGATGAAAAAATAGTATTTAATCCTTTAAACTTAGAGGTTATAAATCAAATTGTAGAGTTAGAAATAAAAGAATTAAATAACATACTTTCAGATAAAAATATCCACTTAAGTATAAGTAACTATGCATTAGAATATTTATCAAAAAAAGGATATGAACCTCAGTTTGGAGCTAGACCAATTAAGAGATTAGTTCAGAAGGAAATTTTAAATACATTATCCAAAGAAATATTAAATAATAAAATTAAAAATGGAGACCATATATTGGTTGACTCATTTGATGAGTCTATTATTTTAATAAATAAAAAGCATAAACCTTTAGAGACTATTTCTGCAAGTGCTTAAATTTAATTATATAATTCTATTATTTGTATTACTTAATTGCAAAACCAATAGTCTAAAAAATTATAAAGACTCTTGTGAAGAAATTAATGATTTAATGTATGAACAACAAGAAAGCTGGAATAAGGGAAATATAGAAGATTTTATGAAAAAATATTGGAAAAATGATTCACTTATTTTTATCGGTAAATCTGGGATTAACTATGGTTGGAACAAAACTACTAGCAACTATAAAAAGTCCTATCCATCTCGAAATTCAATGGGACTATTACATTTTAATAATATTAAATGCCTTCCAATTAATGATACTACTCATATTATTTCAGGTCAATGGAATATTTTTAGATTAGACAGTTCTAAAAATGTAGGAGGATATTATAGTTTGATGTGGATTAAAAAAGAAGATGGCTGGAGAATTGTCTACGATCATACATCTTAATAAATAAGTTCTAAATTTCAAACAAAGGTTTATATTTACATCATAATTTTTTTAAAATGTCAGGAAACAGAACTTTTACAATGATAAAACCGGATGCGGTTGAGTCTAATAATATTGGAAATATAACTCAAATGATTTCAGATGCTGGATTTAGTATAAAAGCAATGAAATTAACAAAACTTTCTAGAGTACAAGCTCAAAAATTTTATGCGGTTCATAAAGAAAGACCTTTTTATGATGAGCTGGTAGAATACATGACTTCTGGTCCTATTATAGCTGCTATTCTAGAAAAAGATAATGCAGTGACGGATTTTCGAAATCTAATTGGATCTACTGACCCCAGTGAAGCAGAAGATGGAACTATCCGAAAAAAATATGCCGAATCTAAAGGAAGAAATGCAATTCACGGCTCCGACTCTGACGAAAATGCAATAATCGAATCTGAGTTTCATTTCCAACCATCGGAAATTGTTTGATATTGTAAGAATGTATTTAATAAAATAAAGGCTTATCAAATTGATAAGCTATATTTTACTGGTTATATTTAGTTATTATTTTAGAATAATCTTTTTATTAATTACCGATCCATTATTCAATTCAACTTCAATGAAATAAATTCCACTTGTTAAACTTTCAATATTTAAAATTGATTTTTTTAAAGAAAGATTTTCAATTAGAACTAAATTACCAATCATATTATAAATTCTTAAAGTATTAATAATTTGATCTGATTTCAAATTAATTATTCCATTAGAAGGATTAGGAAAAACAGAAAGTTTATTATCTAACTGAGTAATTCCAGTTCCAGGAGTATCACATGAACCAAACTGAAGATTTAAAGTAGTATCTTGGGTAAATCCTCCTAATAAATTATTTCTATCATTATAATTTCCTGGATCTGCACATGGTAGACCAGAAATATCTTCTTTACATGACCAATCTGAACAATTGCCATTTAATATAGTGAAATGTCCACCTGATTCAGGTAAACTTGTAGTTCCTGTCCATACCCCATCTCCATCAGAATCGTCTAGAAGTAATGCATCGTTTCCTCCTACAAAACCTCCTCCAATATAAATGCCGTCAGTAGAAACATTTCCAGTAATTAAGTCTGTATGAACATTAAAAGTAACATTATAGTTGGATGGAGGTGCTCCAACTGGAAGACTAGTTTTTTGATATATAAATTTCCACCATCCTATTGAGTAATCTATTTCTATTGTCATGGTATCTCCATCTGAAGACATTGTAATTTCGTAAGTTATAGAAGATGGAACAGGCGCCCCAGTACTTATTTCACCACCATTAACAACTTTTGGCAACCCGATATGTGCACCAGTACCATTAACTGTTAGTTGATTATTAGTATATACGTAGGTGTATGAACCTGAACCGTCATGAGGAGCTACAGGAGGACC
>NZID01000007.1 GCA_002691605.1 Crocinitomicaceae bacterium
TGAAAAAAAATCTTCTAAAAATGTAATACTAATGATCGTTTTTATGAACCTTATTTTTTCCTTTGATTCCATTTTAAGCGCTATGGCTTTAACAGAAAATTTTATTATCATGGCAATATCAATTGTTGTTGGAGGAGTATTAATGATATTGGCGGCCAATAAAGTTGCTACATTTCTTCAAAAGAATAGAAAATATGAGGTTTTAGGACTTTTCATTCTATTTATAGTAGGAATAATGCTAATTAGTGAGGGTGGAGAAAAAGCTGATCTTGTAATTTTAAACAAAGCCGTTCACGCAATGAATAAAACTACTTTTTATTTTATAATAGCAATTCTTGTTTTTGTAGATATGGTTCAAACTAAATACAAAAACAATTTAGCACATAAGAAAAAATAATTTCTTTATTTAGCATTAAACAAATTAAATCTAATTAAAATTTGTATTTATTTTTAATTAAAAATTAAGTAATGTTTCAAGATATTAATATAGAAAAAGAACTAATTAGCCTCAAATCTAAAAACGAAAAGTTATTACTAAATTCTGCGAATGATCAACTCAACAATGATTTAATCAAGGAAAAAACTATCCAAAAAAATATCAATAGTTCTAACAACAAGAAATATTTTGCTAATATAAAAATTGATGAGTCTTCTAATGTATATAACTTTAAGACTATTGAAACAATAGCTATCAAACATAGATTACGGTTTTTACCTACTAAATTTTTTAAAAATCAGATTCCCCAAGAAGCAATATTTAAAATTAAAGAAATCGAAAAATCGAATTCTATAGAAATTAAAAAGTTTTTTATTTTAGCCCCTTCCAGTGCATTTGATTTAGAGGATTGTAATAAAGACCCATTATTATTTATTCCTCTAAAGAATAATCAATATTATTTGGTTCATAAATGGGGAAGTGATTTAAGCTGGATAAAAAAATTAACTGCAATTCCATTTCGCACATTAGAGACAATGGCCATATCAGTTGCTTTAACAGCACTAATTATTGCTTTGCTCACCCCAACTTGGTTAATATTAAATGGTGCTGAAATTGACATGGGTTATTTTGGTTATCATAGATTAGCTTGGTTTCTTTATGCCTTTATCATGCTTTGTTCCCTCTCTACATTTATATGTTTCTCCCAAAGCATTTATCCCAGTGAATATCAATGGAATAAGAAAACTTACAATTAATTTTACTAAATTTTATTCAAACAAATTTTAAGTCTTATTATTTTTTTTACTGAATTATAAATCTGTTTTTTAAATTCCTCATTCCTCTTTAACTCCGAAAGGATATCCATTATTACCTGTGTCTCATCGATCGGCATTAGCAATTGATCACAACCTGCCATTGCTGCCATTAATCCATTTTGCTCTATGTTAGTTACCGCTCCCATATTTAATGCATCAGTGACAATAAGTCCTCTAAAACCCAGAGAGTCTTTCAATAAATCTGTAACAATTCTTTTAGAACAAGTAGCAGGAAGACCGCCAGTATTATAATCATCATTATTTTTCACCGCTAAATGTGCAACCATAACAGAAATTAAACCATTTGAAATCAGAGGGATATAATTATTAACTTCTCTTAGATCTCCATCTATAAAAATTAATTCTTTATGAGTATCCCCTTTCACATAACCATGTCCTGGAAAATGCTTAGCTGTTGCAATTATATTTCTTGATTGAGTAGTATTTATAAAAGATTGTGAAAATTTAATAACAGTGTCCATATTTAATCCAAAACTTCGGTTATTAACTACTTTATTTGGAGAAGCATCAATAACAGGAGCGTAATTTTGATTAATTCCTATATTGGATAAGTCGTCTGAAATAATTTGAGTAACAATAGATACACTATCAAAATTATGTATAGTATTGGTAAATGGAACTTTTTTGGAACCTATTATCTTTCTATTAATTAAAGTAGGCTCTGCATCAGCACTAAAAATTAATGGAAGATGTTGATGACTAATTAAAATACTGTCATATTTTAACACGTCACATTTAAACTCATCAACAGTTCCATTAAGAAGTAATATCCCGCCTATCCACCCTTTTTGAGCTAATAGATAAACACTTTCTCTAGATTTCCCCAATCTTCCAATTGCTGGAACGATCATTTGACCTATTCTCGTAGTATCGTTTAAAGTATTAAAAACAGAGTCCACTTTTTTGTTGAGCTGTGATTCAATTATACTAGGATTTAGAGGGTCAGAATTATCATAAAAGTTCGATAAATCGTAATTCTGTGAGTAGCTGTTTAAAAAATTAAATACAAGAGACGTTATAACGATGTATTTTATATTTACCATATATCAAAAATAGCACCACATTTATTTAAATAAAATCAATTATTGGTATATTGTCCATAAACCTATGTTGAAAGTAAATAAGTACATTTGTGACCTTTAACTTAAATCTATGAAATATATCTATTTAGTTTTTTTCTCCATCTACTGTTTGGTAATTAATGGACAAAGTGATTTATTAAATCAAGATTTTAATTCTGGAAATATTTCTTCATGGACATTAATTGATGGAGATTCAGCAAACCCTTATAATGATCCTTCAGTAATTCACCTTAATAATTCGTATCACATTATAGAGGATATTGATTCTTTAAATATTGGTGACTCCATAGTAGTTGCCAATTCATGGTTTGACGATACAACATCTGCAAATAATTACATATTTACACCTGAAATCACTTTTACTCAAAATGGAAACTATCTTTATTTTGACGCTATATCATTTGACGGGTCTTATCCAGAAGCACTTCAAGTATATTACTCTTCCAATATAAATTTAAATAGTATAATAAATAGTAATATACTTTTTGACACTGTTGCAGTGCCCAATATATGGACCAATTTTAAAATCAAATTAGACTCTATTCCTTTGAATACTCCCGTTTACTTAGCTTTTAGACATTATTCAAATGATCAGTATATATTAGGACTAGATAATATAAGAGTAACCACTAATGATCTTACAGATTTAAAAGAAATTAATGATTCTGGCTTGAAAATATATCCCAACCCATCTCTAGGAATTATAAATATTAAAGGAAATGGTAGGATGGAGTTATTTAAAATTTTCAATTCAAAGGGTCAAATAATTTATAGCGGAAAAATTTTAAAATCTACTCAAATTAATCTTAATTCAGGAATCTACTATTTAAAAACTAGTAACGGAACTACATCTTTTGTTGTCAAATAAGCATTAATTATCAGATTAAAAAAACTTAAAATTTGTTAATTTTTAATTAGTTGTTATTTAATTTTTAAATTTAAATTGAGTTAAAAACTTATGAGAATAATTTCATTTTTTATATTGTTGTTTGCCATCTCTTTCAACTTTGGACAGCAAAATCTTAATTTTAAAATAGCAGGTCTCAATGATACTACTGTATTTTTAGCAAGATATTTTGGCGACAAGCTGTATTATGCTGATACCTCCTTATCGAAAAATCAAAAAGTAATTTTCAATAAAAAAAAGCTAGTTGGTGGTATTTACGCGTTGGTTTGTCCTGGGCCTAAGTATTTTGAATTTATTGTAAGTGATGAAGATGTGATGATGGAAACTGATATGAATGATTTTAATGGGAAAATGAAGGTCTTAAAATCGGAAAACAATAAAATTTTCTATGATTATATAAGATTTCTAGGATCCATGAAGGAAAAAGCCTCGACCTTAAAGCAAGATGATGTAAATGGAAGAGAAGAATTAGATTTAATGGTAAAAAATTTTCAAAATGACCATATTTTTAAAAACCTAGATTTTTTAGCTGCTAAAGTATTAGCAATGTCTATAGACCCAACTATTCCAAAAGAAATACAAAAAAATGATTCTCTCAGATATAGATTCTATCTAGATCATTTTTGGGACAATATTGATGTAACTGACAATAGAATTGTGCATACTCCTGTTTATCATAAAAAATTAGACTTTTTTTTTAAAAAAATGATCCCACAAATACCGGATACAATCTGTAAATATGCTTATAAGTTAATCAACCAAATGGATGTAAAGAGCGATTTATTTAAATATACTGTTCATCACCTAACCTATAAATATGAAACTTCCAATATTATGGGCATGGATGCAGTTTTTGTATGTATGGCAAAAGAATATTATTGCCCTGCTAATAATTCGAAAGCATTTTGGTTAGATTCTACAAAATTAGTTGATTTGTGCGAAAAAGCAGACAAGACGTACCCTCTTTTAATCGGGAAGAATGCTCCTAGGTTAATTCTAGCGGATACGTCAGAAAAAGAATGGGTTGATTTTTATAAACTTCCAAATAAATATAACTTATTGATTTTCTGGGACCCTGATTGTGGTCATTGTAAAAAAGAAATTCCCAAACTTTCTAAACTTTACCAAGTATTTAAAAATAAAAATATTGACATAGAATTCATAGCTATTGGAACTAGTCTAGAAAATGAAAAATGGAAGAAGTTTATTAAAGAAAAAAAGTTAGAATGGATCAATATTTCTGATTTCCCTGATGCAAATGAAAATGCAAAAAAATATATTTATGAAAAACGGGTAACGACACTAGAAAGTTTAAATTTCAGATTGACTTATGATATATTTAGCACTCCTCAAATATATCTGATCAATGACGAAAAAAAAATCATCGGTAAAAAATTAAATGCTTTATCACTTGGAAGAATGATAGAACATTTGGAAGATTTAGAAATTGAATATTTAGATATTCTTGAAAGTGAAAATAAAAAAGAAAAAGATAAAATAGAGGAATCAAAAAAAAGTACTAATCATTAAAATGGTCTGATTTTTGTTTACCATTATTAAACACATTTTATATATTTGAAATAATTAATACAAAATCATAAAAATGAAAAAATCAATATCACAATTAAATCTAATTATAGCCTCATTATTTATTTTTCATACCTATTTAGCTCAACAACCTGTTTCAGTAGGAGTCCAAGGTGCTGAAATTTCTTTTGATAAGTCTACACATGATTACGGGCAAATAGAGCAAGGTGCCAATGGTGAATGTATTTTCGTATTTACAAATAATGGAACTAAACCTTTAAAAATTACTAATGCTAAAGGATCTTGTGGTTGTACTGTTCCACAATGGCCAAGAGAAGAAGTTGCTCCTGGAGCTTCTGGAGAGATTAAAGTCAGATATGATACTAAAAGAATTGGAGTTATTAATAAATCTGTTACTATTCAGTCAAACGCAATAAACACAGATAATATTACTCGTTCTAAAAAAGATCCTGATGGAAACGTGATAGGTGGTACATCTATAATCAGAATTAAAGGTGAAGTTAAAAAACCTAAAACCAATGCTACGGCTGTAAAACCTGCTCAAGGTCCCGTAAGTAATCCTTCAGAATAAAAATTATTATAAGATCCTAAAAGCTATCATAGGGTAGCTTTTTATTTAGAATTAATTTTATTTAGATAAAAGTTCTTTCATTTTAATTCCTAAGTCAGCAGGAGAATCAACTACATGAACTCCACATCCCCTAAGAATTTCTTTTTTTGCTGATGCTGTATCACTATGACCTCCGACAATAGCCCCTGCATGTCCCATTGTTCTGCCCTTTGGAGCTGTTTCACCAGCAATAAATGCAACTACAGGTTTAGATCCATTATCTTTAATCCAATTACCAGCTTCTGCTTCTAAATTTCCGCCAATTTCACCAATCATTATGATTCCATGAGTCTCAGGATCGTTCATTAAAAGTTCGACTGCATCTTTAATAGTAGTACCTATTATTGGATCTCCACCAACTCCTATTGCTGTAGTTTGTCCCAATCCTACTTTAGAAACTTGGTCAACTGCTTCATAAGTCAATGTACCTGATTTACTTACAATACCCACATTTCCTTTCTTAAATATAAAACCTGGCATAATTCCTACTTTAGCTTCCTCAGCAGAAATTACTCCAGGACAATTAGGACCTACCATTCTGCAGTCTTTATCTTTTAAATATTCTTTTACTTTGATCATATCTGAGACTGGAATGCCTTCAGTAATACATATTACCACTTTAATACCTGCTTCAGCAGCCTCCATCACTGCATCTGCAGCAAAGGCAGGTGGAACAAAAATTATAGATACGTTAGCATTGGTTTTTTCTACAGCATCTTGAACAGTATTAAAAACTGGTTTTCCCAAGTGTTCCTGGCCTCCCTTTCCTGGAGTAACACCCCCTACAATATTGGTTCCATAAGAAACCATTTGTTCAGAATGAAAAGTACCTTCACTTCCTGTGAAACCTTGTACAATTACTTTAGAATTTTTATCGACTAATACACTCATTTTATTTTATTATATAGTTAAATGTAAGAAAAAAAAAACCGCTCAATGAGCGGTTTTAAATTTTAAATTGTAAAATTACTTGCCCTTATCCATTTTGTCTTTTAATGCAGATAGAGCCTCTAAATCTCCTAATGTTGTTTTTTCTCTAGAATCATTAATACTTCTTACTGCTCTGCTTGTCTTAGAAGCTTTAGATTTAGCTCTTTTGGCTTCAACATCACCCCAAACTTTAGTATGAGAAACAAGAATCTTTTTGGAATCTTTATTAAATTCTAAAATTACAAATTGGCATTTTTCTTCGGCTCCAACGTATGATCCATCTTCTTTTTTCATATGTTTTGCTGGACAATAAGCCTCCACACCGTATTCCATAGAAACTATGCCTGCTTTATCTTTTAATTTAATGACTGTTCCCTCATGAACCGAACTCATTGTAAAAACAGTTTCATAAACATCCCATGGGTTTTCTTGTAATTGTTTATGACCAAGACTTAATCTTCTGTTATCAATGTCAAGTTCTAAAACTACTACATCTAATTCATCACCAACATTACAAAACTCTGAAGGATGCTTGAACTTTTTATCCCATGATAAATCTGAAATATGAATTAATCCATCTATACCTTCTTCTAACTCAACAAAAACACCAAAATTAGTGAAGTTTCTAACTTTTGCACTATGGTTAGATTCTACTGGGTATTTTTTAGCAATATTTTCCCACGGATCAGGAATTAGTTGTTTTATGCCTAGAGACATCTTTCTTTCTTCTTTATCTAAAGTTAATACAACCGACTCCACTTGATCTCCAACTTTAAGAAAGTCATTTGCTGTTCTTAAGTGCTGGCTCCAGCTCATTTCTGATACATGAACAAGACCTTCTACACCAGGAGCTATTTCAATGAAAGCGCCATAATCAGCAATTACTACAACATTTCCTTTGACCTTATCCCCAATTTTTAAATCTTTATTCAAAGAGTCCCATGGATGCTCGGATAATTGTTTTAATCCAAGAGCTATTCTTTTTTTATTGTCATCAAAATCAAGTATAACCACTTTAATTTTTTCATCAAGTGTTACCAATTCTTCAGGGTGATTTACTCTTCCCCATGAAAGATCAGTAATATGAATCAAACCGTCTACACCACCTAAATCGATAAATACACCATATGATGTAATATTCTTCACAATTCCTTCTAAAACTTGTCCTTTTTCTAAACCGGACATAATTTGCTTCTTCTGTTCTTCAATTTCTGCTTCGATAAGGGCTTTATGAGAAACTACAACGTTTTTAAACTCTTTATTGATTTTAACAACTTTAAATTCCATATTTTTATTGACAAATTGATCATAGTCTCTAATTGGTTTAACATCTATTTGCGATCCAGGTAAAAATGCCTCAATTCCAAAAACATCTACAATAAGCCCCCCTTTTGTTCTACATTTTACATAACCAGTAATAATCTCGCCAGATGCTAAAACGTCATTAACTCTAATCCAAGCTAAGTGAGTTCTTGCTGTCTTGTGAGAAACAACTAACTGACCTGTTTTGTCTTCCATATTTTCAATAAATAGATCGACCGTATCACCAATGGCTAAATCTGCATTATACCTAAATTCATTTTTGGGTACAACCCCTTCACTTTTATAATTGATATTAATTACCACTTCTTTTTTAGTAATAGCAATTACTGTTCCTTGGATAAGAGACTTCTCTTCAATTTGAGTTAAAGTACCATCGTACATATCGTTTAACTTAGCTCTTTCAGAGGAACTATATGAATCTGTTTCTTCAGCTTCAAAAGTAGCCCAATCAAAAACTGCTGGTTCAATATTTTTGGAAGTTGCTATCTCTTCTTTAACTTCTTTGTTTTCCGAGACATTAGAATCTTTCTTGAAAGTTACTTCCTTCTTTGTTTCTGCTTTCTTTGTAGGAGCTTTCTTCTTAGCTTCTACTTTCTTAGCAGCTGTTTTCTTAGTAGCTACTTTCTTCGCAGGTACTTCTTTCTTAGCTTTTACTTTCTTAGTAGTTGCTTTCTTCGCAGGTGTTCCTTTCTTAGTAGTTGCTTTCTTCGTAGGTGTTCCTTTCTTAGCTTCTACTTTTTTAGTAGTTGCTTTCTTCGCAGGTGTTCCTTTCTTAGCTTCTACTTTCTTAGTAGTTGCTTTCTTCGCAAGTGTTCCCTTCTTAGCTTCTACTTTCTTGGTAGTTGATGATATTGTACTTTTAGATTTGGTAGTAACTGTGGTCTTTTTAGCAACAGCTGGTTTTTTCTTTTCTTCAGCCATAGGGCGAATTTTGTATCTCAGATAACGGACTATCTTGAGAGTGGTTAATTTATTTGGTCCGTCAAATATTTAATGGGCGTCAAAATTAATGAATTATATCTTTATTCCTAATTGAATTAAGAAATATTTACTTACTGGATTTCCTTTCATAGAAATATCTAATTTTATGAAATTGAATTTAGATGAAATTTATATAAAGAGATGCATTGAATTAGCAGTTAAAGGTGCTGGTTATGTTTCTCCAAATCCGTTAGTTGGATGTATTATTGTTCATAACAACCTCATAATCGGCGAAGGGTATCATAAACAATTTGGAAAAGAACATGCTGAAGTACACGCAATTAATAATGTTAAAAATAATTCTCTTCTTTCTAAATCTACCCTTTATGTAAATCTTGAGCCTTGTTCGCATCACGGAAAAACACCTCCTTGTTGTGAGTTAATTGTTAAAATGAAAATTCCAAAAGTGGTAGTGGGTTGTAAAGATCATACCAAAAAAGTAAATGGATCTGGAATTGCTTTTTTAAAACAAAATGGGGTTGAGGTTATAGAGAATGTACTTGATGAAGAATGTCAAAAATTAAATGCGAGATTTTTCAACTTTCACCAAAAAAATATTCCCTACATTATACTTAAATGGGCGCAAACCAATGACGGATTTATAGATATAAAACGAAACGAAAATAAACGTAGAATAAATTGGATTACAGAAAAAGAAACCCAAGTTTTAGTTCACAAATGGAGAGCAGAAGAGGATGCAATTTTAGTTGGTAGAAAAACAATAGTTAACGATAATCCTAAGCTTACAGTTAGAGAGTATAACGGTTTGCAGCCTTTAAGAATTGTAATTGATCCTGATTTAAAACTAGATTTAAATCTAAAAGTATTTAATCAAACTAGTACTACTATAGTTGTTAACAGAAAGATTAATAAAACAATAAAAAATTTAACCTATTTAAAAGTCCAGTCCGAAAATATGATTTTAAGCCTATTAATTTATCTGAAAAAAATTAATATAATGTCTCTTATAGTTGAAGGAGGTAAAGAAACAATAAACCATTTTTTTAAATTAAACTATTGGAATGAGGCAAGAGTCATTGTAAGTAATAAAGAATTTAAAAATGGCTTAAAATCTCCTGAGGTTGAAAAAAAATACTCAGTTGTTCAAAACATTGGAAAAGATATTATTTACACTTATTACAATGATTGAATTACTTATTACAATCTTCACATTTTCTTCAATGGTTTTACTTTTTAAATACTTTGAGATAATCTGTGTAAATAATTTGCAAGCAATAACGGCTAACTATTTTACTGCAGGAAGTTTATCAATTTTAAACTTGTCATTTAATATTAAATTAAGTGATATTATTATTTCCATAAGTCCTCTTTTTTTAGGACTTTCTTTGATCATAGGTTTATTATTTGTAATTACCTTTAATTTTTATGCTTTGGCATCTCAAAATATTGGAATTACACCTAGTACAATTGCCAATAAAATGTCTATGATAATTCCAATAATTATCGGGTTTTTATTTTTAAATGAAGATTTAACAACAAATAAATTTATTGGTATTTCATTAGCTATAGTAGCTATTTTTTTGTCGTCTTTAGGTCATGGTAAAATCAAGTTAAAAAAAAATCATTTGATTCTTTTATCACTGCTATTTTTGGGACAAGGAATAGCAGATGCAATCTTAAACTGGTCGCAAAATTTTATGATTAATTATCAAAATATGAATCTGTTTTTCGGAACCATTTTCATGTCTGCTGGTTTTTCAGGTCTTTTCTTAATCTTTTTTAAATTGAAAAATAAAAAAATGAAAATAAAGTTCCGAAACATATACTGGGGAATTGCCTTGGGGATTCCCAATTATATTAGCCTACTGTATTTTATAAAATCACTAAAAAGTAAATTATTTAGTTCTTCGGAAATTTTTCCCATCATAAATATTGGTGTAATTGTAGTTTGTACTTCACTTTCTATAATCCTCTTTAAAGAAAGAGTAACTATACATAATTGGCTGGGATTAGGATTAGGTATCTTTTCCATTTACCTAATTTTAGGCTAATTGCTACACCAATGTATCATCAATTCCAGCAACCAGCTCGTAGAGCTTACTAGCTGTTGATGGACTCACATTTACTAATGGCAATCGAACTTTATCAGAACATATATTAATTAATTTTAATATATATTTAATTCCAGCAGGATTTCCGTCTTTAAATAAATAATGAATAATTTCTAAAAGTTCGTAATGTTTTTGTCTGGCCAATTCTAAATTTCCATTTAAAGCCCATTTAACCATCTCAGAAAATCTTTTAGGAAAAGCATTAGCCACAACGGAAATAACTCCATCTCCACCAACTGCTATATGAGGCAATGTTAGGGCGTCATCTCCAGAAATAACTAAAAAATCTTCCGGTTTATTAGCTATCAAATTCATAATTTGTTCCATATTACCAGAAGCTTCTTTTATTCCAACTATATTGGAAATTTCGTTTGCTAACCTAAGGGTTGTAACTGATGAAATATTGGAAGAAGTTCTTCCAGGAACATTATATAGCAGTATTGGAAGATCTGTTGCAGAACTAATTACTTTATAATGTTCTATTAGTCCCCTTTGAGTTGGCTTATTATAATAGGGACTAACCGATAAAAAACCGTCAATTTTATAACTTGAAAAGAAATCAATTTTTTTAGCAACTTCTTTGGTATTATTTCCACCTACTCCCAAAACAACTGGAATTCTATTGGAATTGATTTCTAAGATATATTCTATAATAGCTGTTTTTTCTTCTTCACTTAATGTAGCAGACTCTGCTGTAGTTCCTTGAACTACTAAGTAATTGGTACCGTTTTTTATTTGAAAATCTACTAACTTCTGAAGACCACTAAAGTCTACTTTACCATCTTCATTAAATGGAGTAATTAGAGCAACGCCAGTACCTTTAAATTTATTCATATTACAATTTACTTCAATTTATTGTATTCTTTAATTCTAGAAGGATCTAATTGAGATAATAAATTGTAAATTTTATTTTTTTTTGCAGGTTGAGTAGGCAAATAAATTTTAATTATTTCTTCAGATTTAGCATTGAAAAACAATTGCATATTTAAAGAAGAGGGTCTGGATCTATGAATTTCCAATAAATCTGAAATAGATGAAGAAATTCTATCAATGCAAGTATCTCTATTTAAATAACATTGATCTAAACCATTAATATGGTAATTATACATTGTCTTCCTTAATGCACTGAACTGAGGTTGTAACGCATTTTGAATTAACCAAAACCTATTATTGCTTCCATCACCATCAGGAGCCTTCCAACCAGTCTCAGAAGCACTTTGACAAATACTTAATATTTGATCCGCTTTATTAAAATAAGGTGTTCCACCTTCTAAAGAAAACGAGTCATAGTCGTGTCCTAAAATTAAGTATATATAATAAGCTAAAACATCCGCTAAATTATCTACATGCTGACCTTCAAAATATTGAATAGGAGTGTTTCTTATATATTTAAAAGTTACATTATTATCAATATAATTCATTAATAATGAATTGTAATCAGAATTGTAGACGGGCCTTTGAGATGTAATTTGTAATTTTCCAGAAAAATCATTTCCTGTTTTAGAATTTATGGTCAGTAAAAAAGATACATCAATTTGTTCATGTTGCTCGAACTTATCAGTAGTCCAATTATAACCAAAATTTACAAATTCTATCATTGCATTTCTTAATGAAGAAAAAATTTCTTCATTAGCTGGGTTATTTTGCAATGTTGGTGCAATTACTTGAACCTCACAATTAAAGACTTGTGTGTAAAAAGATTTACTAAAAAACCAATAAAAACAGACTAAACAAATTAATTTTAAATACATTTTTCTATAAAATTTAAAATATCTTTTGCCACTAAATCTTTAGTTTTTAAATCAAATTTAATTTCTTCCAAAGGAGTAATAATAGTGACTTTATTAGTATTATGACCAA
>NZID01000008.1 GCA_002691605.1 Crocinitomicaceae bacterium
CAATATCATTAACAGTAGACTCAATATTGTCCAACTCATTATATCTAGGGTCACTATCAATGATTGAAAAGGTAGATACATTGTAATTAAATTCTTTAGCAGCTAAAGAGACTAAGCTAGCTGAATCAACTCCACCACTTAAGCAAAATGCAAGGGGGACATCAGATCTTAATCTTAATTTCAAACTTTTCTTCAAAAAATATTTTATTCCTTCAACAGCATCTTTTTCGTTAATATTAGTTGGAGAAAAGGAAGGTTTCCAATATTTATATTGACTGATCTTATTATTTGAAATAGACAAATTTGTTGCAAAATCAACCTCTTTAATCCCATTGTAGAAAGTTTCTTCAGTTTTATACAGAGACTTATGACCGTTTACCAGATACCTATACAAATGCTTATTGTTAATTGTGAATTTATTTTCAACTAATTTTTTTAAAAACTTGGTTTCAGATGCAAAATAAAAACCTTCTGAAGACTTATAATAAAACAAAGGTTTTTCTGCAAAACGATCTCTTGATAAAAAAAATTTGTTTTTAATTTTATCATAAATAGCAAAACTCCACATTCCTTCTAACTTTTCTACACACTTCTCTCCAAATTTTTGGTAGGATTTAATGAGTACTTCCGTATCAGAGTCTGTCTTAAAAATAACACCTGATTCTATTAGTTCCTTTTTTATTTCTAAATAATTATAAATTTCTCCATTAAAAATAAGTATGCAATTGTTGTCAATATAGGGTTGATTTGATCGAGGATCTAAATCAATTATTGATAATCTAGAATGTAATAATGAAATATTAAAATTATTATGAGAAAAACTAGTGTGACTTTGAAAATCAGGACCTCTATTTTTCATCAAATTTAATGTTTCAAAAATATTTTTTTTTGATATCTTCTTTTTTCCAATATAACCTGCAATACCACACATTTAGCTAATTTTAAAATACTTTTAATTAAAACTTAAAATACTATTTAAACTTATAAGAATGTTCCAATTTTTCAACATCATCAATTGTATGAATATCAATGCAATTGCAAATTACAAATCCACAATGGGCACTTAAGAAATTATTGTTAATCTTATCAGCTCTTATAATTCTAAATGCTGGATTTTGAACTCCGTTACTATTAGCAGACATAACTTCCCATAAATTATACTTATTCATTAAATCTAATCCTTCATCAATTTCTTTAGCATTGATTTCTGGCGAGTTAGCTTGAGGAATTATCACGATATCGGGTTTGCCGTCAATGAGTAATTGATCTTGTTTAAGAACTTCTCTTATTGCTACTATTTTTGGTGTTTTATCGTCTGAAATATTCGATGTTCTTTTCAATGGTTTGGCACCAAAATTTTCTGAAATTTTTAATATCTCGTCATCATCTGAGCTAACATATATTTCATCAATTTTATTTGACAGCTTACAGGCTTTAATAGTGTAAGAAATTAAAGGTTTACCTCTCAAAAGATAAATATTTTTTTTCTTTAATCTTTTAGATCCTCCCCTAGCAGGGATTATTGCAATTATTCTCAATTAATATAGTTTAAAATGTCTTTAGCAATTACTTCTGCACCATTAATTGGCAACTCGTGATTTTGCATATTTTTTTTTAATGATTTAAACTCATTTTTCAAAAAAATAGGTAAATAAAGATGTAATCCTAAACAAAACTCATTTAAAGAAATAAATGATGCTATACCTTGGTTCTTTAAATTTATTATGTTTTCGTTTATTTCAGGGTTCATTGCTTCACCAATTAATAGCATAGGGGTTCTACATGCAATACATTCAGATATTGTATTAAATCCAGCTCTAGCAATAACTAAATCTACAGATTCTATGTAATCCATCAGTAATTGGTTTTTAGGAATTTTTGTAATGTTTTTATTCTCTGATCTATAATTATTTCCTATGAAAAATTGTATATCGTTCAAGTCTGATAGATTTCTTAGTGACTTCTCGATTTGAACCTTTAGTAAATTAGACCCACTATCAATAATTAAAATTTTAAATTTAGAGTTGTTTACATTAATTTTTCTTTTGTTATTTTTTTCTCTCACAATTAATGGAACTTGTACAGAATTTTTATAGTGTTTAATAATTTCAATTGGAGTAAATAAAGGGAAATAAATTCTATCTGCTTTGTTAGCAAGATGGAAAAATAAATTCATGACATTTGGAGATATCGTGGGAGGGTATAATTTACTAAAAAACCAATCCCATGTAAAGTGCGCAACTCCAAATGTGGGGATATGATAATTTCTTCCTAATTGAAATGCCTCATAAACAAAGTCAGAAATCAAAAAGTCATACTCTGATAAATCTTTCTCCTTATTTATATAGTTAATAGATTTTATATTATAATTAAGATAATGTTTTTTTATTTTTTCCAGATCTGGAGATCCATTGTTCAATTTTTGCCAAGAAATATTATTGTACTGATCAATAAAATTTCCTTTTCCAAAAATATCTTTAGCTGCTTTTAAATGGTTATGAGTTTGAAGAGTATAGTTAATTGATTTTTTTGAGTAAAAATAAAGCTTTTCTAAAATAGCTTTTTGTCGCACAATATGCCCATAACCTTCATCAGAGAGATAAATTTTAAAATTCAACATGAATTTTATTTTTCATTTGATCCGTATCCATATCCGTATCCATACTTTCCGTATCCGTATCCGTATCCGTATCCGTATCCATACTTTCCGTAATAGTATTTTAATCTATTTTTTCTAACTCCATTTAAAATAATTGCATTACTTTCTATGTTAGATTTCTCTATAATCTCTTTAATAAAGCTTAATCCTTTTTTATTTGCAAATTTAACATTCATAACAAAAATGGAATGATCCACTAAAGAAGATAATACTAAAGCATCCGTAATTAATCCCACTGGTGGGGTATCAATAAACAAATAATCAAAATTATTTTCAGCAAAATTAAAAAGTTCCTTTACATTTTCTGAAAGAGCCAATTCTGATGGGTTTGGTGGAACTGGACCACTAGTAATAACAAATAGATCTTTTTCAATTTCATTCAAAGAGTCTTTAAAAAAAGATTTTTCAGAAAGATTGGTGGAGTTTCCAGTTTCATTAGAAAGATATAATTCTTTGTGAACTTTTGGTTTGTGCATATCAAAATCTACTATTAAAACTTTTTTACCTGAACTTGCGAAAATTCGAGCCATATTAATTGTCGAAAATGTTTTTCCCTCTCCAGGATGTATGGAAGTAATTAAATAAGACTTAAAATTTTTGGTTTTATTATTTGCAGTTAATAAAAAATTCATAGATGTACGAATGGCTCTCAATGATTCTACAAAATTATCTTTAGACTTAATTTTAATTTCCATAATTGAAGTAAAATTTTTCAAAAAAGGAATTCCTCCAAGGACTGGGATAGTTGTGGAATCAGCTAATTCATTTACTTGTTGAATCTTTTCAAAGAATAATCTTTTAACTATAGAAATAATTAAAGAAATTGTTAAACCAATTAAAATAAACATAATTACGGTCTGGTTACTTTTACCACCAACCTTTCCAACGGTTCTAGCTTTTTCAATTATTTTAGTTTGAGGCACAATTCCAGATTTTGCAATTGAAGTAGTAGCTCTTTTTTCCAGTAAAAAATCATATAACTTTTCATTAACTTTAAGTTTTCTTTGTATGGATGCCATATCACGCTCTGAAATAGGTATTTTTCTGACTAATGATTCATAGTAAGCTATTTCTTCAATTTCAACATTAATTTGCGATTTCAAAGCACTTATAGTATTTTGAATATATATTAGAAGGTCTTTCCTTTGATTGATTATTTTCTCATTAACTTTATTTAGCTCTTGATGACCAGATTTTAATCCATGATTCATCTCTAATTTCTTTAATTGGTTTTCATAAAATTCATTTATTGAATTTTTAAGATATTCATCATCATTCAATACGTATAAAGAGGGTGGGGAAATATTTGCATCTTTTAATTTTGTTAGATAGCTTATCAAGTTCTCTAAAGACTTCACCTTTAATCTTAATTTTCTTTTATTGGCTTTGTGAATCATCAATGTCTGAAAATATTTATCAGATTCCTTATCGACATTTAAAATTCCTTTTTTATCTCTAAAATTTTGCAACTCATATTGTATAGAATCAATAACATTTATAACATTTTCTAATTGAATGTTAATGTAATTTGATGTATTTTCATTTATTCTAAATTGATTTTCGAGTGTGTAACCAATATATTCATATGCTAGAGTATCTAAAATCATTCTTGATCTTTCAGGAACTTCATCCAGTAAATTAACTACCAAAAGGGAGGTGTATTCAACGTTTTGAATAGTGAGATTTGAAATTATATTATTCACCCAATAATTGTCATTATGAAAAACAATCTGATATTGTATTTCAGATAAATTTTCTGCTCTTTTTGAATCTAAAAATGTATTTAATCGTGTATTAACTGAATAGTGGTTAGTTGTTTCAGTAGAGTCAAAATAATGTATTTTGCTGTATGTTGTCTCTTCCAAAATATAATTTAGCTCATATTGATTTTTATTGATAATCTTAAAATCAATTGGAATTTCAAAAAGATTAGAGTTAAGAACATTTACATCTACCTTAAAAGGAAGCTCGTTAAAAAACTCTTTAGTAGTTAATCTTCCAACAATAAAATACGAACAAGACAAATCTAACTTTTTTAAAACATTTTGCATCATGTCGTAGGACCCAATAATTCTTTTTTGATTTGATATATCTCCATAATAATTATAAAAACCTAAGCTGTTTTGGAGGTTTTCTTGATAATCATAAACATCATTAGTTTTTAATAGGATTTCAATTTTTGTTTCGTAGTATTCTTTCTGTTTGTGGTTATATATTAAACCAAAAAGAGCAGCTAGAGGAATGATGAAAACAAATAAATACCAATTCTTTAGAATCGAGTTTAAAAGCCAAATAAAATCATTTTGATTTAATATGTTAGATATCTTTTTATTTTCCAATTTTGATTTTAAGTAAAATACAAATATCGTATTTTAACATGAAGTAGTAGTATAAAATTAAATAAAACCATACTTTTGATATTCAATGAAAAAAAGAATTTTAATAATCCTGTTAATTTTAATTGCCCAAGAGTACTTTTCGCAACCAGGGAATCCTGGTGGAACACCCTGCTGGCCACCGCCATGTATTCCAATTGACGGAGGGTTAAGCATTTTTACATTCTTAAGTATTTTTTTTGGATATAAATTTATTTCTAAAAACAAATAATTTCTTTTTTCTTGGATCTAAAAAAACCCGAAATTAAATTTTTAAGCACATTTATTCCATTAGTTACCATTTGGTTCTTTTTATATCACCATTTATATAAATTGGATGTGTTATTTGACACAAGCTATAGTTTATTAACTGAATTTTCTAATCTTTTAAGTATTCAATCAAATTTTATTCTTTCTATTTTTAAATTTAAAACATCTACTGAAATTCATGGTGACATGGTTGTGACTAAAATTTTAGGGTATCCATTCAATCACGGAGTTTGGATTGGAGAGCCCTGTAATGGCATAAAGATTTTTGGATTATTTACAATTTTCATTTTATCATTTAAAGGAGATATAAAACAAAAAATTTTATTTATCCCACTTGGTATAGCTCTACTTCATTTTTTAAATATTTTAAGAATTGCTATTCTAACCTATATCTCAGCAGCTAACCCCTACATTTTAGATTTTAATCATAATGTAACATTTCAATTAATTATTTATGGAGCAATGCTTGGACTGTGGTATTTATGGATTACTAAATTTTCATTTAAAATAAAAACAAATGAAAATTAAGAATATAGTTTTAATTCTATTAGCCTTTTTTTTTGAATACTTAAGAGACTATTGCTTTATAAATATTAATTTATACATAAAATTTTTGGAAAAATCGAATGAAGGGTTAGAAGTTCTTAACTACGCAGACTCATTAATATTTAAGCTTATTGAAAACCTTAAAATAAATTCGTTAGTTCAGATAAAATGGGGAATGTCTTTCATTTTTGTTTTAATATTTGTAGCATTAGGAATACTATTTTCCAAATGGAATTTTAGCAATATAAATCACAGGAAATTTTTGAAATTATATTTATTTTGTGGATTGGTAATTTTAATATTGAGCTTTGTCATTTACAGTCTAGGCAACATGCTAAATACAGAGAATGAGTATAATTTTTATTATATATCATTAGAACTGAGCCATTTTGTTCAATCATCTTTGTATCCAATGACTTTTATTCTAATCTTTTGGTCTTATAATTTGAGACTTACTTCATTGAAGTAGATAATTTTTATTTATAAAACTCTAAAACTTTTTGAATCACAAACATCACTTGCTTTTCAGACATATTTACCCATAGTGGTAATCTCACTAAATTTTCTTCATATCGTTTAGCATTAAGCATTTCTCTTCCATCGTGTTTATTATTATAATAAGGGCTATCATGTAAACAGATGTAATGAAAAACCGAATTAATATTATTTAGTTTTAGATGTTCAATTAATTGAGCTCTTTCTTTAGGTGTTCTACAAACTAAATAAAACATATGTGCATTATTAGTCGAATATTTTGGCACAATGGGTAATCCTGGGCCAATGTTCTTAAGACTTGAAAGTTCATCATTGTATTGATTCCAGATAACTTTTCTTTTATTTTGAATATTTTCTATTTCTTCTAACTGAGCATATAAACAAGCTGCAGTTATTTCGGATGGCAAAAATGAGGAGCCTAAATCTACCCAGTTGTACTTATCTACTTCACCTCTCCAAAAGGCAGACCTATTGGTTCCTTTTTCCCAAATTATTTCCGCCCTATTTGACAAATTAGAATTGTTTATAGCTATAAGTCCGCCTTCCCCACACTGAATATTTTTAGTTTCATGAAAACTAAAACAACCCATATCACCAATTGAACCTAAAGGTTTACCCTTGTAAAAGTTATCAATTCCCTGGGCAGCATCTTCAATAACTAAAAGGTGGTGTTTTTTAGCAAGAGCTAAAATTTTATCCATATCACAAGCAACTCCTGCATAATGTACTGGAACTATTGCTTTTGTTTTTTCATTAATAACTTCTTCAATTTTATCTTCATTCATGCCAGGATGATCTTCTCTTGAATCTACAAAAACCACTTTTGCTCCTCTTAGGATAAAAGCATTAGCGGTTGAAACAAATGTGTAAGTAGGCATGACTACCTCGTCTCCAGGTTGAATATTAGCAAGTATTGCAGTCATTTCCAATGCATCAGTGCATGATGTAGTAAGTAAATTTTGCTTATTATTTAATAGGTTTCTGAATTTTTCGTGACATTTTTTAGTGTAAATTCCATTTCCAGATATTTTATCGTTTTTAACTACATTTTTTATGTACTTTGTTTCTTTTCCAGTAATATAAGGTTTATTAAATCCAATTTTCATATTTTTATTTTTCTAGAGTAGCCAACCCAATACCACTTTTTCCGTATTCGTTACCGTTGTAAAGCATATAAAATTTGTTTTTATACTTAAAAATAAATGGATAACATATCATTTCGCTATCCCAACTTTCTGTAGAGACATCTAAATTAACCTCTTCATCTTTTCTAATCCATTCTATTCCATTTTCAGATTCAGCATAGCCTATGCGATAAGTTTGGATTTCTTTATTTCCTCTGTATGAATACCACATTTTATAAACACCATCTTCTTTAAGAACTCTAGGAACAGAAATAGCATATTCATTATCAAATTTAAAATTAATAGCTACTTTTCCATTTCTTAGCCAATGAATAGCATCTTTAGATTCTGCATATTTAATATTGTAAGAGTGGATAAATTTTCCATTTAAATAATTCCATTTATCACAAGATAGATAATACATTCTGTAAAAATCATCTTCCTTATAAACACAATTACTAGCAACAAAACAAGTATCATAAAGGCTTCTGTCAAGAATTGGCGCTTTTGAATATTTTTCAAATTTCTCCCCTCCATCATTACTAATTGCAAGTCCTATTGCGTTTCTAAAAGGTACACTTGTTGCTAAATTCCATCCAATATAATACAAGAAAATTTGATTATTTATATTAATTAATGAGGTAGGCATTACACCGTGTTCATCAAAAGTACCTAATTCACCTCTAGGAATATTAATAATTTTCTCATTTATTACTTTTTGAATTTGCAAATCATAATCAATAAAAAAAGGAAAAGAAATATTATCATTATTCCTTGATGAAGCATAAATCCTTAGAATATGATTATCTATAAAAGTTCCTACGGGTAAAGCATTATAACTTTGATTATCGTAAATTAATCCTACTTTATTCCAATTTTGCATTATATTTTAATTTGGTCACTTCTTTTATCTAACTTGATAGACCTTGGAGGGAGATAAATTGCTTTTTCTTCAGTATTTTTAGTAATTACTGAACCTGCTCCAAGCAAAGTCTCTTTAGCTAGGGTAATTTTATGACCAACTGTAGAATTAACTCCTAAAAAGCAATTATTCTCTATTACACAGCTTCCAGAAATCACAACATGAGAACTAATAAAATTATGATCTTTAATAATTGAATGGTGACCTATATGGTTTCCGCTCCATAAAGTTACATTATTACCTATTTTAACATAAGGCTGAATCGTATTATCTTCAAAAATAAAACAATTATCTCCATGTTTGTAACGAGTCATATATGAACACTTAGAACTGATATATGAAACTAAATGATAGCCCAATGATTTAGCTTGATAATACTTTTCTTCTCTTATTTTATTCATTTTTGAATAACTAAGTGCAATAAACATTTTATACTCTGAAGGTGGATAAATTTCTTCAATCACATTAAAATCAACCATAGGATTTTCTTCATAATTTTCAGATTTTATATATTCTTTATCAAGTGTGAAAGCCACCACTTCATAGGGAGAATCTATTTGAAAATAATAATTAGCAATTTGTGCTATTTCACCCATTCCAAAAATTACAATTTTATCCATGATTTATTTTTTTACAATTATTGTGAATTCATATAATTCATAGTCATGCAAAAGCGCAACATTTTTTGAAAAATGTCTTTTGCAAAAATCAAAAAAATATAAAGGATCTGCATAGTATAAGTACCCTTTTTTAAATTCTTTTTCTGAATAAGATGTTAAAATATTAAAAGAAAAGCCTTTTTTTGAAATTTGATTGATTTTATTTAAGGTCTTTTCAATATGCTTTTGCCATCCTTGGTTAGTTGATTCTAATTTTACATTAAAGATACCATTGGCAATCGTGTATTCGTATTTATTTCCATTCAATTTTGAATCAAAAGAAATATTACTAGATGAATAAATACTTTTTGCTTTTGTAATCATTTCTTCAGAAATATCATACCCAGAATAATTAAATTTAAAATTATTTTCAAGTAAAAATTCTATTAAAGATCCAAAACCGCATCCATAATCCATCAAAGAAAAAATAAGGTCTTTTGGAAGAATTTTAGAAAGTTGTTCAAATCTCAAGAAATGAGATTCTCTACTGTTCCAGTCTACTCCACTACTTGTAGCCCCGTGTGTAGAAATTTTTGCAGTGTAATATTTATTTATTTCGGTTAGTATTTTCTTAGTCAAAATATATTTATTTCTTCATCAATAATATATAAAGGTTTGTTTTTCGCTTGCTCAAATATTTTACCTATATAAATACCTACAATACCTATGCTAGATAAAATTAAACCAGTGGAAAAAAGTATAGTAACAATAATACTAGGCCAACCAACCTGAAATTCATAAAAATAATGTCTCAGGACTATTAAAAATCCACCTAAAAAA
This sequence comes from Crocinitomicaceae bacterium, assembly GCA_002691605.1. Classification (GTDB taxonomy): domain Bacteria; phylum Bacteroidota; class Bacteroidia; order Flavobacteriales_D; family Parvicellaceae; genus MED-G20. The sequence goes on from NZID01000008.1 coordinate 9,831, forward strand.
GATAAAAAGGATAGGGTTAAACCAATGTAAATATTTAATAAAAGAAGCTTATTTGAATGCGAGGTCCAACCTTGTATACCTAATTTTAACAATCCAATGAAATTATAACTTGATTCACCTTCATATCTTTCATTATGTTCAACTTCTACAGTGGTAGTTTTAAATCCAACCCATTTCAGTAACTGAATATATAATCTATCCTTTTCTTCTAATTTATTAAACTCATCTGCTACTTTTTTAGAAAAAAGTACTAAAGAACCTGTATCAACATTGTACTTTTTTTTCAGAAAAAATAGTAAATAATTTATTATATAAAAAAGAATTAAAAGATTTCATAATACTATGTTTTCTATTTAATCTTTTTGTAAAAATAATTTCAAAGCCTTTTTTCCTTTCATTAAACAGCTTTATTATATCTTTTGGATTATCTTGTAAATCACAATCCATTAAAACTATATTATCTCCTTTAGCTTTTTTTATTCCTGCACTAATTGCATAGTGTTGGCCAAAATTTCTACTTAATCTAATTCCTTTTACAAAAGGATGAATAGAACATTGATTTTTAATAACCTCCCAAGAGTTATCTGGCCCGCAATCTTCAACTAAAATAATTTCGTAATGAGTAGTAATTTTAACTAACTCTTTTTTAACTTGTTGTATAAATTCTTGAATAATTTTTTCAGCTTGATAAACCGGTGAAACAACACTTATAAACACATCTTTTTTCAATCTTAGATTTTTATTTTTTAAAATAATTTACCGAATCATCACCTTCATTTAGTATTAAATCAAATATACTAACTGCATGTTCAAAATCAGAATGTAATTGATCATATTTTTCAAAATTAGTGTAATCAAAATAATGAACTTTTAAATTATTATTTCTAAATAACTCTTCATCCATATAAAATTTTGCAGCAGGTCCTGAATAGTAGTCCGTTGCGTTTAAATCTTTACAAATATTAATTATTCTTTGATTTCGGTCTTCGTGAAGATCAAAATCTTTTGAAAATCTAATTTCGGTATTAATATTTAAATATTTATTAATCTCTTGAATAAAGTATAGATTAATTTCAGAGAGATATTCAAAATTACAATTCATATATAGATCCTCTACCCAGTCAATAGTTTCTTTATAACATTTAGCTTTAGAATAATTTTGCTTAATTAGCCCTATATGAGATTTATTCCATTTTTTATCAGACACCTTAGTTTCATTAATTTTTTGAAAATATTTTCCTTTAACTTCAACTGGAATCGTTAGCCACTTAAGACCATTTGGAGTTTTTATTAAATTCCTATTTCTCCAATCTCTTTTGGTGTATTGCATTTCATCAAAAACAACAAAAATATTAGTATTGGAGATAGAATTGAAATAACCTTTCCATGGAATATAATTTGATTGGGAAATAAATATCTTTTTTTTACTCATCTACTTTTTTATTTAATGAATTTTTGAAATACTTCTCAATTTATATAACCATACTTTATTTGATTTTCCTACAAACAATAATTTATTATTTATAATTTGTTTATTTGTAATTAGATAATTTACATTTTTAGTAATTAATCTTTTTAATTTTAATCTTTTAATATCATCATTTGTTAAATACAGTTTCCTACCACAAAACTCTTCAGCTCTATTCATTAAGTAATTAAATTCATTACATTTTGATTGATATCTAACCGGATAATATCCTCCAATGGTTTTTAAACCATTGAACTGGGCAATTTCAGGTAAAATACCTAAACAACAGACTCTAGAATTTGAATCAATATTTGATTTAATTTTTTTAAAATCACTTATTTGATAAAATTTATTAAACGATTTATGCGAATCACTATTTTTTTTGACGTAAGTATGATAAAAACTATTCTTAATACCATCGTAGTCTTGAAAATCTTCACTATAAAAATTAAAAAATGCTGAAATAATTAAACTAACTAAAATTAAGTAGCTTGATATTTTAATTAATCTTGGTCTAGTTTCAAACTTTTCAAATGTTAAGGCAAAAATAATATACCAAAGAGTCGTATTTACACTTATAAATCTTGGATTAAAAGATTTGAAAAATGGTAAAAAATTAGTTACGAAATTCAAATCTTTTGCTGTTGTTAGAGTAGATGAAAGAAAAATAATAAATAAAATACTCACAATTATTTTTTTAGATTTTACATATACAAAATTAAAAATCACAAAAAGAGGAATAAAAGGCCAGATTCTTCCGAAAAAATGGTATTGACCCTTAAGCATTTGAGAAATTGATATTCCTGCAAGTCCTTTAAAATTTATTCCTTCATTTAATATCCCAAAAGATCGATTTAAAGTTGTCTTACTTAAAAAATAAAGATCAAAAATTCTATGTTCAATAACAATAGAAAGAAACGTAATTAATAAAAAAGCTGAAATTATATTCCAGTGAATAATTGATTTTTTTTTAAAATAAAATACTGTAAAGAAAAATCCAACAACTACTAAAAATATATTTCCAAAAAAAAGTGAAGAGCAAAAGGGAAATAAAAAAATCAATATCCAAGAAATAATCAAATTTCTTTTATTTATTAAATTTAGAAAACTCCATATTAAAAGCGGTTGTCCACTGATGGTTAAAAATCCCGAAGGCCAAAATGGGACTAAAGAGAAAACTAAAGATAAGTAAGCACATATAAAGTGCATTTTATTACCCTTTATTACGTAATCAATACATAAAAAATACATTCCCAAAAAAGCAATTAAATGCATTAAAATATTTAAAAAACAATAAGAGATATGTGCAGAAAATAGAAAGTAAGTTATAACTAAAAAATTAAAATCAGAAGGATAAACCATTCTCGACATACCGCATTGACTAATTTCAATATGTCCATTATTATGATTAAATAATTCTCCTGATTCTACTAAATTTTTATACCAAACTATATTTGAATCTAAATTGTCATGTATTAAAAATTTTGAATTTTCAATATCATAATAATAAGGTAATAGATAAATTGCTAAAATAGAAATAGAAACTATTAAATATTTATTGTTTAACAATAGAGTTTTGATTATGACTTTTTTAAAAAAATATGTGTTAAATTATGAAAATAAATATAAGTTTATTATAAATTAAAATAAAGAATTCATAAATGTTCAAAGACAAAGAAATAGAAAATCTAATTCAAAAAGAGTTATCAAGACAAACAGAAGGAATCGAATTAATTGCCTCCGAAAATTACGCTAGTGAAACAGTTATGAAGGCCAGTGGATCTATATTAACTAATAAATATGCAGAAGGTCTTCCTAATAAAAGATATTATGGTGGTTGTAAAGTTGTGGACGAAATCGAAGAATTAGCTATTGAAAGGCTTAAGGAACTATTTGGGGCTTATTGGGCAAATGTTCAACCACATTCTGGATCACAAGCTAATGCTGCGGTATTTCTAGCGTGTCTAAATCCAGGAGATAGCATTCTTGGCTTTGACTTATCCCATGGAGGACATCTAACACATGGATCACCTGTTAATTTTTCTGGA
>NZID01000009.1 GCA_002691605.1 Crocinitomicaceae bacterium
AGATGGTCACAAGATTTTAAGTAATTAAAAGTGCTTATTTATCGGTTTTTATAAGACTAAATTAAACCAAAAAATTTATTGTTTTATAATAAATATTTATTGTTTATCAATAATTTTATTATCTTTACATAAATTAATTTTTATGATGAAAAACAATCAAATTCCTAGAAGTATAAAACTACTAAACTCCTTTTCAAAAGTATCTTTTTGGTTTACTGTTGGGGTATCTATAATTATATTATTTGTTATTATTTATCTTTTGTTAGGAGGCAGTTTAGAGGGTGACATAAAATTTGGTGATAATAACTATCAAAACTTTAATGAAGTTTCATTATTATCAAAATTATGGCTACTAATAATTACTGTATTAGCTATGATTCCAATTATATTAATTACTCATTTTTTTTCAAAATTCATGAATTTGGTATACAATGGTAAATACTTTGAAATCGAAACAATCAAATTTTTAAAATGGATTTCATATTTACTATTATCCATTTATTTAGTTGGTATTTTTTCTGAGTTTTTAATAAGTATTGATAGTAATTTTAACGATAGTTTATCCTCGAACTTAAATTTTCAGGCAGATAATATTTCATTAAGCCTACCGATTTTTGCTTTGATCCTATGGGTATTAAGTCATATATTTTCTCAGGGAGTGAAAATGAAAAAACTTAATGATTTAACCATTTAACTTATGATTATTGTGAATTTAGATATTGTCTTAGCAAAAAGAAAAATGAGTCTTACTGAGCTTTCCCAAAAAGTAGGAATAACCATGGCTAATTTATCTATTTTAAAAAAGGGTAAGGCAAAAGCAATTAGATTTACCACACTTGAGTCAATATGTAAAGTTTTGGAATGCCAACCAGGTGACATTTTAGAATTTAGTTCAGAAGACAAATAAAGCTCTAAATTAAAGCCACTTTCTCAAGAACATCACTAAGTGGTCCCAAAGGGACAGATTTCGAACTCTTTTAATTTTGATTTGAAAAGACTAATTTGTATTGTTTTTAAAATATAAATTTTCAGTAAACTTTATATTAGATGTCATAAATTAAGGTATTTTATTAATAAAGTTTATAATTACGACTTGTTTAATCGAAATATGGCCTTTTTTGGTTAAGAATTAAAAAAATCATCTTTTAAATTTGGTAAATCAGAATTAAAAAATTTAGATTTGATTCAAATGTTTAAAATATTAAATAATAAATATTGGTGGAGTTCTTCTTACGATTATCGTGAGTAGGCTGAGCTATATGTATATATGTTTAAAAGGGCTTGTCGAAAACGACAAGCCCTTTTTTTTTACTAAACAAACAATAATTCTATAATTTAAATGAATTTAAAGACAAAAATATACGCAACGCTAGCAGACACCCTAACGCCTGTTAGCATCTACCTCAAGTTGAGAGATCTCTACCCGAATTCGATTCTTTTAGAAAGTAATCTTAACGAAAAACGAGACAAATCACACTCTTACATTTGTTTAAATCCTATTGCATCTTTCAAGGCCTTTAAAACGCAAATCAGCATTGTGAAAAATGGCCAGACTAACGAACTAAACAACTCTGGCGCAGATGCACCAAAGTTGTTCTCCTCATTTTTAAATGAGTTCAAAGTAGATGGATCTTCCAAAATAAATGCTGTATTTGGCCATACAAATTACAATGCGATAGAACATTTCGATACCATTAAACTCTCATCTAAAGAGCTCGACAATGTTATTCCTTTAATGCACTATTCCCTTTATCGATTTGTAATAGCAATTGATCATTTCTCCAATGAAATGACGTTTACTGAGTACCTTCAAGAAGAAGAACAATCGCAACTTGAAGCACTCATTTCAACCGTTCAAACAATTCGATTTAACGCATATACTTTTAACGCAGTTGACGAAGAATCATGTTTTACTTCTTCCAAAACTTTTTTAGATCAGGTGAATACCGCACAACAAGCATGTAGAGATGGCAATATTTTTCAAATTGTAATTTCCAGACGATTCAAACAAAAATTTAAAGGGGATGAATTTCAAGTATATCGCTCCCTTCGATCCATTAATCCATCACCATACCTGTATTACTTCGATATGGGTAGCTACAAAATTTTCGGCTCTTCTCCTGAAGCTCAAATAAAAATAAATGACGGGAAAGCCATTATTAACCCCATTGCAGGAACCTACCGTCGAACAGGAAATAACATCGAAGATGAGGCGCTCGCAGCAACTTTAAAGAAAGACCCAAAAGAGAATTCAGAACATGTTATGCTAGTAGATTTGGCCAGAAACGATCTTGGTAAAGTATCGCGCAATATCGATGTGAAATCGTTCAAAGACATACATTACTACAGTCATGTTATTCACATGGTTTCTGAAGTACAAGGTGAATTACCTGCGAATTATGATCCAATACAGGTAATGGGGCAAAGCTTTCCCGCTGGAACATTGTCAGGTGCCCCAAAATATAGAGCAATGCAGCTCATCGATCAGTTAGAACCTGTTTCACGCAATTACTATGGAGGAGGAATAGGTTTTGTAGAACTCAATGGTAACTTAAACCATGCAATCATGATCAGGTCGTTCTTAAGTCAAAATAACGAATTGCACTACCAAGCAGGAGCTGGTGTGGTGGTTGGTTCAGTGCCAGAAAATGAATTAGAAGAAATTGACAACAAAGTTGGTGCATTAAAAATGGCCATTAAAAAAGCAGCAGATATCCTATGAACAAAATACTTGTAATAGATAACTACGACTCCTTTACCTACAACTTAGTCCAATATGTAAAGGATTTTTCATCAGTTGAAATAGTGGTTAAACGAAACGACGAAGTAACACTCGATTTTATTCGTGATTTCGATAAGATATTGATCTCGCCTGGCCCCGGTATTCCAGAAGAAGCAGGACTTACGAAAGCTATCATTAAAGAATTTGGAGCATCTAAGTCGATCTTGGGTGTATGTTTGGGCATGCAAGCAATAGCAGAAGTTTATGGCGGTAACCTAATCAACCTCGAACATGTATTTCATGGAGTGGCTACCAACATGCACGTTGAAAAAAAAGACCCGTTGTTTAAAGAAATACCTGCAGACACATCAGTTGGACGTTACCATTCATGGGCAATGGATTCGCAAAATGTTCCAGCCGAATTAGAAGTTATTGCTAACTCCACAGACAATTGCATTATGGCCATTAGACATAAAAGCTTCGACGTGAAAGGGGTTCAATTTCACCCCGAGTCGGTTTTAACTCCTTTTGGAAAGCAAATGATTAAAAACTGGTTAGCCCATTGATATGAAACAAATCTTACAAAAAACCTTCAACCAGCTGCCTCTTTCGTATAATGAGTCGTACGAAACACTGCTAAAAATGGGTAAAGGCGAAATTTCTGAAATTGAAATGACCGCGTTTATCTCGGCTTTTAACATGAAAGAAATCAGCGTAAATGAACTCAAAGGATTTCGTGATGCTTTACTTGATTTGAGCGTACGAGTGTCGTTTTCTGCAAACGACTCTATTGATATGTGTGGCACTGGAGGAGATGAAAAAAACACATTTAACGTCTCTACTATATCATCTTTCGTTGTAGCAGGCGCAGGATATCGAGTAGTAAAGCACGGAAACTATGGTGTTTCTTCGCTATGCGGATCTTCCAACGTACTTGAATATTTGGGATATCAGTTTAGCTCCAACTCTTCTTTTCTAGAACAACAACTTGATAGTACAGGAATTTGCTTTTTACATGCCCCGTTATTCCATCCAGCTATGCGTCATGTGGCTACTATTCGAAAAGTGTTGGGCATTAAAACCTTCTTTAATCTGCTTGGTCCGTTAGTCAATCCTGCTCAACCTTCTCATCAACTTGTAGGAGTTTTTAACTTAAAAATTGCACGAAAATTTAAATATCTACTCGAAGAGAGTAAGCGGCAATTTCTAGTGGTACACAATACTGATGGCTACGATGAAGCAACATTAACAGCACCGCTTAAATTATTGGGAAACCAAATGGATACTGAAATATTCCCTGGTGAGCTCAATGCTGCTCAAGTTCTTCCTAAAGACTTACACGGAGGGAGCTCCATAAAAGAAGCTGCCTCGCTTTTTACAAGAATCTTATCTGGCAATGGAACCAAATCTCAAACCGATGTGATTGCTGCCAACGCTGGTTTGGCAATACATTGTATGAACACAAACTTATCGCTTTCAGATTGCATTATGGAAGCTCGCAAATCCATTGAAAGCAAAGCTGCTTTAACTACTTTACAAAACGCACTATCATGAATATTCTGCAACAAATTTTAAACGATAAAAAAACCTATATCGACCATCGAAAAACAATAGTTCCAACTGCTCTGCTCAAAGAAAGCATTCATTTTGACGCGCCAACAATTAGTTTAAAAGAATATTTACTTCGAGACGACAAATCGGGCATTATTGCCGAGTTTAAAAGGAAGTCTCCAAGTAAGGGCAACATTAACCCATATGCAGAAGTCGACGAAATTTCCATTGGTTACATGCAGGCAGGAGCTTCAGCTCTTTCCGTTCTAACTGATGCGAAATACTTCGGCGGGAATGACCAAGATCTTCAATTGGCGAGAAAACTAAATTATTGTCCAATTTTAAGAAAAGACTTCATCGTAGACCCTTACCAAATATTGGAAGCTAGGTCTATTGGTGCCGATGCCATTTTACTAATTGCCAGCGTACTAGACTGCGAGCAAATAAAAGATTTTACAGCATTCGCTACCGAAATTGGCTTAGAAGTTTTACTTGAAGTTCACCATGATAATGAATTCACCAAAATCCCTAACTCAGATGTAATTATGGGTGTTAACGCTCGAAATTTAGAAACCTTTGAAGTTAGTTTACAAAATTGCGTACGTATGTTTCCCAATCTTCCCACAGAATCGATAAAAGTAGCCGAAAGTGGGATTCATCAGCCTGAAGATATTGTGCTATTGAAAGAAATTGGCTTCAATGGTTTTCTAATTGGAGAAAGGTTCATGGCAACAGCAAACCCTGGGCAAGCCTGTAGAGACTTTATACAAGCAATTCCAACCTTAAATCTAGCTGTAAATGCTTAAAGTTTGCGGAATAAATAACAGAGAGAATCTCTTGCAAGTACTTGCCCTAGAGCCTGATTTTATGGGATTTATCTTTTTCGAAAAATCGGTAAGGAACTGTGAAATAGCTGCCAATGACATACAACAGATCAATTTTGGTAAGACAAAGAAAGTAGGGGTATTTGTAAATGAACCTCTAGACAAACTACTTCAAATCCATGATGCTTTTGGATTGGATTATGTGCAGTTACATGGCAATGAATCTGCCAAATACTGCGAACGAATTTTAATGAGAGGAATTAATTACATTAAAGTATTCTCTATCGACGAAACCTTTCTGTTCGAGCAAATCAAGGCATACCAGAATGCTGCTTTTTACCTTTTCGATACCAAAGGAGATCTGCCCGGGGGAAACGGATATACTTTCGACTGGAACATACTCAGAAAATACCATGGAAGTACTCGCTTTTTATTGAGCGGCGGCATCTCTCCAGAACATAGCTTAATTGATCTACAGCACATAAACCCAGCCTGCATCGGCTTGGATATCAACAGTAAATTTGAAGTTTCCCCTGGTGTAAAAGACATTGAAAAAATTAAACATTTTAAACGCAATTATGAGCTTAATTAATCCCAACGGATACTACGGTGAATTTGGTGGAGCATTTGTTCCAGAGTTACTATACAACATCGTAGAAGAATTACAAAACTCTTATTTAAAAATAATCCATTCCCAGGAGTTTGAATCGGAATACAACAACCTCCTTCGAGATTACGTTGGTCGTCCTACGCCGCTTTATCTCGCCAGAAATTTATCTAAGAAATATGGCACTCAGATCTACTTAAAACGCGAAGATCTAAACCACACAGGTGCGCACAAAATAAACAATACTGTAGGGCAAATTTTAATTGCCAAAAAACTGGGTAAATCTCGAATTATTGCCGAAACTGGAGCGGGACAGCACGGTGTTGCTACAGCAACAGTCTGTGCTTTAATGGGCTTGCAATGCATTGTTTACATGGGCGAGGTAGACATTGAGCGACAAGCGCCAAATGTAGCCAGAATGAAAATGCTAGGAGCAGAAGTTAGGCCCGCATCTAGCGGATCTAAAACCCTGAAAGATGCAACGAATGAGGCCATTAGAGATTGGATCAACAATCCTTATGACACCCATTACATCATTGGTTCAGTAGTTGGTCCTCATCCCTACCCAGATATGGTTTCAAGGCTACAGGCAATTATTAGCGAAGAAATGCGCAAACAACTGCTCGAGAAAACAGGCAGCGAGTTACCAACAGCAGTTGTGGCATGTGTTGGCGGAGGAAGTAATGCAGCTGGAGCTTTTTACCACTTTTTAGAGGAGCCAGAAGTACAACTTATAGCGGTTGAAGCTGCTGGTTTAGGCATTAATTCTGGCCAAACAGCAGCAACGACAGCAGTTGGTAAAGCAGGAATTTTACACGGCAACAAATCCCTCTTAATGCAAACCTCCGATGGACAAGTAGTAGAACCTTATTCTATTTCTGCTGGACTTGACTACCCAGGAATAGGTCCAATGCATGCCCATTTATTTACTAGCGGAAGAGGTAAATATATTTCTGCAACAGACCAAGAAGCTTTAACTGCAGCAATAGAACTAGCCCGGCTCGAGGGCATTATTCCTGCCTTAGAAACAGCGCATGCTTTTGCAGCTTTAAATCAACTACATTTTAAAGAAGACGATGTGGTCGTTGTGAATCTCTCTGGAAGGGGCGACAAAGACTTGAGCACGTATATCCAAAATCTCTCGTTGTGAACAGAATAGAACATTTATTTCAAAACAAACTATCCGATATTTTAACTATATACTTCACTGCTGGGTATCCAAAGCTCGATGACACAGTGAGTATTATTACCACTCTAGATAATGCTGGCGTTGACCTCATAGAAATTGGAATACCTTATTCCGATCCTTTGGCAGATGGCCCAACTATCCAAAAAAGCAGTCAAATATCACTAAAAAATGGTATGAATTTAAATCTGCTATTTATGCAACTTACTGAGGCAAGAAAAAAGTCAGATATTCCAATGATTATGATGGGCTATTACAACCAAGTTTTACAATATGGTATTGAAGCTTTTTGCCTACAAGCCCACTTGGCAGGAGTAGATGGGCTAATTCTTCCTGACTTGCCTTTGGAAGAATACTACACTTTTTGTAAAAAATATTTCGACCAATACAACTTATCTTGTACTTTCTTGATTACACCTAGTAGTAGTGATAAAAGAATTCTAGCTCTAGATCAAGCTTCAGACGGATTCCTTTATGCTGTATCCAGCCATTCTATTACCGGAGGAAGTCCTGTAAAATCTCTTGAAGATTATGGTCAAAGGTTAAGCAATCTAAACCTTACAACTCCTATTCAAGTTGGTTTCGGGATAAAAGATTCCAGATCTTTCGAGACAGCATGCTCCATTGGACAAGGCGGTATTATTGGAAGTGCATTTATTGAAGCAATAGCCGCAGAAGGAGAACTCCAATATAAAATCAAACAATTTATTCAGCGTATCAACAAAAAAGTACTATTATGATTATTCAATTAAAACCAACAATTAGCCCTAAAAGCAGAGCAAATTTAGATTTTATCATTGCAGAAATTGGCTACAAATCTTTAGAGGTAAAAACACAGTTTCAGAACTATCTTGTGGCAACAGGAACTAACGACTTCGACATTCGAAGAATAGGTTCTTTGAAAGGTATAAAAGATATTCATCGAGTAACGGACGACTATAAGTTAGTATCAAGAAAGTGGAAGCTAAATCGAACTAAAATCTATTTAGGAGATGACGTTTACATCGGAGGAAATAAGCTCTCAATCATGGCTGGACCATGTTCAATTGAAAGCGAAGAACAAATTGAAAATACTGTTGCGTTTTTATTAGCAAATGGCATTAAAATAATGCGCGGCGGAGTATATAAACCAAGAAGCTCCCCTTACTCATTTCGAGGGCTAGGTATAGATGGATTAAAACTCTTCTACAAACATTGTCGAAAAAATGGGATAAAGATAATTACAGAAGTAATGCAAGTTTCTCAAATCGATCCAATGCTAGATTATGCAGATATTTTTCAAGTCGGAGCTAGAAACGCACAAAACTTTAATCTCCTAGATGCGCTAGGCCAAATAGACAAAGCAGTAATGCTTAAAAGAGGAATAAGTGGTTCAATAAATGAACTTTTACAAAGCGCAGAATACGTCTTCTCAAATGGGAATGAAAAAATAATTCTCTGCGAACGAGGAATTAGAACATTTGAAAATGCATACAGAAACACACTTGATCTCAACGCAATTCCCATACTAAAGGAAAAATCTCATTTACCAATTATTGTAGATCCCTCTCACGGAATCGGTATAAGAAAGCATGTGGCAAGAATGGCCCTTGCTGGTGTTGTTGCGGGAGCAGATGGTGTAATACTTGAAGTTCATCAAACACCAGAAAAAGCGATTTCAGATAGCCAACAAGCTCTAAGTTTTGTGGAAGCAAAAACACTTTTTAGCCAGCTTAAGAAGGTATCTGACTTGCAATTTTGAAATATATAAACTAATATATTCAATTTATTGGCAATGAAAAGTAATATGTTTTACCCTTGATTAGTGATAATTAAATAATAAAATGTCAAATAAGCAAAACTACCAAAGCAATGAATTAATTGATCGACTGCCGAAACATTTAAAGCAGTTTATCAAACCACAAAACTATGAAGGATACTCTTCCATCAACCAAGCAGTTTGGAGATATGTAATCAGGAGGTTAGTAAATTATTTGACCAATGTGGCTCACAAATCATATTTGGAAGGGTTGAAGAAAACAGGGGTTGACGGTGAGGAAATTCCCAACTTATATGGAATGAATCGAATACTCAAAGAAATAGGTTGGGCAGCTGTAGCTGTCGATGGATTTATACCACCAAACGCTTTCATGGAATTTCAAGCATACAAAGTATTGGTAATTGCGTCGGATATCAGACAAATAAAGAATATTGAATATTCCCCTGCACCAGATATTATTCATGAATCAGCGGGGCATGCTCCTATAATTGTTAATCCAGATTATGCAGAATACCTTAGAAGACTTGGTGATATTGGTTCGAAAGCTATACTTTCTAAACATGATGTAGATGTTTATGAAGCTGTTAGAAAATTATCAATTCTTAAAGAAGCGAAAGGAACAAATCAAGAAGAAATTGATGAAGCAGAAGCAAAGGTTAATGAACTTCAAGGAATGAATGTAACACTTTCTGAAATGGCTCAAATTAGAAACTTGCAGTGGTGGTCAGTTGAATATGGTTTGATTGGAGATATTGACAAACCTCAAATATATGGAGCTGGACTTTTATCTTCTATTGGAGAAAGTAGCTCTTGCTTAAAGTACGATGTAAAAAAGTTACCTTATTCCATTGTTGCCGCACAACAGCAATTTGACGTTACCAAACCACAACCACAGCTATATGTTACACCAGATTTCTCCTACTTAATGCAAGTATTAGAAGAGTTTTCTAACACTTTAAGTCTAAGAAAAGGGGGGAGTAAAGGTTTACAAAAACTTATTGACTCGCAAATGGTAGGTAGTATTGAATTAAATACAGGGCTACAAGTTTCAGGAAAATTTTCAAGATCAATACTAAATGAGGACAAAGAGGTAATTTTCTTTCAAACAGAGGGACCAACTGCCTTAGCGTTTAGGGAAAAAGAATTGATAGGTCATGGAACAAACTATCACAAAAATGGCTTTAGCTCACCCTTGGGTAAATTGAAGAATATAAATCTTGCTATTGAAGATATGGGGCCTATCGATTTAAAAGCTTATAACTTCTATGATCAAAAATGGCTTTCATTTGAATTTGAAAGTGGAATAAAAGTGGAGGGGTTGAATGTCACAGGTATTAGAAATATATATGGAAAATTAATGCTAATTCAACTAAAGGACTGTACAGTAACCTATAAAAATGAATTTTTATTCTTACCTAAATATGGAGTTTATGATATGGTCGTAGGCAAGGACATTGTGTCCACATTTGCAGGGACCGCTGATAGTAACTCATTTCCAAATTTATACAACAAATCAACAACCTCAGCTATAAAACATAGTAAATCATTGGATGAAATAAAACTGGAAAAACATTATGATAGCGTAAGAAAATATAGGAATAATGGTCTAAAAGATCCTGCTTTTCTAGAGAACTTATTTAAAGAGATAAAAGTAAAACATCCCAAAGAATGGCTGCTCATTCTTGAAATTCTTGAGATCTCTAATAATTCGAGCTTAACTGAATCTATTGAAGATTATCTTACTCAACTGGTAGAATTACACTCTGAATTAAACTCTCTTGTTTCTGATGGAATTCGAATAATAAAAGAACTATCAAAAATAAAAACTAAACTGCAATGAAACGCAATTTAGCTAGAAAGTTGAGAAGCTATTGTGGAGCCAAAGGGACAGATCTCGAACTCTTTTAGATCTGATTTAAAAATAACTATTCGTTTAATTATTATATTTAACCGAATCCTAAAATAAAGCTATAAGCTAAAAAATTAATTATGAAAATTATTCTTAAAACTTTATTGTTATTCCCAATATACATTTCAAGTCAATATACATACATTGATAAAGAATTTGAAAAGGCTTTAGTTGAATTAAATATAGATAGTGTTATTGATGGGAAAATAAGTAATAAAAAAGCATTAAATGTTGAAGTATTAAACTTTGAAGATATTAACGCAACTGTAACAAATTTTAAAGGTATTTCTGCTTTTAAAAATCTAAGAGAGCTTATTTGTTATCCATTCCAGGGTGTTGAACATTTAGATCTGAGCCAAAATATTGAATTGAGGAGATTAAGCATTCATGGAAATAACTTAGATTCATTAGTTCTTACCAAGAATATTAATCTAGAATGGTTACAGTTTTCAAAAAGTAATATTCATTATTTAGATATTAAAAATTGCTTAAATCTAAAAGAAATTCATGGTCATTCATCTAAGTTACGTACTTTAAATGTCAAGAATAATTTTTCATTGCAAAAACTAGATTGTTCCAATAATCTTTTAGAAAAATTAGATTTAGGTGAACACCCAGATTTATGGGAATTAATTATTCAGTTTAATAAAATTTCTTCATTAGATATTTCAAAATGTGAAAAATTAGAAAGTTTAAGGGCATCTAACAACTTCCTTAATGAAATAGATTTATCTAAAAATAAAAAGTTAAGATGGCTACAACTTCAAAATAATGATTTAAAAAAAATAAATATTGAGAATAATCAAGAATTAAATAATTTTAATTTTAATAATAATGACATAAGTTTTATTGATATTTCAAAAAATAAAAATCTGTCATATATTGGATGTTCTGGAAATGAAAAACTGAATTGCGATTTGTTAAAAGAAAAATTAAAAAAACAATAATTTATGGTTTTTTCTTTTAACAAGAAAATCACTAAGTGGACCAAAAGGGACAGATCTCGAACTCTTTTCGATCTGATTTGAAAAGACTTATTCGTTTTTTTATAAATTATTTATAACACAATATAGTAGAAACAAATGGAAC
>NZID01000010.1 GCA_002691605.1 Crocinitomicaceae bacterium
AAGCTCTTTTCCATCAAACCCAAAAATGACACAATCAACAGAAATATTTGGATTAAGTTTATTGTTGATTTTCAATTTTTAAAATTTCTTTTGTTAAAATGAATTCTGAATTTCTAGGGTTTTAATTATATTTACTTAATGTCATTATAACGTTTATCAATATAGTATATTTTTTTAATATTTTAAATAAGTTAAAATGAGAAAGTTTTTTACATTTTTTAGTGCTTTATTTAGTATTTGTATTTTTATTTCCCAAGACTCTATATTTAGAGTAGAACCACCCAATTGGTGGGCAGGAATGGTTCATAATGAAATTCAGTTGTTATGCTATGCAAATAATTTAGCCAATTGTGATTTTAAAATTAGTCAAATTCATAATGACGTACATTTAAAGGCAATAACAAAAACATCAAATCCAAATTATGTTTTTATAGATATTGAAATTTCAAATAATGCTGATCCACAAAATATTAATTTAGAATTTTCAAAAAATGGAGATTTATTTAAGTCATTTGATTTTCCAATTTATAAAAAAGATTCAAGTGGGAGAAATGGCTTTAATCAAAAAGATGTACTTTATTTAATAACCCCAGATAGATTCGTAAATGGCAATTCTGAAAACGATGATATTCCTCATTTAAAAGAACGACCTGAAAGAGAGAATATATGGGGGAGACATGGTGGAGATATTGAAGGAATTATTCAAAGTTTAGATTATATTTCTGAAATGGGGTTTACGGCAATTTGGATCAATCCCCTTTTAGAAAATGATATGAAAAAATCGTCTTATCACGGATATTCAACAACAGATTATTATAAGATAGATCCAAGATTTGGAACTAATACTTTATATAAAACACTATGTTCTGATGCAAAAGAAAAAAATATAAAAATTGTTATGGATATGATTACCAATCATTCTGGTTCAGAACATTGGTTTGTAAAGGATCCACCGACTAACGATTGGATAAATTTTGAAGGGAAATACACTCAAACTTCTCACGCTCATTATTCGGTTCAAGACCCTTATGCATCAAAATATGATAAAAAAGCTTTTGTAGACGGTTGGTTTGTGGAAACAATGCCAGATTTGAATCATAGTAACAAGATGATGGCTAATTATCTTATTCAAAATACACTATGGTGGATCGAGTATTCTGGGATTAGTGGTATTAGAATGGATACTTACCCTTATAATGATAAAGAATTTATTAATGATTGGTCATGTGCAGTTAAGAAGGAATATCCAAATTTTGTGAGTGTAGGCGAGGAATTTCCAAAGTTCCCTCATGCAGCAACTTTATCCTATTGGCAAGAAGGAAAAAAGAATTATGACAATTACAGTTCCTGCTTGCCGAGTGTTCTAGATATAGCTTTGATGAAGTCCTTTATTAATTCAATTAAAGATTTAGAAGAAAAAGACCAATGGAAAACCTGGCAGGAGGTTTATTACATGCTATCAAATGATTTTTTATATCCTGACCCATATAAGCTGGTAGTTTTTCCTGACAATCACGATACTAAAAGAATATTTTCCACTTTAAATGAGGATTTTAATAAGTTTAAAATGACCATGGTCTTTTTTAGTACAATTAGAGGAATTCCTCATTTTTATTATGGTGATGAAATTTTAATGACAAATAACAAAGGAAATAATGATGGAGGAACAAGATCTGATTTTCCAGGCGGTTGGAAGGGGGATAAAATAAATGGTTTTAATGGAAAGGGATTAACTCAACAACAAAAAGAGGCACAAGAATTTGTGAAGAAATTATTAAACTGGAGAAAAACTAAAAATGTAATTCATTATGGTAAATTAATGCAATTTACTCCTTATTCAAATGGTATCTATAGTTATTTTAGATATGACGAAAATGATGCGGTCATGGTGATTTTTAATAGTAAAGATAAATCTGAAATAATCCAATTAGATCGATATGAAGAAATAATATCTGAATATAAATCGGCTTTCGATATCTTAGAAGAAAAACAATACATTTTAAAAAATAATTTTGAGATAAAACCCAACTCTGTTTTAGTCTTAGAACTTAAAAAGTAGTAATTTTATCCTTTTAAAAATTTAAGTAATTTAATTTTCTCTTCCTGTTCAATTATTATGAAATAGTTTCCAGATTTTAAATTCTTTAAATCAAAACTATATAATTCTGAATGACTTTTAATTTCTTGCATCATCAACTTTCCTTGTGGATTAATAATTGAAAATTTAATCTCTTGGTGTTTACAATCTTTAACTTCAATTTGTAAAAAGTCATTGACAGGATTAGGGAAAAGGGTAGTTTCCCATTCCGCTAATTGATATTCTTCAATATTTAAAGTGTTTTGTATGACTGGTTGATCCAGTTTAATATCTGTATAAACTCGGTATTCTCCAGGATTAAATGTGAAATTAGTATTTCCTGTTATTTCAATACTATCTCCACTAAAATATTCATACCACCATCCATTATGTTGAAAATATAATATTTTATCTTGATCATTAACATCAATATTTACAGCAACTATTGCATTCATATTATTATTGTTAAGAGTAAGTGTTTTTACAGTGCCATTTAAACTATAATTAAAATCGTCTCCAGTAAAAACTGAATGTGACTTTCTAAGGTCTATGATTGATTTGTAAACATCGTACAATCTTTTTCTGCTATTTTCATTGTAATAATTCCATAGTATGGGTTTATTACATGTTCTACAGGGATCATTAATAGAAATATCGTATCCAATTTCACCAAATTGCCATATCATTTTTGGTCCTGGAGTACTCAGCATTAATACTGCAAGTGCTTCTGTTCTTTCAAGTGCAGTAATAGGGTTTTTAGCATTTTGAGATCCGTTGGTATTCCCGTGGGTAATATTTTTATACATAATTCTCTCTTCGTCATGACTCTCCATGTAAGAAATTAGATGTGGGTCGTTCCATTGTCGGTATTTGTATACACCCCAAGAAAGATTGGAGTTAGTTGGGTATCCCATAGCTGATTCTTGGTAACCGTGGGTTACATTTCCCCATAACATCATTCCGTAATTAGCCAATATTTTTTCTTCATTATTATCAGCCCAATGTTCTAATATTACATAGGCATTGGGATGAATACTCCATATGGTATCCGCCATTCTTTTGAGTAAATCAATTCTATCATCATCATAATTATTAGAATTGTTACTAAAACCTTTAGTATAGTCAAATCTAAATCCATCTAAATGATATTCATTTAGCCAAAAGTGATTTACTCTATCTATAAAATTTTTTGTTGCTGTAGATGAGTGGTCAAAATCATATCCCCAACAATAGGGTGGATGGGGACAAATCTCATTAAACCATGGATTATTTGCTGACGGTCTATTATTCACACCATCCCAATATAAATTTACCATTGGACTTTGTCCAAAGGCTTGATTAAATACGATGTCATTTATTACCGCTATTCCTCTACCATGGCAAGAATCAATAAAAGCTTTAAAATGTTCGGGAGTTCCATAATATTTGTCTAATGCCATATGAAAGCTAGGATTGTAACCCCAACTTTCATTATTTTCAAATTCTCCAGCTGGCATCAATTCAATAGCATTTATCCCTAATTCACTTAAATAATCTAATGTATCCATCAGGGTTTGATAGCTATGAGTAGAGACAAAATCTCTAACTAGTAATTCGTAAATAATTAAGTCTTTTTTAGCTGGTGGTATAAAATTAGTATTTACCCAATTATAAGGTATTTTACCAGGTTCCAATACTGTTACAAAGCCATTTGTTTTAGATGCTGGATAAGGAATTGGGTTGGGATAATTTAAACTATCAATATTTCCATCGTTGTTAGGATCTAAAATCAAAGGGCTAAGAGGATCTGCTATCTTGATATTTCCATCTACCAAATACTGATAAGTATATTTTTGCCCTGGATTAAGGTTGCTAATAGTTTGCCACCAATACATACTATCAGTTGAAAGTTTCATAAAAGAATTCGTATTAACTAACCAATTATTGTGGTTTCCAATTAAATTAACGGTGTTTTTTTCAGGTGCAAAAAATTTTAAAGTAACAGTTGAGTCATTTATATAGTTAATGCCGTCTAACAAACCTCCAGGAGGGTCTAAAAGAGTAAGCGGAGGAATTACTACATAATTTACAGTATCGTATAAAATAGAATTCCCATCATCTGCTTTAAAAACCAATTGATGGTCACCTGGTGAATTAACAAAAATATTTTTTTCTATGATAGTTGAATTTGTAGTATCAGCAATTAGAACACCGTTATCAAAAAGTTGAAGATTAGCATTTGAGTTGGATTGTGCTTCAAAAGAAATATTATCATTCATATCTACTAAAATATCAGAGTAAGGTTTGATAATAGCGGCTTGGAAGCCTCCATTAATTGGGTAAATTGGATAGAAAATATCTCCCATGGTAGCAGTTTTACCTTCTAATGTCCCATCAAAGTTTCTAAATACAAATGCTAGCTTAGCTACATTGGTTCCGGTTGGGAATCCGTAATATTGATCAATATCTATGGTAATTTCATGTAAATTATTTCCAATATCAGTCATAATTACATTGGAATCTGCTTGACCCCAATTTCCTTGAACATAGGACCAAGAACTTGGCAAACCGCTTTGAGTTATTATTCCTGTGTGAGTATATACTGGACTAACTCCATGAAGCCCACCATTTCCTTGTGTTGCGTCATATTGAACTGTAATTACATCATTTACAGTTGGAAATGCAGGATTTACTTGGATAATTTGTGAAAATCCAAGATTATATAATAAAACAAAAGTGAATAAATAAATGTAATTAAGATTCATAAAAGAAATTTATAAAAAAAGCCCCCGAAGGAGCTTTTAATTTAAGATAAAAAAAGTAATTATTTTACTATTAATTTTCCTGAATTTACTTCATTTCCAGAACTTACTTGAAAAATATAAATTCCAGAATTTAAATTTGAAGTATTGTAAGAAATAGAATGAACTCCTTTACTCATAAATGAATTAGTTACATTATCGATTAACTTACCGGTTAGATCATATAAATCAATACTAACTTCTTTATTGTTTCTTAAAATAATATTAAAGTTGGTATTTTCATTTGCAGGATTAGGAGCAACATTTACAATATCATTTAGAACGACTTCATTCACACTAGTCGCACATGCCGATAGGGTTGTAATATCAATTGAAAAATCACCACAACCACCAGCACCGTCATCAGGTTTTCCTTCATTTGCCCAAGGATTTGCTGGATCGGCAGGACCACCATTATAAACCCAATTTATTAGTTGGGCAACCGGTGTAGCATAATAGGCATTAGGGTCTAATTCTAAAGTGAACATATCTGCACCATCGTTGCTAGCATTAACAGCAGTTGCAGCATCCCAATCAACAACATCTGCCCAACCATCGTGGCCAGAATGAAATCCTATAGCTGCCATACCCGATAAGCTGCCTGGAGCTGCTGCACAATTTAAAGAGTTGTCAAATGTAATTTGAACATTAGTTCCATTTAAACATGCGCTAATTGCAGGATCTTGGGCCATTGTGGCAATAGTTAATCCGCAAAACGCAAATAAAGAAAGGTAAATTTTTTTCATAGTTTTAATTTTAATTTTATACTAATTTAAAAAAAAAATAACTTAACGTTAAAATGACGTTAAAAAAATTTTAAATTTGGTTAGCTTAATTTAATTAATCACTATGAACTTTAAATTTTTAAAAAATTATTTGTTGATGATTTCTGTCTTTTTATCGTCAATTAATTTCGCCCAATTTTCCATTTCAGGTAAAATAGTAAATCAAGATGGTGAGCCACTGATTGGAGCTACCGTTTTTATAAAAGAAATAAGTGTTGGTGCATCCTCCGATATTAATGGAGAATATCAAATTGACAATATTGAAAAGGGAGACTATAGTATTACTTATTCTGCAGTAGGTTATAAAAGTTCTGAAGAATCTATTTCTATAATTTCCAATATGATTAGAGATATAAACTTAGCAGAAGATGTCCTTTTATTAGATGAAGCAGTTGTAATTGGTTATGGGACAGCAAGGACAAAAGATTTGACAGGATCAGCAGCTGTTATTAATAGTGAAGATTTTAACAAAGGTTCAGTTACAACTCCTGAACAGTTAGTTATGGGAAAAGTACCAGGAGTTAAAATAAATTCTAATAATGGTGCTCCAGGTTCTGGAAGTACAATTAGGATAAGAGGAGGTACTTCCATTAATGCAAGTAATGACCCTTTAATAGTAATAGATGGTGTGCCTCTAGATAATGGCGGGGTTGCTGGAGCTGCTAATCCATTAAATCTGATTAACCCCAACGATATCGAAACTTTTGTAGTTTTAAAAGATGCTTCAGCTACTGCAATATATGGTTCAAGAGGGGCGAATGGAGTTATTTTAATTACTACAAAAAAAGGGAAAGGGAATGGAATAAATGTAAATTTTACAACAAATAACTCTTTATCAACAATAGTTAAATACACTGACGTTCTATCTGCAGATGAGTATAGAGATGTTATTAATGAATTTGGAACTCAGAACCAAATAGATAACCTTAGAGATTCTTCTACAAACTGGCAAGATCAAGTTTACAGAATGGCATACATCAATGAAAATAACGTTTCAGTTTCTGGTGGAATAGCAGGTGTTCCGTTTAGATTTTCTGCAGGTAATAAACATGAAGAAGGATTGTTAAAAAGGCACCAACTAGATCGATATGCAGCGTCATTAAATCTTTCTCCTAAATTTTTAGACGATCATTTACAAATTGATATCAATTCAAGATTTGTACATACCGATAATTTTTTTGCCGATCAAAGTGCTATTTGGTCATCAACCCAATTTGATCCTACTATGCCGATATATAGCGGAGATACTGCATATGGAGGATATTATGAAACACTTTTTGCGGCTGGAGGTAATGCCGGTAAGCCCATACCTCTAGCAATAAGAAATCCTCTGGGATTAATTAATCAAAAAGAAGATATGAGCGATGTAAATAGGTTTATTGGTAATGCAAAACTCACCTATAATACTCATTTTATGCCTGAACTAAAAGCAGTTTTAAATGTAGGTACTGATTTAGTAAATTCTAATGGAACAGTTTTAATTCCAGAAATGGCTGCATCTAACTTTCAGAATGGCGGTTATAGAACGCAATATGAAATGGAAAAATCCAATCAATTAATTGAAGGTTTTTTTAACTATTCAAATTCTGAGAATGCGGTTAATCATAGAATTGATATAACTGCTGGATATTCTTTTCAAGAATGGTCTACAAATAGTCCATCATATCCTGGACTCAACATAGCTGGAGACACTTTAAATGCTCCTGGTATTCCTACAGATACTAAGAATGCATTGCTTTCTTATTATACAAGAGGAATTTATTCTTTTTCTGATAAATATATAGTTACTGCTACTATGAGAAGAGATGGATCTTCAAGATTTAGTCCTGAGAACAGATGGGGATGGTTCCCTTCAGCATCTGCTGCTTGGATTATAAGCGAAGAATCTTTTTTAAAAAATTCTGATTTAATTACTTATTTAAAAGCTAGAGCTGGTTATGGTGTTACAGGTCAGCAAGATATTTTCTATGACTATCCTTACATACCTAATTATCAAGAAGGATCAATAACTGCCCAATATCAATTTGGAAATCAATTTGTAAGTACATTGAGACCTGATGGGTACGATTACAACATTAAGTGGGAAACCACCTCAAGTTCAAATTTTGGAATAGATTTTGGTTTGCTTAACGATAAGATAAATGGATCTGTTGATTATTATATTAAAGAGACTTCAGATTTGTTAGCTACGGTCCCTGTTGTTGCCGGAACTAATTTTACCAATTTTATACTAACCAATGTGGGAAGTATGAAAAATGAAGGTATTGAAATAAATTTAAATTTAGGGTTACTAAACAACACTACTACTAATATTGAATTGGGACTAAATGCCACTTACAACAAAAATACCGTTACAGGGCTTTCTTTAGTTCCAGATACCTCTTCAATTGGAATTCAGGTTGGAGGAATTGCAGGTGGAATCGGAAATACTGCACAAATTCATACTGTTGGATACCCAACTTTTACTTATTTCTTTTACGAAGCTAATTATGATGAAAATGGAAAACCTATAGAAAATCAATTTGTCGACCAAAATAATGATAGTGTTATCAATATTGATGATAGAGTAAGATCTGGAAATCCTAACCCTAATTGGTTCTTAGGAGCTAATTTAAATGCATCTTATAAAAAATGGTATGTTGGAACTTCTATGAGAGCTGAACTTGGGGCATATGTTTACAATAACTTAGCATCCAATAATGGCAATCTTCAAGCCGGAAATTCTACCTTTAATTCTTCTAATATTCATTCCAGTTTCTTAGAAACTAATTTTCAAGGGAGTACCAACGAGCAACTCCTTAGTGATTATTTCTTAGAAAAGGCCAACTTTTTAAGAATGGATTATTTTACTCTTGGATATAATTTTGGTAACCAGCTTTCAGATAAATTTCGTTTAAATGCAGCATTAACAGTTAATAATGTTTTTGTATTAACTCAATACTCGGGAATGGATCCTGAAGTTGTTGGTGGAATTGATAATAATATTTATCCAAGACCAAGAATTTACTCGCTTAATTTAACATTTGACTTTTAAATTTTAATACTATGAATTACTTTAAAAAAATAAATTATCTATTTTTAATTACTTCTATATTAATGACTCTTTCCTGTTCAAAAAGATTGGATTTAGAGCCACCAATAGGACTTTCTTCAGTCGATGTTTATAAAGATGCTAGTAATTATGAAAAAGTCATTGCCAAGCTTTACGCGGGAATGTCTTTATCTGGTTTGCATGGTCCTTCTGGAAACCCAGATATTGCTGGCATTGATGAAGGTTTTTCTCAATATATCAGAGTCTTTTGGAACCTTCAAGAGTTGCCTACTGATCATGCTATTTGTAGATGGAATGATGTAGGTATTCCAGAAATGTGTAAGATGGAATGGAGTGCAGATAACTCATTTGTTAAAGCCATGTATTCAAGAATATATTTTCAAATTCCTATTGCTAATGTCTTTATAAAGGAATCTTCCACAGAAAGTATGGATGAAAAAGGATTTTCAGCTGAAGAGCAGGCGGAGATAAGTACCTACCGAGCTGAAGCAAGATTTCT
>NZID01000011.1 GCA_002691605.1 Crocinitomicaceae bacterium
AACCTCTTAAAATATTCTTGGAAGATAAAGATTGGTTATCCTGAACAAAATTAACTTTAATTTTTTCATTCATTTTTTTTTGGTTGAAAGATTCAAAAAAATAACCTCTTTCGTCTTGGAAAATATGAGGTTTTAATAGAAAAACCCCTTCAATTTTTGTATCGACTATTTCCAACTTTTAAATCTATTTTTAATTCTTTCAAATATAGTTTTTTCTTTTTTGGAATAATCATCCGAATAATAAGAATTAGAAGACCCATACCCATGCCCATATCCATATCCATACCCATACCCATATCCATACCCATATCCATACCCATACCCATATCCATACTTGTTGGCATACTCATTTCTTTTGGAGTCAACTCCGTTCAATACCACAGAAAGTTTATTTATATGATTTTCTTTAATCAATTTTTCTACATTTTGAACAAATTTTTTCCTCGAATAATTGGCTTTAAAAACATAAATGGGATAATCTGCTTTTTGTAATACAGGTATGCCATCAGTTACCAGTCCAACTGGAGGATTATCAATAATAATAAAATCATAATTTTTTTTGAGTTCTAATAATGTTTGATCAAAATTTTCGCTGATAATTAACTCAGAAGGATTAGGAGGGAGAGTTCCAGCAGTGATAAAATCTAATCTGTTTAAAGAACTTTTCTTAATTGCTTCTTTATATTTAATTTTTTTAGAAAGAATTTCACTCATCCCCAAATTATTTTTTTCTCCAAAACCTAAATGAATTTTAGGTTTTCTCATATCCAAATCTATCACCACGACCTTTTTTCCAGTAAATGCTAAAATTCCTGCTAAATTGATGGCTAAAAATGTCTTCCCTTCTCCAGAAATAGTACTACTAACAGCTACTATTTTAGAAGATTGATTGTTACTAATAAATTGAAGATTGGTTCTTATAGCTCTAAAAGATTCCGTAATCATGGATTTAGGGCTTTTATCAACTATTAACTGGGAAACTTTCATTTCTTTATTGACATAAGGAATCATTCCTAAAGTTGAAATTTCAATATTTGAATATTTATTTATTTCATGAAGTGCTGTTATTTTATCGTGCGTTATATAATTTAAAAAAATTATAGAAATAGAAATAAAGATTCCGATGCCAACAAAAATCGAATATATTAGCAATTTATTGGGGGATATTGGATTCTCATTGAGTGGCGCACTCTGAAGTATTTCATTATAAGTAGTAATACCAGCTTTGGAAAGTTCATATTCTATTTCTCTATTTAGAAGCTCCATGTAATATTTATTATTAACTTCTTTTATCTGTTGAAGTCTTAATAATTCTAATTCCTTTTCTGGAATTATAGAAAATTCATTACCCACATAGGTTATTTTTCTTTTAAGTTTCTGAGCTTTTTCTTTATAGCTTTGTTTCAACAGTTTAACAGCCTTTTTTATGTAGAGGACACTCTCTTCAATTTGCCCATTTAGTAGGATAATATTTTTATTATTAGGAGTTATGTCTTTTAGTAATTCGTCTCTTTGAATAACATCTTTTTCCAGCTGATCAATCATTTTAGAGGTGAGTGATTCACCATAAAAAATTGTGGTTAGAAGAGAAATATTTTTAACTGAACTACTATTAATTTCGGTTGATAGATTATTTTCAAACATATTACTAAATTGATCCATCAAATCAATATCTAATTGAATTTTTACAATTTCTTTTTCTATTTTTTCAGCTTTATCTTTTAACCCAGTTATACCAATTAGTTCATTTTTAAATTTGTTATTTTTTTTAAATATCCTTAAATCTTTTTCACTCTTAATTAATCTATTTTTTACACTGTCTTTTTGAATCTTTATAAAAGCTACTATTTTATCAGTACTTTTTTGTTTTTTATTAATTTCATAATTCATGTATATTTTAACAAAAGAATTACAAACATCTTTTGAAAAATGAGGATTGGTATGTAGATGACTTATTTTTATGGAGTGAGCCGATTGATCTTGTATGGTAATAGTCAGTGAATTTTTTAAAATATTTATTACTTCTTTTTTAGTTGGAATTTTAAAAAAAAGTCTTTCATTACTACTCAGAGAGGAGAGAAGATCCTTCCAATTCCCATTTGAAAAACTTAGTTTACCGGAGATAAATTTGGAAGAAAAAAATTTATTAGGAAGAATATAGTTCGCATATTCTATTTCTTCATTTTCATCTGTTAGAGAAAAATAGGTTCCATCATATAATAAATATATAGCTTTTGATAGAATACTTTCATCTTTAACAGAGAAATTCTCAAATATAAATGGACTTTGATTATATAAAAACCTTGTTAATATCTCCCCTTTAAAATAATAAAAGACTTTTAAATTTAAATCTTCAATAACCCTATCAATTGCTTTTTGAGACTTCATTAAAGCAATTTCTGAATTCAGATTGGTATTGATGTTATAAGTGTACAGGTCGGAGAATCCATTGGGTTGTTCTTTTACCGCCACTTGAATTAAAGCACCTGTTTGATAAGTTTTGGGAGTATATCTTAAATATAAAAAAGCTAAAGAAATACTAATTATTATTATTATAATTGAATACCATTTTATTTTATTTAGTAGGTATAGAAACAAACCTAATTCGAATTCTTGAGTTAAATCTGATACATTTTCTTTATACCTCTGAATGTTTTCCTCAGCCCCTTTAAATTCTTCAGCTCCCATTATTGATTGATTTGAGTAATGGTTAACCAAACTAGAGATAAAGTCGATATAAATGAAAATATGGAATTTATATCTTGAGCGATTTCAGTACCTATGTTAAAATTGGGAGTGATGTATACTATATCATGAGATTGCATAATCATATTTCCTTGACTGATACCTTCAATAGTAGATAAATCCGCATTAAATATTTTTATTCCCTCTTTTGATTTTCTTATAATTTTTATTCTTTTGGAACTATTACTTTGACTAATTCCACCTGCTGTTGCCAATACTTCAAAAAGAGTCATATTATTATATGTTAAGGGTAGAACACTCGCTTCACCTCCTGAGCTTCCACTAAATAAAAAAATACGTTTGGTACTTACACCTAAAACTATAAATGGATCTACATAAAATTTTGAAAATTTTTTTTCTAAATAAACTTCAGCTTCTTTAATAGTTTTTCCTACTAAATTGATATCTCCAATTATTGGAAACTCAATTAAACTGTCAATTCTAACCAAATATAATGAACCTCCAGCGATGCCTCCTTCCCCTTGCATTAACATTTGACTTTGAATTCCTGCACCTCCTGATTGATTTTGACTGAACATATCAATTAATTGAAATCCGTTATTTGTATGTAACTGAAAGGTCAATTGATCATTGACATCAATTTTATATTCTAATTCATTTAATTTACTGTCAATTTCATCAAATTCATAGTTTCTTGGTGTTCTAAGCATACGGTTAGAATTGATGGTGCAAGAAGAGATTAATAATAGTAATGAACCTGCTAAAAAGTGTTTAATTTTAAAAATCATATTGCAAAAGTAAACTTTTTTTTGAAAATCAAAGAACTTTGTATTTCAAAGTTAGTTATCATAAAGATTTTTAATATTATTAATTAAATAGGAATAGTCGAATTCTTTTGACTTTTCAACTGCTAATTTGGAAAATTTTACTCTTTTTTCTTTTGAATTAATTAAAGACATTAAATTATTTAAAAAAGTGGCTTGATCGTTACTTTTTGAAATTAACGCTGTTTTATTTTCTATTACAATATTTTCTATTCCACCTGTTATCGTTGTAACTATCGGATTGCCGCTTGCTTGAGCTTCGATTAAACTTACTGGAGTTCCCTCGTTTAATGAACAAAGACAAACTATATCTAATCCGGCATTCACTTCATCAATTTCTTTAATCCATGAAGTAAATTGGATTGTTGCAATCTTACTATCGGTACTATAATCTAAGTGGTAACGCTTAACTTTTTGAATAATATTTTCCTTATTCTCTCCATCTCCTACAATAAAAATCCTTAATTTTTTATTGGAATTAGCTATTGCTTTTTGTATCACATCTATAAAAAAAGAATGATTTTTTACAGGGACTAATCTTCCAATAATTCCAATTGCTATTTCGTTATCTTTAATCTGCCATTTTTTTCTAAAGTTTGTTCTTTTAGATGCTATATTCACGTAAAATTTTTTTAAATCAAATCCTAAGGGGATGACTTCTATTTTTTCTTTTGGACAAATTTTATGAATCTTGCTTAGTTCTTGTTTTTGAATTTCACTAATAGCAACTATTTTTGTACTTTTTTTTGCTAAATCTCTTTCTATTTTTTTAAAAATATTAGTTTTTATTTTTCCAAAGTAAGAGTGAAATACGTGACCGTGAAAAGTATGATATATTTTTTTAACTCCTAAATCATAAGCTGCTTTTCTTCCTAAGGCTCCTGCTTTTGCAGCATGAGTATGTACAATGTCCGGTTGGAATTCATGTATAATTTTTTTTATTTTTTTTAATGCTATTTTATCTAAAATAGGATTGATAGATCTTTGCATTTCGGGAATAATTACAGGTTTAATTCCAAGGCTGTCCAATATGTGTATAGAACTTTCTTCACTTTCATGGTGTTGTCCACCAACTAATAAAGTCTCGTAATCATTTTCTAAATATTTTGTTAGATAGGCTGCGTTATAAGTTGGACCTCCTAAATTAAATCGATTAATAATTCTAAGAATTTTTTTCATTGAATTAATAAAATATGTTATTAAAATTCTTAACTATCTTCATTAAAGTTGATGAAAATTAGTCTAATTTAACTAACCAAATGTTTATAGCTTATATATTGTTAAAGTAGTTATGAAAAAGACATTATTGATATTTTTATTTTATATTATAGTTATAATACATTTTTTAGCGCAAAATTCAAATAATAATCTAGTTTCCAGCTTTTTAAATGAAAAAGAAATTACCAATTCACACGTTGGCATTTATCTTCAAAATCAAAATGGTAAAGAATTAATCAATTATAATGGTAATAAATTATTTATTCCAGCTTCTGTTCAAAAACTTTTCACTACGGCCTATATCTTAAATCTACTTCCCAAAGACTATGTTATTTCAACCCTTGTTTTAAGCAATGGAAAATTGGACTCTAATTCCAATTTTTTAGTTGGTGATTTAATAATTAAAACATTTGGAGATCCAAGTTTAGAAAGTAGGTACTTTAAATCCAATAGTTTTCTAAAAAAACTTAAATTGACTTTAATTCAACTCAAAATTGATTCCATTTATGGTAAAATTTTAGTTTTTCCTAATATTGACAACTATGAAGTAAATAATCAATGGCTTTGGAGTGATATAGGAAATTATTATGGAACAGGATTTTCAGTACACACTTTTAAAGATAATTACGTAGAGGTATTTTTTAGTTCCAATGCAAATATTGGTGATACCACATACATAAAAAAAATTCATCCAAATGAAAAATCATTTTCCATTAATAACCAGGTTATTATAGGATCGTCAAAAAGAGATTTGTCCTATGCATACGGTTCTCCATACCAATCGAATAGATTAATGAAGGGAACTATTCCAATAAATAAACAAAACTACCCGGTAAAAGTATCTATGCATGATCCTAAATTATTCCTTCAATCATCATTAGAAAATTTAATTTCAGAATTGGGAATTCAAGTTCAATCAAAAAAAACAACTTATCAACCTTTAGATACATTACTAGTTCACTATTCTCCATCTTTAATAGAAATGATAAAATGCATTAATTATCAAAGTAACAATAGTTTTGCTGAACACCTTCTTATGAAAGCATTAGAATCTAAAACCCCTAACATAATGTACGATGAAGCCGCTGAAAAATTAGAAAGTTTTTGGAAAGAGAAATTAAATTTAGAAGAAATAATATTTAAAGATGGCTGTGGCTTATCTAGACTTAATTTAGCATCACCTTATTCTATTAATAGTCTTTTAATCTATCAAATAAAGTCAAATACCTTTCCCGATTTTTTAAAATCGCTTCCAGCAGCTGGAGTCTCAGGTACTTTAAAATACATTGGTAACAATACAGCTATTGAAGGCAATTTTATTGGTAAAAGTGGCTCTATGAATGGAGTAAGATGTTACTCTGGTTATTTTTTAAAGAAAGAGCAATACTTTCCATTTACAATTATGGTCAATAACTTTACTACTAGTGACTATATTGTAAGAAAATATATTGAAGATTTGATGGTCGCTATTTATCAAAAAATTTAAGGAAATTTTGGGTATTTTTTAAATTGTGGTTTTCTTTTTTCTAAAAAAGCATTTCTCCCTTCTTCCGCTTCTTCAGAGCCATAGGCTAGTCTTGTAGCTTCACCGGCATAAACTTGCTGACCTATCAATCCATCGTCAATAAGATTAAAACCAAATTTAAGCATTTTGATAGCAGTAGGACTTTTGCGCATTATTTCTTGAGCCCACTGAAAAGCTGTATTTTCTAGCTGGTCATGTGGAACTACTTTATTTACCATCCCCATTTCATAGGCTTCTTGTGCAGAGTAGTTAAGACCTAAAAAGAAAATTTCACGAGCTCTTTTTTGACCAACTTGACGGGCCAAATAAGCAGAACCAAATCCACCATCAAAGCTGGCTACATCCGCATCGGTTTGTTTAAAAATTGCGTGTTCTTTACTTGCAAGAGTCATGTCACAAACAACATGAAGACTATGTCCACCACCTACTGCCCAACCCGGAACAACTGCAATTACTACCTTGTTCATAAATCTTATTTGTCTTTGTACATCTAATATGTTGAATTTACTTACTCCGTCTAGTCCTTTATATCCTCTTTTAGCTCGAACTCTTTGGTCACCTCCTGAGCAAAATGCCCATATACCATCTTTTTTAGAAGGGCCTTCTCCAGTTAATAAAACTACTCCAATATCTTGACTCTCATGACAAATTACCAGTGCATCTAGTAATTCGTCGACAGTTTTAGGCCTAAAAGCATTTCTAACTTCCGGCCTATTGAATGCTATTCTAGCTACGCCATCTAAAACTTTAAACGTTATATCCTCATACTCTTTAACTTTAGTCCAGTTCATTATAATTCAATTTTTTTTAATTTCTTTAAAGTACTCATTCAAAACATCTTCATTTTTCACCTTTCCGGTAAAACACTCCAGTATTTCCAATTCTTTACTGTTGAAAATTTTATTTAAACTAATTTTTAGTTCTTGTTCATTAGTTGCTTTTTGGTAATTTATTTTAAAAGTACCAGCTATTTTTTCTAAACTTAATTCATGGGGTGTTTCAAAATTTTCTTTTTTGTAAGGAGTGCTTTTTGGACCAGAAATAATATTAAAAATTCCTCCACCTTGATTATTTAAAACTATTATTTTTAAATTATTGGGAAGTAAAGAACTCCATAAGGCATTTTGATCGTAAATAAAGCTCAAATCTCCTGTAATTAATATAGTTTCTGTGTTACTAATACTAGCAGCACCCACAGCGGTTGAAGAAGATCCGTCAATACCACTTACTCCTCTATTGGAGTAGTAAGAAACATTTTTTAGATGCTTAAATAGCTGCACATACCTCACACTAGTGCTATTTCCCATTTGAACATTAATCTTAGTTTTAGGAATTAAACTATGGATAACCTGGTGAACTTTTAAATCCGACCAATTACAAAGGTTTAAATATTTTTGATGATTTTTTTCACTTATTAAAAATTGATTATACCAATTTTTCTTGTAATTAGAATTAAGTTTAAATGGATTTTTTTTGATGAGGTCTTTAAAAAAAATATCAGGAGCTAATGGAATAAAGTTGGTTAAAGCTGAAAAAACGTCTTGAGCTCTATTGGTATCTTCAACATGCCAATGTTGCAATGGTTTATTTTTTCTTAGGAGGGTTTTAATTTTTTTTGAGATAATGGAATTACCAATACTAACCACTAAGTCTGGATAATAGGATCTATAATTAATTCTTTCCAAAGTTCTATCAATACAGCTAATAAACTTCTGATCATATAGGTTAGATGTGGTTTCTGTTAAAATAACAACTGAAGGGTCTTTATTTAAA
>NZID01000012.1 GCA_002691605.1 Crocinitomicaceae bacterium
AGCTGGTGTTTTCTGAGTAAACTCTTGCTCATACAAACCAATAAATCCTAGAGGCAATGCTGCAGAATTTTCTGAATTCAGCGATCCTTTATTTAAGCCATCGTAAACGTAGCGCAGGTAGGTGGGTTCGAGGTTACGCACTAGTTAAAATTATTTATTTGTCATTAAATTATTTAATAATTAATTACTTTTAATAATATTAAAAGTAAATATATAATTATGTCAGAAAGAGATATAGAAAAAACTTACTCCAACAAAGAATTTGTTGAAAAACTAAGAAGGTTAGCCGATAGCATAGAAAGTGGTGAAAACTTTAGAATAACAGTTGATAATGAAGCCATTTATGTTCCAGATAGAGCCACCTTTAATATAGAACACGAACGTGGTGATGGAGATAACGAAATAGAATTTCAAATTAAATGGAAAGATTAATAATAAAAATAAAAATGGGAATATTAACAAGACTAATACTAGGAAAAGACGATTATTTATTTAATAATTTAAAAGATAATCAAAAACTTGCATTTTGTAGAATTGTGACTGAAGTTATTCAAGCAGATGGTATAGTAATATCTAAAGAACTAGATGAATTACCAGAAATACCAAAAGCATTTATGGCAAATTCTAAAAAGTTATCTCTTGAAGAAGCAATTGAGACCTTAAAATCTATGGATGAAGAATATCAAGAATTTATTCGAGAAGAATTAAAACAAATAGAGGAATCTGATGGTTACGCTTCCAATGAAGAGAGAAAGGTAGTTAATAGCATTTTAAATCAACTCGATATAACTACTTTATAATAGTATATTCAATATTAAATTATAAATAAAATTAAAGATTTAATAATTAGTTTATAATATGTCTAATTGTACCGTATTCTCTACTAACTAATAAATCGTGAGGTTCTTCTTGATCTAAACCAGCTATTGAAGAATCAAAAAGAAGAATATAGGATTGGGAATATTCTATTAACGTTCCTTCTACTTTTAAAGTATCGTCTTCCTTAATTTCTACTCCTACTCTCTTTCCAATGCATTTTTCCCAAATAGGCTCGAAAGCATTTCCAGTTAAACTCCCTACTGAATCGTCTTTTAACTTATTAACCTGCTTTTCTTGACTTGACAATGCCTTTATTGGCCCCATAGTTTTGGCTGAAGTTAATAAAAGACCTATAATTTCATTTACAGCATCTTTAGCGGTAGCAAAAACATTTCTTAATTTTCTATTTAATTTGGCTAATAGTCCTGGGTTAATTGCTTTTTTAAAAATTTGATCTCTTTTAGACTTTTGAACTTCATCAAAAAATCCGTGAAGCCTAAGTATGAGTTCCATATTCTTAAACTCGTTTTTATAAAGAATAAATTTTTTGTTTTTAGATGCTTTTTCATCGTCAAATTCTATAACAATAGAGTTGGAAGCTACTTCTGCCATTCCTTCAATAGATTTTTCTTTTGTATTATAAACTTGTACAAAATATCCATTGATTTTCTTCAAACACCTATCTATTTTTCTTCCTTTAAAAAAAGCACTTAAAAAAGTGACAATAATTATTGTTATTATGGTAATAGTTAAAGAATCCATAAGCTATTTAATTTTATACTTCCAATCCCACAATTCTATATGAGTTGTTTTTTCTATAGAATTTTCTATTTCATTGGGTAAATTATGAAAAAAGTCTAAGCCGCTAAAACTTTCTAAAGAGTCAATTGAAATTATAAAATTAGAAATACTTTCTGAACTGCTCTTATTTTCTATTAATATGGCAATATTTCTATTGTAATTATTTGGATCTATAGCCACTTTATAAAACCACTGAGGAATGGTAACTTTATTTTCTCCTAACACATCATATTTAGTTCCATTTAATATGGGCCCAGTAACGATAATCAATTCTCCATATTTATAAGCCCAATCTCTTATTTTTTTTTCAATTTTTCTCCATATTCCTCTATTAAATCCTGGAACTTGAGGAGACATATTACTTAAATAAAAACTTTCAGCAATAGCAGATACACTGTATTTCATATCGGCAGCAGGTGCCAAATGTCCTCTATCAAAACCACTTGCTTTATAGTCTGATAAACTAGCTGACGACTCTTTTATAAGCGGATCTTTTTTGAAATTATTTTTTCTTTTTAACGAGTCTATTAGTTGGGCAGATTGAAGATCATAAAAAACCCACTCCGCTAGCTTGTGTTTCTTTGAATAGGATAATGTATAAAAATTATGATTAATTACATTATTATAAAATCCTAAAGGATATAAATCTTGACTAAACCCTAAAAAAGGGATAATGAGTAATATTGTGAATGTCGTTACGCATCTATAATTCATTATTCAATATAAAATAATTGATTTTTTTATCCCAAATAATCCATTCTTCGTAAGAAATAATAAAATCATCACAATCATTATACACACCATTTCCACACCAACCTTCTTTAAGAAAATAAAGATGATTAAATAAACTTGAGAACTTAATTAAATCTTCTTCTGGTATGTAAAATGGATTATTGATATTTATATTGATTAATAAAGTACACACATAGGAGAGGTTATATAATAACTCTCAGAATTATTTTTTAAAAATTCGTATGATTTATGAACTGATACGTTAACTTCTACTTGTTTTTTAAAATCGCCATTATTATTTTCTAAATATAACTGGTGTATTCCCCTCTTAAGCTTTACTGGTAATACTGCATTAACAAAACTTCCATCTTTATTCTTAATGACCCTACTGCATAGTCCATAACCTTTTTCACATAATCCATTTACACTCCAATTCCCATTAATGATTCCAAGCTTCTTATTTTTAAATTTGGAAGTGTATACATTAACCTCATTCAAATAAGGAAGTTTAAAATTATCTTTATTGGTTTCTGTATTAATAAATAAGACTACTGTTATTGGGATTGTACCTACTAAAGAATCTTCTAATTTCCTTTGTTTTTCTCTAGCAATTGCTTCTTGTTCTGCTCTTTTAATTCGCAAATAATATTGACTTTCTGGTGTAGTATATGTTCTTAGAGATATTCTATATATAGAAACACCATTACAATCGTCTATAGAAATGGATTTAATAGATTTTTCAAAAACTGAATGAAATTTATAATTTGAATTTCTTGGTAGATAAAATTCAACTACACCTAATTGGTCGGTTTTGTTCTCTAAAAGTTCGCCCGTTTCTTCACTTTCACATATAATAGTTTCAGATTTTAGAGGAAGATTATTGCCGCTGTTATCTAATACTTTTAATTTTACAATAGCAAAAAGTCCTCCATCTATAATTACCTTGCCGCTGTAATCAATTCTCGAACTGTAAGGAATCTTGAATAACTTAGAATAAAATATATCTTCATAAATAATATTATAGTGGGTATTTTTATTTAATGCAACTTTACAATAACCATTTTTACCTGTAATTACTTCTACATGATGTTGCTCGTCGTCAGATCTAAAAGTGACTAATTTATTATCTAAAGGTCTCTTATCTGCTCTATATAAATTAATAGTTAATAAGCACTTATTATTTTGACTTAAAAAGAAAACTGGAAGAAAAAGTAGTACTAGAAGGTTCTTCATTTTATAAATTTAAGAGAAACATTTTGAATTTAATTTCAAAAAATTACTTAAAATAAAGTATTTTTACATGGTGACTAATCATTTATCAAAAATTTATATTTTACTTATTTTCATTTCTACATTTAGTTGTGAGACTCCAAAGCATCTTACCAAAAAAGGCAATAAATTATTAGAAAAGGAATTTTATAATGATGCTTGTACTTACTATTTTAAAGCACTAAATAAAAACAGTGTATTTATTAAAGCTAAAGAAGGGTTAAAGAATGCAGGTGAGAAACAAATTGATGCTTATTTAGATAATTTTTTTAAAAATAAAAGCTATGGAAATAAAAGAAAAGCAATTTATAATTATTTAGACGCTGTTAAATTAAAAGACAAAATTGAAACGTATTCAATTAATATCGAAATTTCTCAAATGTACAGAAGAGATTTTAATACATTATTAGATGAATATGTTGAAAAATCCTATAATAATGCCTTGGAGTTTCTAAATAATGAGAATTTTCCCGAGGCAGAAGAGTTATTTCATGAAATCAGCATATTAAAACCCAATTTTAGAGATGTAAACTCTATGAAGGATATTGCCACATATGAACCAATTTACCGAAAGGCAAACAAACTTTTAGAAATTAAAAAATTTCGCACCTCTTATTATGAATTTGATAAAATTCCCCTTAATTATAAAAAATGTAGAGAGAAGAAAAATCTTGCTCAAAATGAAGCGATGTATTCAATTGCAATATTAAAATTTGAAAATCATACAACATCAACCGGTCTAGAAAATTCAATATCATCCCAAATTGTTGATAAATTAATTTCGATAAATAATCCTTTTTTAAAAATTGTTGACCGTCGCTTAACCAATACAATTATTAATGAACAAATTCTTGGAATGAGTGGTCAAGTAAAAGAAAAAACAAATGCAAAAGCTGGAGAACTTATTGGAGCAAAAGCAGTATTATCTGGAAACCTTGCAACCTGTAATCAAACTCAAATTCCCTTAGAAAAAATATTCAAAAAAGGGTGGTTCAGAACCATAAAAACTATATATAATGAAGACAAAACAAAGTCATACGATACCACCTTTGAAAAAATAAAATACAATATAATTAAAGGGAGTAATAATGTAGAAATTGGTTTTAATTTTCAGTTAACCTCAACTGAAAGTGGGGAAATATTAATATCAAAACTTATAAATAAAAGCAAAAAAGATGAAGTTTACTATGCGCAGTCTAATCTTGATTACAGAAAAATATTTCCAGGAAACTGGATTTGGCAGAATAGAAAAAGTTCCGATGACTATATAAGTAGTTCAAAATCCGAAAAAAGAGCTCTTGATCGACTCTTTAGAAGTAAAAAAAACTTATTATCTGCAGATCAAATTACAAATAATATTATTAATCAAATAACCAATCAAGTTACCCAGCAAATAAACAACTACAATCCTGAAAATGATTAGATTATTGTTCCTGTTTTATTTTTCGTTGTTTATTATTTCATGTAGTTCATCTAAAAAGTTAAACGAAACTATTGAGGAAACTCCTCATTGGTTAAAAGAATTTCCTATTTCTCAAACGCATTACATTGGCATAGGGC
Organism: Crocinitomicaceae bacterium; assembly: GCA_002691605.1. Lineage (GTDB taxonomy): Bacteria > Bacteroidota > Bacteroidia > Flavobacteriales_D > Parvicellaceae > MED-G20. The sequence goes on from NZID01000012.1 coordinate 5,182, forward strand.
TTGCAGACAAAAGTAAATTCCCCACCGACTACATTAAAATTGCTCAAAAAAACGCACTTCAAAATCTAGTTTCTCAAATCAAAGTAAATATTTCTTCTCAATCGCAAATGGTGAGGATGCAGAAAGAATTGAACTTAAAACAAGATATTAATTCATTTATTAAAATAAAAACTGAAGATATTATTGAAGGATATGAAATTATAGACACCTACACAAAAGGAAATGAATATTGGGTGTATTACAGTCTAAATAAAGAGCTCTATAGAGAAATTAAAAAAAAGAAAATTGAAATTGCAACTGAAAAGTCTAAAGTTTTACTTCAAAATGCTTTGGAGAGTAGCAATCTAAAAAATAAATATATCTATTTTGTATCTGCATTAGGCGAATTGGAACCCTACTTTAATGAATCTTTTATAACCGATTTAAATGGAAGAGAAGTAAACCTTAAAAGTGAAATAATTTCTCAATTTAGGTCCTATATCAATAATTATCTAATCAATAGTACTAACGATAAAATTTCTCTTGATCTAGTACATCCGAAATCTAAAATAAACTTCCAGTTAATGCATAATAATAAACCTGCAACAAATGTAGCAATTGATGTTATTTCAAAAAGTTTTGATTTAAATACCATATCAAATCAAACAGACTTTAAAGGATTTTTTAGTGTCTTAATTAATAAAATTAAAGAAATAGAAATTCATCATTCCATTGAATTAGCCCTTAATTTCAAAACTTGGCTTAATGAAGCTCATACGAGTGAATTTATTAAATCTCTATTTGAAAAAATAAATGTTCCTTCTTTTACTTTTCCTATAAAAATCAATGCACCCAATTTTAGAATCTCTTCTACAGAAAAACAATACACTAATAATAGTAATAGACAAGATCTTTTATTAGCAACTCAAGATAAATTAACCTCTATTGGAATGAAGATTACAGAAAATGAAGATGAAGCTCAACTACACATAGTAATTAACAGTGAAACTAAAAAGGGAAGCCATATAATTGGACATAAAATGTATACTTCATTTTTAAAAATGACCTTTCAAATTTATGATCAAAAAAGTCATCTCATATTTAGCAAAACTATAGATGAGATTAAAGGAATTCAATTAAGCTATGAAAAATCAGAAACAAATGCTTATTTCAATGGTAAATCAATAATTAAAGACCAAATTATTCCAGAATTCTTTGAGAATTTATAAAAGTTTTTATCGCAAGTACATATTTCTAAATATTTTATTAGAATAATTATAACCTAAATAAGGTATTTTATTTTAAAAATTGAATTTGTAAAATTGTATAAATTAATTAATTATGAAATATCTATACGCAATTTTACCCATAGTTCTTACATCTTGTGGAATTTCAAATACAAAAGAAATTGAAGAATTAAAAAACAAAATAGAATTACTGTCTGAAGATATAGAAGAACATAATACTGAGTCAGTTCTAATGAAAAAAGAGGTTGAAGAGCATAGAATAGAAATTGTTGAGCTCTCTAAAGAACTTCTTGAGCACGAAAAAGATTTTAAAAAAATGGATTTATCAAAATCTGAAAAACGTGAAGTATACGAACACTACAGTAAAGATTCATTGGAACTAGAAGAAACAATAAAACATTTTATCAAAGATTCTATAGAACTAGAAGAAATTTTAGAACATTTAAATAAGGACTCTGCAAAGATAAAAAAGCTTCAAGAAAAAGTCATCGAACTTTCTTAAGTCACTAACGGTTAAAGCATATTTTGTACTTTCACATTTCTGTAATTAATCAGCATATTTGTATAACCAAACTATTGATATTGACCCTGTTACAAATATTTTTTGCTTAAACATTTCTTTAACAATTCATTGCTAGTTTAATTTTACTCTTCGTTTCGGGTTAAAAGACTGAGGGTTTATAACTTGAATCTTAAACTAAACGTTTAGATTTACTTTATAGGCCCTCTTTCTATTTTATGGTGTAATTTGTGTTTAAGCTTCTACTATTCTCGTAATTTACTAATTTTGATTATTTAAACCTTTTTTTAGTTTTATGACTTTTTTTTACATTAACGTTTTAGAAAATTTACATATTGAAAAGATTATATAGATATCCTAATAAAGGCTTTATAGGAGGAGTTTGTTATGGCCTAGGAGAACATACTAATATTGATCCCATACTTTGGAGAATATTAGCAATTTTTGGAGGTTTTGTTCCTGTTTATTTAGTATTGTGGATTTTTTTAAAAAAAGGATGAAGTATTCAGCTTGAATAAATCAACTTTTTAAAAATTTAACAATGCTTATTCTTAAAATTTTAAATAGTAATTCTTAAATTAATACGTATTAATACTTGCTATATTTTACAGGAAGTTCATCAAAACCCATATTGTATAATGTAAAACCAAAAACATCTGAATACTGTTCAATTGTTTTACTTATTGGAGTCCCAGCTCCATGGCCAGCGTCTGTTTCGATTCGAATAAGAGTAGGATTATTACCAGTTTGCTTAGCTTGAAGTTCTGCAGCAAATTTAAAACTATGTGCTGGAACTACCCTATCATCATGATCGCCAGTAGTAACTAGAGTTGCAGGATATTCAACCCTATCATTTACATTGTGAACAGGTGAATAACCAAGTAAATAATCAAACATTTCTTTACTATCTTCTGAAGTACCATAATCATATGCCCAACCTGCACCTGCAGTAAATGTATGGTATCGAAGCATATCCAGTACTCCAACTGCTGGTAAAGCAACCTTCATTAAACTAGGTCGTTGAGTCATAATAGCTCCTACCAAAAGTCCACCATTGGAGCCTCCTTTTAGAGCTAAATATTCGCTAGAAGTATAATTTTTATTAATTAAATACTCTGCCGCAGCAATGAAATCATCAAAAACATTTTGTTTTTGCATTTTAGTTCCAGAAATATGCCATTTTTTTCCATACTCACCTCCTCCCCTTAAATTAGGAACCGCATAAATCCCACCTTGTTCCATCCAAACAGCATTAGCTATACTAAATGAGGGGGTAAGACTGATATTAAAACCACCGTAACCATATAAAATAGTAGGATTATTTCCGTTTAGCTGTAATCCCTTTTTATGAGTAATTATCATAGGAACTTTGGTACTGTCTTTTGAAAAATAAAACACTTGCTTACTGGTATATTCATCAGAATTAAAATCAATATTTGGTTTTTTATACAAATTTGAGACTTTTGTATTAGGATCGTAAGAATAAATCGTTCTAGGGGTATTATAATTGGAAAAAGAATAATATAAAATACTATCTTCCTTTTTTCCTGAAAACCCACCTATACTTCCTAAACCAGGAAGATCTATTTCAGTTATCAATTCACCTGAAAAATTATATTGTTTCACCTGTGAAACTGCGTCTATCATATATTCTGCAAAAAAATAACCACTTCCAGACGATGGACTTAACACATGTTCCGATTCATTTATGAAGTCAATCCAATTATTTGGAGTTGGATTGGATGCATCAACGGTTACAATTTTCTTATTTGGAGCATTTAGGTTGGTGACTAAGTACAGCTTACTCCCTAAATTTTCCAACACATAGGTATCACTATCGGTATGATCTAAAATAGTTAGTAAAGGGGAATTAGGTTCTGTTAAGTCTTTCATAAATAATTTATTACCTGAAGTAGAAACACTTGCAGAAATGAATAAGTAATTTCCATCTTCAGTGACATTCCCACCTACATATCTATGTTTTTCTTCAGGAATTCCACCAAAAATAACTTCGTCGTCTTTTTGGTTCGTTCCTAATTTGTGATAATACAATTTATGCTGATCTGTTTTAGCAGACAATTCACTTCCTTTAGGCTTGTCGTAACTAGAATAAAAGAAACCATCATTTTGTTTCCAAGAAATACCAGAAAATTTAACATCTTTAATAGTGTCTTCAATAATTTGCTTAGAATTAACATCCATTAAAATTATTTTTCTCCAGTCGCTTCCTCCTTCAGAAATTGAATAAGCCACCATTAAACCTGATTCTGAGAAACTCAAAGACCCTAAAGATATTGTTCCATCCTCTGAAAACTGATTCGGATTTAAAAAGATTTCTGGATCCTCATTATCTTTTTGCCTATAAATTACATACTGATTTTGTAGGCCATTATTTTTATAAAAATAAGTGTATTCTCCTTCCTTAAAAGGGGCACTAAATTTTTCGTAATTCCATAAATATTCTAATCTTTTTTTCAAATCTGCTCTAAATGAAATATTATTTAAATAACTAAAAGTGGTTTTATTTTGTGCTTTAACCCATAATTCTGTTTCTTCCGACCTATCGTCTTCTAACCATCTATAGTGATCCCTTACTTCAGTATCAAAATAAATATCCACCACCTCTTTTTTTGGTGTTATTGGATAATTTAATTTTATATTTAAATGATTTTGATCATTATTACAAGCTAGTAGCATAGGGTAAATTAATGTCATAAATAATGTTTTCTTCATTGTAAATTTTTAAATAGTAATTACTTTTAAATGATAAGATGCTAATAACTAAAATTTTATTTTAAAATAGCACTGAAATTGGGAATCAAGTTTTGAAATTCATCAATTCTGTTAGCGGAAATCCAAACTATAGTTAGGGGAGTTTTAGAAATTATTTCTGTGTGATCATCTACTTTTTTATTCAATTTAGAAATAATAAATCCTGGATCTAAAACTGTTGAAATTTCATTACTTATTTTCAAATCAAAACTTCCTCTAATTAAAATACCAAGACCATTATCTTTAAGTTCCCTTTCAAATGAATAATTTGATGGGAAAATTTTAATTTCAATAATTTTGGATAGTTTTTTAATTTGATTTTCACCTAATTTTTCAATCCAAGGAATCTGTTTTAAAAGATCTAATGCATTAGGTAATATAAAAGAAGGAGGATTAGATAGAATTTCATTCATTTTGTATTCAATATCTAATAAAAACTTATCAGCATCATCTTTGTCTACTCTACCTAATTTTACCATATTAGAAAATTCACTTTTTTGATAATTCAATAAATCTCTACTTGCTTGTCTTGTTTCTATAGTTTTATAAACCTCAGGAAAAGAGTTTTTAAGATTCCTCAAAAAGGTTAAACCCTGAATTTTTTTCTCATTTACTTCGTCTCTTAATAATTTTATCACTTTTAAGTCTTCATCGCTGTTGGACTTATCTGATTTTAAATCGTCAAGTAATAAAACTAAATCGTCTTGAGAACTTATAATAGCTCTTACAGCATCATAATTGGTATTTAATTGGTCAAATAAGTCGTTGAATGATGTTTTTCTTAAGTTTGACCATTTCTGAACTTCTAAAAATATACTTGAACTGCTCCAAAGTTTATCTATGTATGTTGAACTGGTTATCGGAAATTCTCCATTTTGATCTAGTAATTCGTTATTAATATTTTCTAAAATATTATAAGCTTTTACACCCAATAGACCCTTACTAAATTGTTTCCAGTAAGAACTTTTTTCTTTGTTTAATAAGTTGATCCTAATTTCTTTTAATAACCCATTTTCTTCTTCTTCAAAGAGATCTTTTTTAGCAGGAGTCCATAATTTAGGTAAATATCCTTCTACCGTTTCCCAATCAGCACCCCCCATAAATCTATCATTTTTCATTAGTTGTAATCTTTCCTGAGAGTTTATTTTCAGCCTCTCTATCGTATGAGAAATTAAAGTAGCTTTAGCAATAGGAATTCTAGTAAGACCTAAACCTGTTACAAGTGCCTTAATAGTGGTGGCATTAATTAACGAGGTTAATAATACAATTCCAGCTGTAATAAATAAAAATTGATCTCTTACTTCATGATCAATACTTGTTTCTCCAGCAACAATTAATGCCATAGCCAGTCCAATTACACCTCTAAGCCCACCCCACCAAAGTACAATAGAATCTTTTCTTGTTATTCCGTATCCTATTTTTTTCATAACAGGAAAAAGAACAAAAATTACCATTCCTCTAATTAAATGTATTCCAATATAGATAATGGTTAGATCTATAAAGTCTTCCATCTCAAATCTTGTACGATGAGCAATGATTACCCCAACAATTATAAATATTAGTGTATTGAAAATAAAAGCAGCTAGTACCCAAAACTCATGTAGAAAATGTCCAACTTCAGGACTGATTTTAGTTTTTCCCTTTCCGGTCATTAATAGACCAATAGTTACTAAACCAATTATTCCAGACCAATGTAAGCTTTCAGCAATGAAAAATGTAAGATAGGCCGAGCCAATAATCGCTGTAATTTCAAATAACGGATCATTAAAAACTGTTTTAATTATGTAGAGCGTGAATAAACCAATAATTGCTCCAATAGCCACTCCACCAAGTGTTACTATAAGGAAATCTATTACAGGGTTAGAATCAATAGCAGTTCCGGTTAAAATAGTGAAAAACACCATAAATATGACAATCGCAGTACCGTCATTTAAAAGTGATTCACTTTCTATAAGAGTTCTGAGTTTTTTTCCCCCACCTAACTCTTTTAAAATAGAAACTACAGCAACAGGATCTGTTGCACATATAACAGAACCAAACATTAAGGAAATATACCATGACCAATTTCCAAAACCAATTCCTGCATATTTTATACCCATGGCTAAAGTAGCACTTATAAAAATAGCTACTAAAATACCTGGCACAGCCATTAAAAAAGCATTCCAAAAAGATTTTTTAAAAGTATGCACATCTAAGTCAAATGCAGCTTCAAAGATTAAGGTTGGAAGAAAAACATAAAGTATGATTTCTGGTTTAATATGACCTGCCCAAAAAATTGCATTGGTAACAAATTTTAAGTTGTTTACCCATTCAAAACGATCAATAACTCCTAAAACTAAACCAATTATTAATAATAAAACAGTGTATGGAATAGGTAATTTTTTTAAAAACTGTTTCGTTAATATCCCAATAAAAAGACTTACAATAATAAATAGTAAGGGAGACATGTCTAATTTATTACTGGTTACTTCATTAGGTATTTCAGTTCCAGGCCAGTCACTAGCAAAAAGCAAAATTGGGCAAAGAAATAAAAACACGGATAGAATTTTCCTCATGGATTCAAATTTTCTTCATGGATTCAAATTTTCTTCTCTAATTTAGAAAAAAAAACATCATTAAATCAATCATCTTTTTTTTTAAATGATTTTGGAAGAATGTCAACTCCTAATTTTTTAGCTAATTTCAATAAAAATGGAACTAAAACGGTAGAACCAGGTATCATAAAAAAAGGAACCCCAACTCCCATTATCTTTAAAATATAGTAAAATTGAATTTTTAGTTCTTTCTCTTCTTCTTTATTTAATTTACCCTCTTTCAAATATTTTAAAATTAATATTCCGGCTTGCTTAGTTTCTTTGGCTTCATTATTTAAGTTTTTAAAAAAAACTCTAAAAGCTTTAGAAGATTTATCACTATTTAATTTAAGTTTTGAACCAAAATCTTTGTATCCTTTTTTATCGAAAAAAGAAAAATCTAAATACCATTTTTTACCTTTAATTTTCAGCATTTTCTAGATTTATATTATAAATGTAAGCCCCCTTAACTGTTACATCATTAACAGAATAATTATTATTTATTAAATCTTGGTTAATTAAATCACTACTCTGAAAACCACTTTTATTTTGAATAATTTTGACAATTTTAGTATTCTTAAATAATTGGTTGCTGTTTTTGGGTTTTTCATTAATAATGGCAATATCAATATCTTTATTGTAAATCCAGTTTTCGTTAACAAATGATATAGTTTTACCTCACCATTTAATAGTTGAAAAATTAAAATCATTTAAAGAAAGTAAATTGGGAGGATTAAGATCCAGAAAGTTCCAATTATTTTTAACAAAAAATTGAATCATCTCTTTATTTTTTAACAACTTGAGATCGGTAATAAAATGATGTTTATTACCCGAAATTAAATCTACTGCTATATGATTGGGGATATTGTAAACTATAATTTTTTTTTGACTTTTCAATCCAATATCTTCAATTATATCTAAGGATATTATGAAAAATAATATCGTTATGAATATTTTTTGTAAAAAAATATATTTGTAGTTGAAAAATAAAAGAATTAAAACTATAGAAAGGTAAAGTAAAAACGTTTCCCATTTTGAAATAAATAAACCTTTTGAAATAGAAAAAGAAATATTATTTAGTAGAGTTAATTTACTAAGTAAAATAGTTAAAAAAAAGGAATGTATTTTTCCAATAAAAAGTAAAATAGAGTGATTAAAACTTAAAGCTATTGTACCAATTCCTAAAATAAGAATTGTAAAAATTAATGGTATCACTATAATATTGCTTAAAAGAAATAAATTAGGAAATTGGTGAAAATAATAGATGCTAATTGGAAAAGTAGCTATTTGAGCTGCAATTGAAACAGCTGATATTGCCCAAACTTTTTCTAAAAAAAAATTATTAAAAACTATTATTTTATAAATTATAGGATAAATAGAAATAATACCAAATACCGCTAAATAACTTAATTGAAAACCAACATCTAAAATTAAAAATGGGTCAACTAATAATTAGAAAAATGCAGAGGAAAAAATAATATTAAATATGTTGGTACTCTTATTAAACACAGTAGCAAATGTTAAAAAACTTAACATCGTAGAGGCTCTTAAGATAGAGGGGCCTAAACCAGTAGTTAAAGCATAAAACCATATAACTAATAGTATAATTATATCATTTATCCATTTAAATCTAAAAGGAAGTTTGATAGGTTTTAGAAGGAAATTTAAAATTAAGTATATAATCCCGACATGTAATCCAGAAACTGCTAAAACGTGCATTGCTCCAGTCTTAGAAAACACTCCTTTTACGTAATTACTTAGATCATCTTTATAACCAAAAGTTAAAGCTGATGCAATAGCTAAATTATTAGAGACCAATCCACTTTTTTTAAAAATCTCAATACAGTAATTTCTAATAATTGTAGAATATCTTTTAACAGATGATATTGATTTATAAATAAACCAATTTGAATGATTTTTTACAAAAGATTGAGCTAATATTCCTTTACTTTTTAAGTGTTTAGAATAATTAAACTCATGAGGATTACCTAAAGATTTCAACTTTTGAAGATGAGCTTTAAAACATATAAAGTCACCAGGTAAAAGGTTTATTGAATTACTATCTAAAGGAATAAAAAGTAAAATTTCGCCAATTACAGGATAAATTAAACTATCTGAAAAAAAATTTATTAACTCACCCTTAATAGTTACTTTTTTCTTTTTAATCTTTACTGGAGAGTCTATTCTAACAATCATTTTAGATTCTTGATTAAATAGAATTGAATAATTTAAATAGTGACTCTTACTTTGTGTGGAATCTTTCATCTTAACAATAGAAAATCCCGCTAACAATAAAGCAAACATTATTAATAGTTCTGAAATAATATTTTTGTAGGTAGTGGACTTTTTAGTGAAATATTCAAAGACAGTCATTAAAATTATAATAAAAACCAAAAGCGCAAAAACCGAATATCTAGTAAGATGAAAGTTGATTGATAATAAAATTCCAATTGAAAAAAAAAAGAATAATTTAATTATTGGAAACTTCAAGAATTATTTATCAATTAAATATTAATATTATAATTAGTAATATTAATTTTAATATGCAATCTTTTTAGTTGTTTATTTTCTCAACAATTAGAAGATTATTAGGAAGGTAGGTAACTTGCAAAGTTCTGTTTTACTAGTATTTTTTATAGACTCTAAGAAAAATATTATATCAATTCTTTCGTTTTCAGTTAGAAAAGATATTGAAAAGTCAACTGAAAAAGTAAGAATAAAACCTAAAAAAGTGCTTAATTTATAAAAAATAATAAACCGATTTAAAGTATAATAAACTACTTACATGCCGTTTGCATGATTGTAGATTTTAAATAAATATAATTAAATAAAAAAAGCTGACTTAAGGTCAGCTTTTAATATAATTTTAAAATGTAAAGACTAAACTTCTTCGAAGTCTACATCCGTAACTTCTTCATCAGATTTTCCTTTATTTCCTTCTTCATTAGATCCTTGA
>NZID01000013.1 GCA_002691605.1 Crocinitomicaceae bacterium
AGGTATGACTCTTTCAGAATTAGGTTTTCAAGATACTTTCTTATCACATGAAATTTCTCTTAAAATATTTAGATTATCGGAAAACGAAATAAGTTTTAAGCATGATAAAGATTGGTTTTGTCCAAGTGATAAAGAAGTTAGAAATGAACTAAAGAAGAAGAAAATAGATTTATTAAAAAATAATAAAAGAAATAGACCAAAAGAGTAAATTATCATCTAATTCAAGTATATTTTTACTTTTTTATTTATAAAAAAATAAGATATTTGATTAATAAGCAGAATTATGAAAAAACTAATTTTAATCCTAAGTATATTATCTTATTTCCTAAGTGCAAAATCACAAAATATTACTGGTGTATCTAAGGCCTATTCTTTTAACATTCAAAAAAAAATAATTCCTCCAATTTTAGTTGTTAAAGAAGGATCTGTTAAATTTTCTGACAATGATCACAATGGCAGATTAGACGCTTACGAAAGTGCAAAGCTGTCATTTGTCATACAAAATATTGGAGAAGGGCCTGCTTATGGGCTAAAATCTTTTGTGGAAATTTCCAGTAATATTACTGGCTTGGAAATTGAAAAGAACCAATTAATAAATACCATTTATTCAGGAAATAGCGAATATGTGTCTATTCCTATAAGAGCTAATCAATTTTTATCAACTGGTAAAGTAAATATGGTAATCAATGTAAAAGAGCCTAATGGTCTTGATTGTAATCCTATTGAAGTAAGTTTCAATACCCTCCAATTTCAGGAACCCAAAATTGAAATAGTTGATGGAGTTTTTTCTACAGCGAATGGAAGTGATATGTTCGAAAAGAAAAATCCTGCAAAATTAAATTTAGTTATTCAAAATACGGGTCAAAGTAAAACTGATGGTATTTTTGTAGAAATTGCCAGTCCTAATGATGTAATACCACTTAACGGTAATTCTTTTAGTATTGGTTCATTATCTCCTGGTGAAAGTTATCGTATCCCATTTGATTTTATTGCAACCAATAATTTTAGTAAAGAAAGTGTAAATTTTAGTGTTGTTGCAAAGGAGGGTTATGGTAAATATGGAAGTTCTAGGAATTTTAGTGTTAAGATACATCAAAAACTAGATGCTTCGAAATTAGTAGTTCAAAGTGATCAGTTTAAGCAAACTCAAATCAAAAGAGATTATTTAACCTCAGATGTTGATCGAGAAATACCAAAAAATGACAGAAAATATTCATATAGATATGCACTTGTTATTGGAAACGAAGATTATACTAGCAAGCAAACTAATTTATCTCAGGAAGTAAATGTTGCTTTTGCTCGAAATGATGCCAATTCATTCAAAAACTATCTCATTTCAACTTTAGGTTTTGAAAAAGAACACGTAATGGTAATAAATGATGCTACATCAGCTGAGATGAATAGAGAAATTGATCTTTTAGTACGGTTAGCAAAAAATGATCCTAAATCAGAAATTGTTTTTTATTATGCAGGTCACGGATTACCTGATGACAATAAATTTCCTTATTTGTTGCCAGTAGATGTAAGTACAATCAATTTAACAACTGGAGGAATTTCACTGTCGAAGTTAAATTCAAAATTAGCTAATTCGAATGCGAAAAAAATAACGATTTTTCTTGATGCTTGTTTTAGCGGTGGGGGTAGAGACCAGGGTTTGTTGGCAGCAAGAGGGGTTAAAATCAATCCAAAAGAACAAACTTCATTAGGAAATATGATTGTTTTTGCTTCAAGTTCTGGAGAAGAAAGATCTTTACCTTACGATGAAAAACAGCACGGATTTTTCACCTACTTTTTATTGAAAAAATTAAAAGAAACTAAGGGAAGTGTAAATTTCTTTGAATTATCAAAATATTTAGAAAAAGAGGTTGTCAGAAGTACTCTTATTAATAAGAAATTACAGCAAACACCCCACACCAATATTTCACCAAAAGTTAAAGACACGTGGAAAACATGGAGTTTTAGATAGGACTTAACTAAATGAAATATTTATGTTCTTTTTTATTTGTTTTACTTATTATAAGTTTGAAATCTCAAACAATAAATATAATTTCAGTAGAGCAAAAAAATCAAAAAATTTATATTAATTATAACCTAACTGGAACCCAAAATAAGTACGATATTAAAATCTATGTAAAATCTAAACTTAGCTATAGTTGGTCAGATGCGTTAATTTCGGTTTATGGAGACGTAGGCCCTGATCAGAAAGTGGGTTATAATAAACAAATTATTTGGGACGTACTTAAAGATAGAGATGGTTTAACTGGAGAATGGATATTTGGAATAGAAGCTGTGAGCAAAAAAAAGAAGACTAACAAGGATATTTACTCAACCAATAATCCTAAATGGAGTTTTTCTAGTTATGTAGACTTTTTCAGTTTTTTAAAAAGTGGTATTCAGTTTAATCGCAATTATAATTCAGAAGTAACTTTCGATAGTGAATATAATGAATCTATAACTAAAATTATTCCAATTGGATTAAAGTTTGTTAGTGGCAATGATAAAGATTTTAGATTTTCTTTTGATTTTAATTATTCAAAATGTAACTATGATTTTGAATACGAGAGCTTTTCTTCCTTCAATAATTATTCAATGAATATTGAAAAAAGTATATTCAGAGCTAGTTTATTTTTTGAATTTCATAATTCTAAAAAATCAGATAAATATTATGAGCCCTATACCATATTTGGGTTTGGATACAAACAATCAAATTATATTTTTGAATCAACAAATCCTGATTTTGAATTAGAAGAAAATTACTGGTTACTAGGAAATACCACCTTTAGATTTGCCAAAGGGTTTAATTTTTATTTATCTGATAATCTTGGAATTCTTTTAGAAATAGGAATTGGAGGTGGTGGAATGTTAAGGACTGGCCTTATTTACAGAGGTTCCTAATAAAATTAAAAAAAAGCCCACAAGTTTGCGGGCTTTTTAAAAATTAAAAAGAGATCTATTTAATTTCTTGAATTTTTGTATTCTTCAATTTTTTCATTGTGAATTTTTCTGTACTGTGCAGCATCAAAATCTTGTCTTAGTTTTTCGTCTGATGACATAGCTTTTTCTACACCATTTAAAATAACATCCTGACTAACTTCAACTGCGCTGTATACTGTATATTGTCCGTCAGAAGATTGTTCGACTTCCTCACAAACAATACTTGTAAACTGAACTGATTCAACAACAATTTGATCAGTTTGAGCTGTTGCTTTTTGTGTAAATTCAACTTTTCCACCAATATTTCTTTGTTCAGCAAATCTATTGTTGGTAGCTTCTATATTGGCTTTGATATTTGCTGCAAGCTGCGCTCTAGAAAGTGCTGCGGAATTTTCACGGGCAAATTGTAAATCAGGCCCTTTAAAACTAGCTGATGCTCTAAAATAGTTTTTATCAGTTCTGAAGTCTGAACAGGGAATTTTAGTAATTTTTTTAGTGTTTTCAACTTTAGATATTGGTTTTTTACTAGTACAAGATTCAGAAGTAAAAGATACTATACTTAAAATTAAAAGGTAGTTGAATATTTTTTTCATAATGTTTTATTTATTAATTATTACAATATCTTCAAAAATAGTGCCAAATATTTTTAAAAATATAAGTTGCAATTAAAACTTCAATAACTTAATATAAAAGGTTGCTGACTAAATATTAGAATTAATTTTTAAATTTAGTGTTTTATCTATTTATAGAAAAGGATTTATAAATAATATTTTTATTTTCTGGTTCAATACTTAAATACCAATCGAAAATTTTATCTGCAAATGTATTTACATATAATCCATTTTCATCTGGTGTAGAATAAATGTATGGATAATCTTTTTTGGTAATAACAATCAATAAATTTCCAAATTCAGATTCTTTTTTGGTTTCAGGGCTTATGTAATTAACATTAAATGACTTTCCAGCTTCGTGCATTTTATTATCAAAAACTTCGTAGGTCTTAACATTTTCTTCAGTTTCGATTGGATAACATATTTGAGCTTCGCTATCATTAATATAAAATACTTTAATATAGCAATTACTTTGAGGAGTAATTTTAAGTTTAATATTTTTATCAAAATCTCCTTCATCGTTAGATTTATATGTTTCTAATAGACCTTCAACTCTAGCAACAAACTGTGGATCTTTTACTGATTTATATTTTTTAATTTTAGCTCTTATCTTTAATTCAAAATACATTTGTTCTTTGATAGGGTCATAATTTTTTACTTCTTCTAAAAATTCAATATTTTGAACATATCCTCCAATACTTGTAAGAATATTACTATTTACATAACTTTCAAATTCATTATTTGACTGTGATCTTGATATTGATTTATAAGATTTTATATCTTCTGAAACACCGGATTCTCTAAGAGCTTTTGTTTTCAAACTTTTTATAGCGTCTTCTTTACATTTATCAATTCTTTTTCCCGAGCAATAATATCTTTCTGTAAATATAGCAGACTGAGCATAGGTGTTATTTACGAATAAAAATATGACTGTTTTAAAGAGTAATTTCATAACTAAATATAAGTTTTTGGATTTACTTTTTTATTGTTTTTAATTATTTCAAAATGTAGATGGTTTCCAGTTGCTGCTCCTGACATTCCTACTGCTCCTATCTTATCTCCTTTTTTAATTAAATCTCCTTTTTTAACACTCATTACGCTCATATGAGCATAAGCAGATTTTAAACCATTTCCATGATCTATTACTATATAATTCCCATAGCCTTTAGCAACCCCAGCTCTTATTACGTTTCCATTATCAATTGAAAAAATAGGAACACCTTTGTTGGCCGCATAATCTAATCCACTATGAAATCTTTTAGTTTTATATATAGGATGGATTCTAAATCCAAAAGGAGAACTTAATCTAAATTTACTATTTTTTAAAGGGTGGTGATAATCAATATCTTTATTTGAAGTTTCTTTGATTTTTAAATTTACATAATTTGGGATTGGTACATTTTTATTTTTGTTTGGTTCTTCTTGTTTTACCATAGTTTTTTGTTCCTCTTTTTTCTCTTCATCAGGACTAGAAGTTTTTTCAATATTCTCTTTGACATTTCCTTTGGTATCAATGGTTATTAAATTCCAGTTTTCTTCATTAGAAATAAATTCTTTAAGTTCTTGATCCCTTTTTTCTTTAAAACTCTTAAACTTACTTTCTTGAGACTTTTTATATTCCTCAAAAGTTTGAGAAAAAGATAGAATACCAATTAATAGCGCGAAAATTGTGAGTATATATTTTTTCATATTAATAAATTGTAAATGGGTCTGAAATATTAGAGTAAGCATTGGCGCCTCCAGCAGTTCCCAAAACTCTAATGGTATAACAATTTGAAGCAGAAATTGATGTACTTGATGGTAATGTTACAGTTCTCTGAGAATTTCCCGATCCTACATTTGTAAACAAACATGCTGAACATAAAGTCATTATGAAATCTTCATTTTTATAAAGATAAATAGAACTTTGACTAGCTGAAAAACTCGGATGATACATATTTACAATTATTTGATCTTCATAGTTGTAAATATTTCCTGAGGGTAATAATGATAAATGATATGGTGTATTAGACGAGTTCACAGCTGTAATAAAGCAGGGGTCGTTTGGAGGAGGTTCAGCTAAAGTGGTAAAAGATTTTTCGTTTCCATATGCGGTTCCAGATTCATTTTGAGCGTAAGCTTTTAAATAATAAGTCGTAGATGGGGTCAAATTATTAATCGTAGAGGAAAATGATCCAGTTCCAATTCCTTCATTTGTTGAATTAGTTGAATTGTAAGTAGGGTTGGTTGAGGTGGACCAACATAACCCTTTTACAGTTTCATCAGAATTACCATTATTAGTTAGGTTTCCACCACAAATAGCACTATTGAATGTGATATTAGTTATGTTAGATGTGGTGATAGTTGGTAAAACAATTTCTAGAGTAGTAAACTCTAATTCTCTTCCATAAAAAACTTCATTAGAATAGGTCGCAAATGCTCTAATATAGTAAACCGTATTTTGATCTAAATTGGTAATCAAACTGTTGTAGGATCCTAAATTACTTCCTAAATTAACTTTGTTACTATTTATAGTCGGGTTAGGACTTTTACTCCAGCAAAAACCTTTGTTGGAAACGGAGGAAGTACTAAAGACATTTCCTTCAATAAAAATACTTTTAGATTTAACATTTGATATAGATATAGTACTTACGAAAGTATTACCACACGAGCTGAAAACAGTTTCGTCAGACTCATTATTTCCAGCAAATGCTTTTATAGAATAATCGAAATTAAATCCACAATTTTGAACTATGAAATTAGAATTGTCGAAGTATAAATTTTGATCTTTTCCAATTATAATAGGTTCATTAATTGGGTAATTATTATTTGTTAAAATAAATCCATCAATTCTTTCTTCATTCTGTTCCCAGGTTACTCTAACCGAATTACTATCATCTACTATTAATTCCATACTAGTGGGTCTCCAAATGTCAGATGGTGTTTGAGGATCGTAAGGATTATTGTAGATTCTGTTGCACGACAAGTTTAAAACAATTATCAAAATCACATAGATTAAAAAAGGAAATTTAATTAGGATTTTCATTTTTTTTAAGATACAAAATATTAATAATCTTAGAAAGTATTATTAATTAAGGTTTTAGAATGTTATATAATCATTGTTAACATTTTCTTTAAAATGTTATTGTTAAAACACTTCCATAAGATGTTCCACATGCATTTGTTGCTGAGGCTTGAACATCATATGTTCCCTGAGGTTGCAGAGGATTTATACAGAAATTGATATTTAATCCTGGATAACCACCTACTGCACCGAGTCCAACGCCACCATTTAACCAAATCATGACCTGTGAAATTGCAGAAGTACCTTCGTCAGTTACTACACCACACGCGATTAAATTATAAGAATCTCCTAAAGTTGGATGTGTAGAGTGATATATTGCGTTAACAGAAACCGTATTTACAACAGGTAAATTACATAAAGTAGTAAAACTAACCTCATTTCCATAAGCAGTTCCAATACTATTTGTTGCATAAGCTCTTAAGTAATAAGTAGTATTAGGATTAAGATTAGTAACATTACTTATAAAAGTACCTGTTCCAGAACCATCCGTTGTTATATTAGTAACATTAATGATTGTAGGGCTTGGAGATGTAGACCAACATACACCTCTTTGAATAACCGATGAGCCTCCATTGTAAGTAACATCTCCACCTGATTGACCACTATTAATAGAAATATTTGAAATCATAGTAGTGGATACAGAGGGTATTGATAAGCTTTGTGTAGTGAATGAAAGTTGATTTCCATAAGCAGTTCCAACACTATTTGTTGCATAAGCTCTTAAGTAATAGATTGTATTAGGATTTAGATTATTAATATTACTTATAAAGGTACCTGTTCCAGTACCATCTAAGGTCATAAAATTTACATTACTATTAGTTGGATTTGGAGATGTAGACCAACAGACCCCTCTTTGTATAATCAGAGATCCACCGTCATTAGTGATATTTCCACCAGATTGTACACTACTTGTAGAAATATTTGAAATTACCGAAGTAATTATTGTTGGAACAGAGGGACTTTGTGTAGTAAATGAAACTTCATTTCCATAAGCAGTCCCAACGACATTTATTGCATAAGCCCTTAGGTAATAAGTAGTATTCGGATTTAGATTGTTTACATTACTTTGATAATTTCCTGTTCCCACACCATCTAGAGTCAAGAAATTCACATTACTATTGGTAGGACTTGGAGAAGTTGACCAACATACTCCTCGTTGTGTGACAGCAGCACCTCCATCATTGGAGATATTACCACCTGATACAACACTATTATAAGAAATATTTGAAATTATAGCTGTAGATAAATTTGGAATAAATAAACTTTGTGTAGTAAAAGAAACTTCATTTCCATAGGATGTACCGACACTATTTGTGGCATAGGCTCTTAAGTAATACGTAGTGTTTGGATTTAGATTATTGACATTACTTATAAAATTACCTGTTCCAGAACCATCAATTGTCATAAAATTCACATTACCATTAGTAGGATTTGGAGATGTTGACCAACAAACACCTCGATGTGTGACAGTAGCACCTCCATCGTCACTAATATTACCTCCTGTTTGAACACTGTTAGAAGAAATATTTGAAATTACATCAGTAGTTAGTGTTGGACTAAATAAATTTTGTGTAGTAAAAGAAACTTCATTTCCATAAGAAGTACCATAACTATTAGTTGCATATGCTCTAACGTAGTAAATAGTATTGGAATTTAAATTGGTTAAATTACTTGTAAATGGGCCCATCCCAGAACCATTAACTGTCATGAAATTAACATTATTATTAGTTGGATTAGGTAAAGTTGACCAACAGATTCCCTTTGACGTAACAGTTGAACTCCCACTATTTGTAACATTTCCACCACAAAAAGCGGAGTTTAAAGTAATATTTGAAATTGGGTTAGTAGCTATTAAAGGAACAAGGGATGGTAAACAATTATCATAAATAATTTCATCAGAATAGTTTTCACCAGCATAGGCTTTTAAAGAATAATTAAACTGAACTCCACAATTTTGTGAATTGAAAAGTGAATTGTCTGAATAGATTCTTAAATTTTTATTTATAAAAACAGGGTTTGAAGTAGAATAATTATTATTTTTTAAAATAAATCCATCAATCCTTTCTTCATTTTGTGACCATGTAATTCTTACTTGGTTGTTACCTTCTATGGTAATATCTAAATTATGTGGCGTCCAAATACTAGAATCAGTTCTGGAATCGTAAGGGTTGGTGAATTCCCTATTACATCTACAAAATAATATTACAACTAAAAAAAATGATATTATTTTAACAAAATAATTACTCATTCAAAATTTTACAGAAATTTTTTAATTTTTTTAATTTTTTTTGCGAAAATAGTTCTTTGCGTGTAAAATAATGAAAATGCAGCTACACTATATACTCCTAGTTGCATCATTTCCTGTGAATTTTCTCTCATTTTTGCAGCATTGGTTGTTGCTGTCTGATATTGATTATAGTAATTTTCTGATTGATTGAAAAAATAACTTGATATACCTAAACTTGCCAAGGAAAGTATACCAAAGGTTAATTTTAAATTCTTAATATTTTTCTTAACTGTAATAGAATTCTCTATACCAAATCTCCACATACCTTTAAACTCTTCTCTCTCATTCATTACGTTCCAAACGATCGTATTTTCTCCTTTTTTTACACGATCGCCATAATTTCCAGAAATATCTTCTAGAGGGCCTTGCCACTCATTTTCACCTAATTTAGATGTGTAAAGCTTAACATTGTTTTTTATAAACCATTTTGAGTTGAGTTGATAATCAATATTTATGTTATTTCTACTTTGAGTGACAGAAGTAATTTTAACTGCTTTATAATTTTGAGCATTAAAAGTGTAAAAACTAAATAGTAAACAAAAGGACTTTAAAATTTTAGTAAATGATTTCATATAGAATTTTTCAAAATAACAAAATTTTAATATTAATATTTATTAAATTCTATAAAATGTTTCAATCTTATAAAGTTTGATTTTCTTATTTATATTCATTTTCTGTAAAATTTAACTAAAATCCTGAATTGTATTTTAGATTAATGTTTGCAAAAATCTTTGTTAACAGTCCTCCAAATAAATTTTTTGTTAGACATTTCAATTCATTTTATTCAATTATTTGAAAAATATTTTGTTAGTGTTTTAATAACACTAACTTAGGTGCTAAAATGGTTTTAAATGTGTGGAATTGTAGCTGCATTTGATATAAAGAATTCTCGTGACTTAAGGGATCAGGTATTAGAAATGTCAAGGAAAATTAGACATAGAGGGCCAGATTGGACTGGTATTTACAACTCGAAAAAAGCCATTTTATCTCACGAGAGACTTTCTATTGTAGATCCTAGATCGGGGAAACAGCCACTTTACTCAAAAAATAAAGATTTAATATTAGCTGCTAATGGAGAAATTTACAACCATAATGAGCTAAAAAATAAATTATCAATACACTATGATTTTACTACACAGTCTGACTGTGAAATAATTTTAGCATTATACACCGAAAAAGGAACAGATTTTTTGAACGATCTTAATGGGATCTTTGCATTTGCATTGTATGATGAAAAAACAGAAAATTACTTAATAGCGAGAGATCATTTAGGAATTATTCCTCTTTACATGGGTTGGGATTCTGAAAAAAACTTTTTTATAGCTTCTGAATTAAAGGCTTTAGAAGGCTATTGCATAGAAATAAAAATATTTCCACCGGGACATTATTTTTCAAGTACAAATAGTCAACTTACTTGTTGGTATGAAAACCAATGGGAAAAATATGATAATGTTAAAAATAAGTCTTCTGATCTTTCTTTACTAAAAGAAAGTTTATATAACGCAGTTAAAAGACAACTTATGTCAGATGTTCCTTATGGCGTATTACTTTCAGGTGGATTAGATTCTTCCATTACTTCCGCAATTGCCAAATTATATTGTGAAAAAAGAGTAGAAACCAATGACCAAAAGAGTGCTTGGTGGCCTACTTTACACTCATTTGCAGTTGGTTTAAAAAATTCTCCAGACTTGTATGCTGCTAAAAACGCATCTAAACATATAGGCACAGTTCATCATGAAATAGTATTCACAGTGCAAGAGGGATTAGATGCAATAAGAGATGTTATTTATCATTTAGAAACATATGATGTTACTACAATTAGAGCTTCAACTCCTATGTATTTAATGGCTAGAGTAATTAAATCAATGGGAATAAAAATGGTTATTTCTGGAGAAGGTGCAGACGAAATTTTTGGTGGATATTTATATTTTCACAAGGCTCCCAATGCTGAAGAATTTCATAATGAAACAGTGAGAAAATTAAAAAAGTTACACCAATATGATTGTCTTAGAGCTAATAAATCTTTAGCTGCTTGGGGAATAGAAGGAAGGGTCCCTTTTTTAGATAAAGAATTTTTAGATGTTGCTATGTCTTTAAATCCAAATGACAAAATGATAACCGATAAAAAAATTGAAAAATGGATATTAAGAAAAACTTTTGAAGAGCTTCTTCCAAAAGAAATTGCTTGGAGACAAAAAGAACAATTTTCTGATGGTGTAGGATATAGTTGGATAAATGAATTGAAAAAAATAGTAAATAAAGAGGTGAGTGATAATCTATATATCAATGCTCAAAAAAGATTTCCTATCAATACCCCCTTAAATAAAGAAGAGTTTTACTACAGAAATATTTTTGAATCCTTTTTTCCATCCAACTCAGCTGCTCAAACAGTTCCCTCTGTACCATCTGTAGCTTGTAGTAGTGAAATTGCATTGAAATGGGACGCCTCTTTTTCTGGAAAGAATGATCCATCTGGCAGATCTGTTAACAGCCATCGAAATAATTATTCAAAAATATGAAGAAATACAGCCATATTGTTTCTAATAATCCCTCTCAACCTGCAGCAAAAGCAATGTTACATGCTATTGGTCTTTCTGAGAAAGAATTGAACCAACCCTTCATTGGAATAGGAAGTACTGGTTATGAAGGTAATCCTTGTAATATGCATCTAAATGATTTATCTCTTCATATTAAACAATCCATTAATAAGAATCAGTTAACAGGGCTTATTTTCAACACTATTGGAGTCAGTGACGGGATTTCGATGGGTACTGATGGTATGAGATATTCTTTACCATCTAGAGAGGTTATAGCAGATTCTATGGAAACAGTGGTTGGAGGAATGAGTTATGATGGTTTGGTTACAGTGGTAGGTTGTGATAAGAATATGCCTGGAGCACTTATGGCAATGTTAAGGTTAAATAGACCGAGTTTATTATCCTACGGCGGAACAATTAATTCTGGTAAACACAATAATAAAAAATTAGATATAGTATCAGCTTTTGAAGCATGGGGCGAAAAGGTTTCCGGTAAAATTAATGAAAAGGAATTTCAGTGTATTATAAAGAAAGCATGTCCTGGAGCTGGTGCTTGCGGTGGAATGTATACTGCCAATACTATGGCTTGTGCAATAGAAGTAATGGGCTTTTCTTTACCGAATAACTCATCTACACCAGCAGTATCAAATGAAAAAATTAATGATGTTAAAAGAATTGGAAAAGCTATAAAGAATCTTATAAAATTAGATTTAAAACCCATGGATATAATTTCTAAAAAATCTTTCGAAAATGCTATGGTTTTGATCACTGCTCTAGGAGGCTCAACCAATGCAGTTCTTCACTTATTAGCCATTGCACATACTGCAAAAATTGATTTTTCTTTAGATGATTTTCAAAGAATAAGCGATAATACTCCTTATCTAGCAGATCTAAAACCAAGTGGAAAATACTTGATGGAAGATTTACATAAAATTGGAGGAACTAGCTCAGTAATTAAGTATTTAATTGAAAAAGAACTTATTGACGGTGATTGCATTACCATTACAGGCAAAACTTTAAATGAAAATCTTGTAAATACTTCACTTTTAAATACTAATCAAAATTTAATAAGACATATTTCTAATCCTATTAAAAGAACTGGACATATAAGAATTCTCAGAGGAAATCTGGCCATAGAAGGAGCAGTTGCTAAAATCACTGGAAAGGAGGGTCTTACATTTAGAGGAGAAGCAAAAGTATTTAATTCTGAAAATGATGCCAATAATGGAATTAAAAACGGATTGGTAACAAAAGGGAATGTAATAGTAATTAGATATGTAGGGCCCAAAGGGGGACCAGGAATGCCAGAAATGCTTAAACCTACAGCTGCTATAGTTGGTCTCGGATTAGGAAAAGATGTTGCTCTGATAACAGACGGTAGATTTTCTGGAGGCACTCATGGATTTGTAGTAGGCCATATCTCACCAGAAGCACAAATTGGAGGACTTATTGCTTTAGTCGAAGATGGAGATTTCATTTCAATTGATGCCGATAAAAATACTATTTCACTAGAAGTTGATACTCAAATATTAGAAAGTAGAAAATTAAATTGGAAACAACCTGAATTAAAAGTGCAAAAAGGAATTTTATATAAATATTCTAAGAGTGTTACTTCTGCTTCTTTAGGTTGTATAACAGATTTGTAAAAAATGAAGATTCAAGGTTCTGAAGCGTTAATAAAGTGTCTTTTAGAAGAAGATGTTGATATTATTTATGGCTATCCTGGTGGTGCCATAATGCCAGTATATGATTCTCTATATTACTATCAAGAACAACTAAATCATATATTGGTAAGACATGAACAAGGAGCAACACATGCAGCTCAAGGTTATGCTCGATCTTCAGGAAAAGTAGGCGTAGCTATTGCTACATCTGGCCCAGGAGCAACTAATTTAATTACAGGCATAGCTGATGCACAAATTGATTCAACTCCTTTAGTATGTATTACAGGACAAGTAGCTTCCAATTTGCTAGGTTCAGATGCTTTTCAAGAAACTGATATTATTGGAATTTCAACACCAATTACCAAGTGGAATTATCAGATAACTAAAGCTTCAGAAATCCCTAAAATATTAGCTAAAGCATTTTTTATTGCTAAATCGGGAAGACCTGGACCAGTACTTATTGATATCACCAAAGATGCTCAATTTGAATTAATGGATTTTAGTTACTCAAAACATCAAAATTTAAGAAGTTATAATCCAGACCCAAAACCCCAACTTAATACGATAGATAATGCTGTAGAATTAATTAATTCTGCTAAAAAACCATTTATTGTATTTGGGCAAGGTGTAATTTTAGGAAATGCTGAGGTTGAATTCAAAAATTTTATAGAAAAATCAGGAATTCCTTCTGCTTGGACCATCTTAGGTCTTTCAGCCTTACCAACAGACCACTATTTAAACGTTGGAATGGTAGGCATGCATGGTAATTATGGTCCAAATGTTTTAACTAATGAATGTGATCTTTTATTAGCTATAGGTATGAGATTTGACGATAGAGTAACTGGAAATTTAGACTACTACGCAAAACAAGCTCAAATAATACATTTTGAAATAGATCCTGCAGAAATAGATAAGAATGTTATAGCAGATGTTGCTATTTTGGGAAATATTAAACAAACTCTCCCTAAAGTAACTCAAAAAATCAATAATAATAATCACAAAAAATGGTTAGGGAAATTTAGAGAATTAAATCAAATTGAGTACAGTAAAGTGATCAAAAATGATCTTTATCCATCCAAACAAAAATTATCAATGGGGGAGGTGATAAACGAAATTAATCTCGCTACAAATGGAGAAGCAATCATTGTTACTGATGTAGGACAACATCAAATGGTAGCTTGTAGATATTCTAAATTTAACCAATCTAAATCAAGTATAACTTCGGGAGGATTAGGGACTATGGGATTTGCATTACCTGCTGCAATTGGTGCTAAAATGGGGGCTCCTAGCAGAGAAGTGATTGCCATAATAGGGGATGGAGGATTTCAAATGACTATACAGGAATTAGGGACAATTTTTCAAACAGGAGTTCCTATAAAAATAGTGGTTTTAAATAACGACTTTTTAGGAATGGTAAGACAATGGCAGCAGTTGTTTTTTGATAGTAGATATGCATCTACTGAAATGATTAATCCAGATTTTGTAGCTATTGCAAAGGGCTATTTTATTGAATCTTCAAAAGTTTCTAAAAGAGAATATTTAAAAGAAAGAATCCATAAAATGGTAAAATCTACAAAGCCCTATTTTTTAGAAGTAATAGTAGAAAAAGAAGAAAATGTTTTTCCTATGATTCCAACTGGAGAATCAGTTTCCAATATAAGATTAAATTAAAATGAAGGATAAAGAAAAATATACGGTATCTATTTATGCAGAAAATAATATAGGTTTATTAAACAGAATTTCAGCTATTTTTTTGAAAAGACACTTAAATATTGATAGTATTAATAGTTCCCCATCTGAAATAAATGATATATACAGATTTGTAATTGTTGTAACTGTAAAAGAAAATCTTATTAGAAAGGTAATTTCCCAAATCGAAAAACAAATTGAAGTAATAGCTGCATTTTATCATACAGATCAAGAAACTATTTTTCAAGAATCTGCACTTTATAAAGTAAAATCAAAATCTCTATTTGAAGAAAGACATATTCAAAATATTATCAAAAATAGTCATGCAAAAATAGTAACTGTTTCACCCAAGTTTTTTGTAATTGAAAAAACAGGTTTTAGAGAAGATACCGAAAAGTTATATAACGACTTAGCTCCATATGGTTTATTACAATTTGTAAGATCTGGTAGAATTTCTGTAACTAAAGAACCTATGAAAATCACTGAAATTTTAAATAAAAGTTATATAAAATGAAAAATTATTTTAATCAGTTATCAGTAAGAGAACAGCAGATCGAATTAGGGAAGTGTAGATTAATGGAAAGTTCCGAATTCTCCGATGGAGTAAATGAACTAAAAGATAAAAATATTGTGATTGTAGGTTGTGGATCTCAAGGCCTTAACCAGGGCCTAAATATGAGAGATTCAGGACTAAATATTTCTTATGCATTAAGAAATTCTGCAATTAGTGAAAAAAGAGCATCTTATCAAAATTCGATGGATAATAATTTCAAGGTAGGTAACTATAGTCAAATGATTCCATCAGCTGATTTAGTAATTAATTTGACACCTGACAAAAACCATTCTTCTGTAGTTGAGCAAGTAGTTCCATTAATGAAGGAAAATGCTATTTTTTCTTACTCTCACGGGTTTAATATAGTCGAGGAAGGAATAATAATTAGAGAAGATATTACAGTTATAATGGTTGCTCCAAAATGTCCTGGTAGTGAAGTTAGAGAAGAATATAATAGAGGATTTGGTGTTCCAACTCTAATTGCTGTACATTCTAAAAATGATCCACTTTCTAAAGGTTTAGATTACGCTAAAGCTTATGCAGTTGCTATCGGCGGCCATAGGGCTGGTGTATTACAATCTTCTTTTATTGCTGAAGTGAAATCAGATTTAATGGGAGAACAAACTATTTTATGTGGTGTCTTACAAACAGGATCAATTTTATGTTTTAATAAAATGATTGAATTAGGGATATCATCATCTTATGCATCTAAATTAATTCAATATGGATGGGAAACAATTACAGAAGCTTTAAAACATGGCGGTATTACCAATATGATGGATAGATTATCTAACGCTGCTAAAATAGAGTCTTTTAAGCTTTCTGAAGAACTAAAAACTATTATGAAGCCCTTATTTCACAAACACATGGATGATATTTTATCTGGTGAATTCTCGAAAAAAATGATGGAAGATTGGGATAATAATGATCAAAATTTATTAGAATGGAGAAGCCAAACTGCAGAAACTGCTTTTGAAAAATCTAAGGCAACAGAGATTGAGATTTCTGAGCAAGAATATTTTGATCATGGATTGCTTTTAGTTTCATTTGTTAAAGCTGGAGTGGAATTAGCCTATGAGACCATGATTGATGCAGGTATTAAAGATGCTTCTGCTTATTATGAATCTTTACACGAAACCCCTTTGATTGCAAATACAATAGCCAGAAAGAAACTGCATGAAATGAATAGAGTTATTTCTGACACAGCTGAATATGGATGTTATCTTTTTGATCAGGTATGTAAACCATTGCTAAATAATTTTTTCAAAAAAATAAATAAAAATCAAATTGGTAATTGTTATGAATCTAAAAATCAATTAGACAATCAAGAACTCATTAAAATAAATGAATCTATTAGAACTCATCCTATTGAATTGATTGGTAAATCTCTCAGAAATTCTATGATTAATATGAAAAAAATAATAAAGTGAAATGTGATTTAGTAGATTTAAATAAAATCAAACTTACAGTTTAAAAAGAGAAAACTTGCAAGAAGTGAGATCATTTAAGATTCGAGTTGCAAATTATTAAATAGCTTTATTAGAAAATGAGCAAAGGAAAAAAAGGGTTGTTTGCCCAAGTGAAGGAAACCATGCTCAAGGTTTTGCAAAAGCTAGTTTTGACTTTAAAATTAAAGACACTATATGAGTTCAAAATACCTAATGATTTTGAAGATTTAAACGAAAATATGAAAATATAAAGTTTTTATAGTGATATTTAATTATTATACAATACATAAAACAAATAATAATTTAATAGTTTCTATCCAATAATTTTATTCAATCTTCTTCTTTCTTTTTTAGTAGGTCTTCCTTTATTTCCAGTTTTTTTATTTTGTTTTAATATTAGTTCGTATTGGTGAAGTTTTTCCAAATCTTTCTTACTAGTGATCTCTTTTATATAGTCGAACAATATTGCTGCTCCCACTCTAGATTTAGGAAAATCTATAACTTCAAAAGTTCTCCAAATAGGTAATTGTTTTATAGAAATAATATTCTTTTTTTTTAAAGATTTACTTGCTTTGACTGGCTCATTATTTAATAAAACCTTTCCCTCACTACAAGACTTACTAGCTATAGTTCTTGTTTTATAAATTCTAACAGACCATATATATTTATCGATTCTCAAAAAAAATTAGTTCAGATTTCCTTTATAATTAGTTCCCACTTTCATATACAAATCAAAGCCCACAACTGTTATAAAACAACAAATCCTTATCCATATAAGTGTTATTAATAAACCCCCAATGGAACCATATATCTTATTGTAATTTGAAAAATTTTCAAAAAAATAGGATAAACTTAAAGTAGACAATATTATTACAATAACTGTAGCTAAAGTACCTGCATTAATAAATTTAATTTTTAGTTTATCCGATTGAGCGTATCTGAAAATAAGACTAATAGCAAGAATTAAAAAATAAAAAGTTAAGATCCATTTTATGAAAATAAATATGAAAGTAATTAGCGTATTTTCATTATTAGGATTTATAAAATGAATGATTTTTTCTGCGCTAAAACTTAATATTACTGTGCTTATAATTAATATGGAAAATTTAAAAAATAAGGCAATTGCTAATAATCTTTTTTTAAATGTTTTATGTTCTTTTTCAATTAGGTGAGAATTATTTAAAATATCAATTAATGTATTTAATGCATTAGATGAATAATAGATAGATAAAATTATACCTACACTTAAAAGGCCATAATATTTCTGGTTTATAAGGTTATGTAAAGTGATTTCAAAAAGCTGATAAGCATTAATTGGAATAATAACCTTAATTTCAGAAAGTAAAATATTTTGAAAGTTAGGAATTGGTATGATTGGTAAAAGTGTGATTAAAAAAATAATTGCTGGAAAAATAGCTAAAAAAAAGTCAAAAGCGATAGCAGAACTTTTAATTGTATAATTACTATTTTTAATACTCGATTTAAAAAAAATAAATAAATCTTTGATACTTAAATTATTAAAACCTAATGGTTTTATGTTTCCAAGCTTCGATAAAAATGTAATCCCAAAATTAGTTTTGTTCATGGATCATCTTTAGTAAAGTTATCAATAGTATTTTTTTAAAATTTTATAAGTCTTATGGACAATCCACCAGATTTATCAAAAACATAGTGATTCATTGTTGAATTTTGATCGTAATGAAGAGGTCTTGAATGTGCGTAATATTGATATGCTTCTTCAAAACTCCACCATCTGCCCATTTCAGAAAAGTACTCAAAGCTACCGTTAGCATTTCTTATTCCTCCGGGTAAACCATTAAATCCACTTTCATTAGTAGCTCCTGTATTTGGTGACTTCCAATAATTCAAAGTGTTTTCTTTCATTTTTCCACCCGCTAAATTTGCATTTCCTAAATAATTGATTAAAGTATTCCAATCGTCTTCATAGGGAATTCTCCAGCCTTGAGGACATATCTTACAAGGGAAGGAGTCGTAATATAATGTGTCAATAACAATATTATCATTATTGGTTATTAATTTTTCAACTTTAATAGTGTCCCCAATTAATGAATGAAAATTATAT
Source organism: Crocinitomicaceae bacterium (assembly GCA_002691605.1). Classification (GTDB taxonomy): domain Bacteria; phylum Bacteroidota; class Bacteroidia; order Flavobacteriales_D; family Parvicellaceae; genus MED-G20. The sequence continues at coordinate 18,871 of NZID01000013.1, forward strand.
AATTTTCCATATACTTCTTCATTTAAGGCATTATTATCGTAATGGCACCACGCACCTACGGAAGTGTTACTCCAAGATACTTCGGACATGGAATTTGGTATATTCACTCCATTGGAATAGGTACTTGTTCTAAGGTTCATTGTAGTCCATTCTTGGTTATTTCCTAAAATTATACTTGGGTAGAAATTACCATCAATATCCGTGACTCCCGAACCTTGTGTAAAAGATATTTCTTCATCAGAGTTGGAGGACTTATTACAAGAAATTAATACTAAAAATAAAATAAGTATTGCAAATTGAAATCTCAAAATTTATTTTTAAATAAATAACTAAATCCTATTGAACCAAAATACATATCGTTCTGAATTCCCTTACCAAAATAGGTGTCAAGCTGCATCACTTCAGAAAGTTGATAGGAACATCCAAAATCGTAGTTTATTTGGTAGGTAAAGTCTATATTATTGTATTTCCAATCTCCGTAAAGTTCTAAAAAACCTGAAAATTTACTTCCAAAACTATTACTTAAAAACAATGAATAATTTAAGGTCTTATCGTAAAAGTTACTAGCTGATTGGTAACCTAAAGTATATCCTAAACTAAGATTTTCAGTAATAGAATTGGCCCCAACAATTTTAGTCATTATTTCTAGTGTGTTATTTTCAATTGAAGCCATTGACAGAAAAGCTAATTGAAAGTTTTCTTCTCTAATAAGTTGAAGTTTAGTTCCAAAATTAATAGATCCTTTAGAAAAGGTATTTTCATCTAAAGAAAATAACAAATCGGAAGAAAATCTTAATTCTAATTTATCCAAAAGCCCATATCTAAGTAATAAATTAGGTAAACTAGAGGGTTGTACAATGCCATTTTCATGCAAATACAAAAGCCCAGACTCTATCTGAAAGCATTTGTGATATAATGAATAGGAATTGTCAGTTTGGGCACTTGGTCTGTCTGTTGCTATTACTTGTGCATTAACATAACTGATAGTTAGAAAAAAAATAACTAAAAATCTTATCATCATTGTAGTATTAATTATTTGTTAATCTACTTATAATTTTTTTTTGTTTGGGGAATTTTTCAATCAAAAATTTTCTGCTGGGCATTTCAAAGTCATTAAAATCAAACCCTGGACTGACGGTACAGCCACATAATGAAAAACCTTTTTTATCTTTTAATTCAGATGCAAACCAGGTATTTGCAGGTATAACATATTGAAAATATTCTCCTTTATTAATTTTATTTCCAATGGTTATTAATTTATACTCTCCTTCTATATTTATCATATGAATTAATATAGATACACCCATATAAAAATGCCACATTTCATCTTGTCTTATTTTATGAAATGCTGAAAATTGCTGATTTTCCAGCATGAAATATATTCCAGTAGAATAATTTC
>NZID01000014.1 GCA_002691605.1 Crocinitomicaceae bacterium
GAATCAAAAAATAGTCTTACAACAGGACTAGGCAATTTGTTTTCAGTAATTGCTTTTATATTCCAACATGCATCAGCTATTAAAAAATATTTTCCATTTTCGGTTTCTAATATAATTCCTATTTGACCAGCTGCATGTCCACTAAGGTTTAAAAGTAGTAGAGAATTATCTCCAAATAAATCGTACTTATAATTGAATATTGTATCTTTTATTTTAGTAGAATTTTCTTCTATTATAGAAACTCTAGAATTTAAATTTTTTGGAATTAAGTCTTTTAAAATTCCTTTACTAAATGCTAAAAATTTAGGGATTTTATTTACTTGATTTAAAGCTGCTTTCGAAACATGAATTTTCGCATTTTTAAAATCTTTTAAACCACCAACATGGTCGGCATGAAAATGAGAGATTACAATATGTTTTATTTCGTTACAATCTATATTATTTTTCTTTAATTGCTCTTTTACTTCTTCGCTTTTTTTGAGAACTACTTTTGTTAAATTTGCATACAATTTGTTAGGATATTTTTTTGTTGCTTCAAAAAATCTTTTCGTGTACCCTGTGTCGAATAAAATGTAACCATTTATAGGGTGTTGAATTAGGGCCCATAGAGCATTGAATTTAACGTTAATATTATTTCCTCCTTTAATTGTATGGTTTTCTTTAGCCAAACAATACCCAGCATAACCTAAATGTAATTTAACTTTAGTCAATCTCTTTATTTTTATACCATAATACAAACTCATCAATTGCTTCATCTACAGTTTGTTTAGGTCGGTAATTTAAAATCTTTATAGCTTTATCAATATTTAGAGAAAAGGATTTAGAAAGTATACCAATACTGTAAATTGTTGTTGTTGGTTCTTTTAAATTAAAAACTTTAGAGATTATTTCTAGCAAGAATACAACTGAAAAAGCAAGCTTGTATGAAACTTTCTTTTTTATTATTTTTTTATCTAATTTTTGTAGTACATAGTTTATTTTAGCCCAAAGTTTAACTGGTTTACCATTAGATAAATTAAAAGTTTGATATAGTGCATTTTCATTATGAATAGACAAAAGTATTGCATCCACTACATTAGAAACAGGTGTTAGGTCGACTAAATTCTCTCCATCACCTACAATTTTTAATTTATTTTTTTCAAATGCATTAATTACTCGCGGCATTATAACATGATCTCCTCTACCAATTAATGCCCTAGGTCTAAAAATCACATAAGGAAGATTAGAAGATCTCAATAATTCCTCTGCCTCGAATTTACTTCTTGCATAATTATTAATGAATTGCTTTGGTAAAGGGTCACTCTCATAAATATTTAACTTATTCTTTAGATCAAAGTAAATACTTGGAGAGGAAATAAAAATAAAGGTTTTAACCTTATTATGTATACATGATTTTATAAGATTTTTTTGAGTAATAATATTGGCTTGAGTAAAATCCGAAATCCTTCCCCAGGGTGAAGAAAGTGCAGCACAATTAATAACAATATCAATTTTTTTAGTTAGCTCATCTACAAATATGGGGTCTGTTAAATTTCCAGTAATATATTTTACCTTATCGCTTTTTATGTAATGAGTTTTTTTAATGACCCTTCCAGAAGCTATAATTTGTTTATATCTAAAATCTAAATTAAGTTTTTCAACTAATCTAAACCCTAAGAATCCGGTTGCTCCGGTAATTAACACCCTCATCTTTTAAAATTACGAAAATTGAAATCTATCTTATTAAATATCTTTTTTTTATACCAATTATTTTCAATAAAAAAGGACTTTTTTATGGCTCTTAAAATTAGTAATTAATAGAAAAAGGAGTGAATACACTTAGAGATTTTAGTATTTTTAGAAATGATATAAAGTTTGTCATATTCCAATTAATAACTTAAAATGAATGATCAAAAAATAAAAATCACTTTTCCAAAAGAAGATGATGGTTTTTTCGATGAACTTAAAAAAGAAGTTAATGCTTATTTTATTTCTAACAATATATCAATTTATGGAAATAGATTTATGTATATAAAAATTGCTTTTCTATTTACAATTTATATTCTTATCTATTTACTTCCATTTATATTTAAATTATCTCAAAACCAGATTTTTGTTAGTTACATTTTTCTTGGAATTTGGAGTTTATTTTTAGGTGTAAATATTGGTCATGATGCAGCGCACAATGCACTTTTTAAAAATTCCAAATACAATTCCTTATTTATGTATGTTTTTGATTTTCTTGGGCTTAGTTCTTTTAATTGGAAAAATCGTCATGTTAAGGGACACCATAAATATTCAAATATAATGTATTATGATCCTGATATTCAACAATCTAATATTGTGAAAATTTTTCCTCAAGATAAATCAAGAAGTTTTCATCGATATCAATGGTTATATATGCCATTTATATATGCTATTTTTATTCCAAGATGGATTTTTTATAGAGATTTTAAAGATATTTTTTTTAAAAAAATAGGTGGCTTTTTCAATAGGCCTTATCCAATTAAAGAAATCTTTAAAATGGTCATTTTTAAAATTTCATACGTTATATACTTAGTTTTCATACCCTATTGGTTATTGTCTTTTGAAATTAAAGTTTTTGTCTTGGCTTTTTTAATGTTAATGATTTCTTCTAGCTTAACAATTGTAGTTGTACTATTAACCACTCACATGTTAGAGGATTCAGAATTTCCAGAACCTGATGAAAATGGAATGATGCCTTACTCTTGGGCAAAACATCAAATTCTTACTACCTCAGATTATTCAACTAAAAGTTTCTTGATAACACATCTTTTTGGCGGGTTTAATCATCATGTTATTCATCACCTTTTTCAGCATATTTGTCATGTACATTACCCGGCACTAACTAAAATTCTTGAAAAAGTAGCCTCTAAGCATAAAATTACCTACCAATCCCACAGATATATCTTACCGGCAATATTTTCTCATGTAAAATTACTTTACAATAATGGAAAAGTCATAAAAGCCTAAGTTTTATATTCTTATCTTCTATTTGTTACTTAAGAATTCTTATAAACAAATAAATTTCAAATATTAAAACGTCATGAAAAACATTGGATATTTGTTTTTTGGATTTCTCTAAAATATTAAATCAACATTTATCACCCAAGTATTCATTCTTGACTTATTAAATAAAAATTATTGCTTTAAGATTGTTTAGATTACTAATTTTGTAAAATGTCTATTAAAATTGAGATAAAAAATAAAAGGGCAAAGTTTGAGTTTGAGTTTTTAGAAACTTTTACTGCAGGAATACAACTTTTTGGTACTGAAATTAAATCCATTAGAAATAATAAAGCAAGTATTGCTGAATCGTATGGAGTAATGGTTAAAAACGAACTTTTTATTCGAAACATGTACATAGCAGATTATGAAAATGCAGGCCATTTTAATCATGATAGTAAGAGAGATAGAAAACTTCTACTTAATAAAATAGAAATTTCCAAGATCCATAAAAAGTTAAAAAACAAGGGACTCACTATTGTTCCTGTAAGACTTTACATTAGTGAAAAAGGTTGGGCAAAAATTAATATTGCAGTTGCTAAAGGCAAGAAAATTCACGACAAAAGAGAAGATTTAAAGACTAAGGATGTCAAAAGAGAAATAGAAAGAAAATTGAAGAATTATTAAAAGCTAATTTAAAATTTTATCAATCGTATTAAAAGAAACATAATGGTAGTTATTCCGAGCTTTATCATATACTTTTTGAGCCCATAATTTATGATCGTTATTTTTAGAAAGTTCTAAGTATAGGGGTTGTAAAAATTTTCTTCTACCAATTCTTAATAAAAATTTTTCTAAATTTTCAAACGCTGGCTGATAATTAGTTTTGATACATTGAAGAAACCAAACTGCTAAAATTTCAGAATTTCCACTATTAGATAAATTATAATTTTGATCTAAATCTGATAGCTGTTCTAAATTTATATTTTCAGGAAGATGTTTTATAAAATGCAACCATTCGTGAGTAGACCATGACTCTACATTATTTTTTAAAGAAACTGAACCATTTTTAATAAATTCCTTGACAAGTAATTCAGCATTTTCAAATCGTTTAGAAACTACCTTGGGACAATTTTTAGGGATACCTGGTTCGAAAATCCATTGTTCTATGTTAAGGCTGTCATCTATATCAATTAAAAGATTTTTATTTAGGTAAGCTAAAAAATCTTTTGTTACGATTGTTTCAAATTTATGATCACTAAAATAGTTCTTTAAGAAAAAATCCATCTTTTCTCTCCCAATATTTTCTTCTAACATTCTCAAAAAGAAATATCCTTTTTCATAGGCTACATCAGTCATAGCGTCATCAGGGTGCTTACCTAACATATTCAATTTTAAAAGCTGCATATCAGGTTCAAGAGTAGAGATTTCTTCTTGCAGATCCTGAAATCCCAAAAGAGCTAGCATTTCAGAATAATCTCTTCCATATAAAGATTCCATTATTCTTCGTTCAAAATAAACAGTAAATCCCTCATTTAGCCAAAAGTCATTCCAAGTAGCGTTGGTAACTAAATTACCACTCCACGAATGAGCTAATTCGTGAGCAATAAGTGAAACCAAACTTTGATCACCTGCTATAATAGTTGGAGTTGCAAAAGTTAATCTTGGATTTTCCATACCACCAAAAGGAAAGCTTGGAGGAAGTACAATTACATCGTATCTGTCCCAATCGTAATTCCCATATAATTTTTCTGCTGAGTCGACCATTTTACCCATGTCTACCAATTCGTTAGCACATTTATCCAACATACTTGGTTCTGCATATACTCCAGTTCTATAATCTATTGCTTTAAATCCTAAATTCCCCACTGCCAAGGCAATTAAATATGGTGGTATAGGTTGTTTCATTTCAAATTGATAAGTATTTCCTTCCACAATTTCTTGAGGATTAGCCGCACTCATTACAGCCATCATATTTTCTGGAGTTTTAATTTTAGCTGAGTAGGTAATTCTAATTCCTGGTGAATCTTGAATAGGAATCCAAGATCTTGTAAATATAGATTGTCCTTGAGTATACATAAATGGAAAAGTTTTACCTGCTGTTTGATTTGGCTGTAACCAGTCTAAGGCTTCCGATTTTTCCGTTGTTTTATAATAAATAATTACTTGATTCGTTTTCTTAAGTAATTTAATTTGAATAGAAGTTCCTAATAACTCATCCAATTTTCCAAGTTGATAATCTAAATGGTTATTTTCTCCGTCTTGTATACTATCAATAATTAAATATTTAGAATCTAAAATGAGTACGTCAGAATTTTTATGTCTAGTAAAATCATGCTTAACTGAACCCACTAAAATTTTATTTTCAAAATCTACTTTTAAATTTAAATGAGAGTTAGTAATAGTAACTTCCTTATAATTTGATAGCGTATGACTATCCATAATTCGATTTGTTATCGCTTTATTAATTATTTTATCTTTCTGTTGTTCACAACTACTAAAAATTAAAAAAGTGAAGAAAATAATACTTGAAATCTTGAATTTCATACTTTTTTTTATCCAAAAATAACATTTCATTAGATTAAAAGATGAATATTGAAAAATTTGAAAACTTTTGGTAAAAAAATTTGACTATTTTCACAACAATATAATAAATTAAAATCTATGACAACTATTGAAGCCAATGAAAAACATCCAAAGGGATTAATGACCTTATTTTTTTCTGAAATGTGGGAAAGATTTTGCTATTATGGTATGAGGACACTTTTAACTCTTTTTCTTGTGAAATCTTTAATGATGGGCGATAGTGAAGCCTCTTTAATTTATGGGGCTTATACAGGCTTAGTTTATGCAGCACCTATTTTAGGTGGAAGAATGGCCGATAAATATTTAGGCTATCGATACGCTGTAATGCTTGGAGCGGTGTTAATGGCTATTGGTGAATTTCTGATTTTAGGGAACAATGAAAATATGATGCTTATTGGCATGGGAGCTTTAATTATTGGAAATGGTTATTTCAAAGCCAATATTTCTACTATAGTAGGCAAATTATATAAAGACAATGATCCAAGAAGAGATTCGGGTTTTACAATTTTTTACATTGGTATTAATGTGGGTGCATTATTGGCCACCACCATAGTTGCTTATGTAGGAGAAACCTACGGTTTTAGAAATGGATTTGGATTAGCTGGATTAGGAATGTTGTTAGGATTAGGAATTTTTTGGGTAGGAAGAAAAAACTATGCTGCTGCACCAGGGCTGGAAATACACGAAGAAGGAAAGAAGAAAGTGATAGGCCCAATAACTATGGTTCAGGCAATAACAGTAGGTTCACTTTTCTTAATTCCGTTATGTTATTTATTAATTATGCAAAATGAGCTAATGGATTATATATTACTTGCCTTGTTTCTAGGCATTTCTGTAGTCTTAATAAGAGCTGGAAGTAGTGAAGATAAAAAGGAAAATATTTCTATTTGGAGAGATAGAATGATTGCCTTAATCATTTTTATGATCATCAATATATCTTTCTGGGCTTGCTTTGAACAGGCTGGAACATCATTGACTCTTTTTGCGGATAGAAATGTAGATAGAATGATTTTTGGTTGGGAAATGCCAGCAAGTATGACTCAATTCTTTAATCCATTTTTTATTATCCTATTTGGTTCTATCTTTTCCATAATGTGGGTGAAACTATCAAAAATCGGTAAAAACCCAAGTATTCCTCTTAAATTTTGCTTTGGTATTGCACAGCTGGCTTTGGGATTTTTACTTACTAAATTAGGTTATCAGTTTGTCAATGAAGCCTTCCAAGTTCCTATACTTACTTTAGTTTTCTTATATATGCTTCATACCACAGGAGAATTATTTCTTTCACCAATTGGGTTATCCATGGTTACCAAACTTTCACCAAAAAGTATGGCTGGTACTGCAATGGGTGCCTGGTTTTTAAGTTTTGCAATTGCCAATTATGCAGGAGGTAAAATTGCAGCTATAACTGGTGGTCATGGTGGTGGTGAAGCTTTAAGTGCAGAAGCTGGTTTGTTACAATATTTAGATGTATTTTCAACTATAGGTTATGTTCTACTAGTGATTGCAGCAGGAATTTTCTTACTTAATAAACCTATAAAAAAATTAATGCACGGTGTTGAATAAATTAGAATATTTTACTGGGATTCATAATGTTTTTAGGATCGAATACTTTTTTAATATTTCTCATTAAGTTTAGTTCTACTTCTTTAAAAGCAATATCCATATAATCTTTTTGTACCCATCCTATTCCATGCTCTCCAGAAATGGTTCCTTCTAGGGATACGGTTAAAGTGAAAATTTCTCTGATTGCTTTAGAAAGTTCTTCTTCCCACTGCAGATCAGTTAAATTACCTTTTATAATATTTACATGTAAGTTACCATCACCTGCGTGTCCATAACATATAGATTCAAATCCATATTTTTTCCCAATTTTTTTTACACCAGAAAGTAAATCAGGAAGTCTATATCTTGGAACTACTGTATCTTCCTCTTTATATATACTATTTACTTTAACTGCCTCGCCTATTCTTCTTCTTATAAACCATAACTGGTCTTTTTGTGCTTCATCTTCTGCAAAAAGAATATTTTCATCGCAATTATGGGATGTTACTACATCCAAAACTTTTTGAATTTCATCCATTAAATATTCTGGATTATTTCCATCCACTTCGATAAGCAAAAGTGCATTAGTATCATCAGACATTTCTAAATTTGCTTCTTCAATATATTTAATGGTAAAATCAACTGCTTTTCTATCCATAAATTCCATTGCAGAGGGCACAACACCAGCTTTAAATACAGATGCAACTGCTGCACAAGCATCCACTGCGGATTTAAAAGAAACTAAAATAAGTTTGTTAAACTTAGGAAGTGGGATTAACTTTAAAGTAGCTTTAGTAACTACTCCAAGAGTTCCTTCGCTACCCACCATTAATTGAGTTAAATTATATCCTGTAGAATTCTTTAATGTATTTGCTCCAGTATTAATTATTTCCCCGTTAGGTAAAACTACTTCAAGATTTAAGACAAAATCTTTAGTCACTCCATATTTTACTGCTCTTGGACCGCCACTATTTTCAGCAATATTCCCTCCAATAAAGCAACTCCCCTTACTTGCAGGGTCTGGAGCGTAATACAATCCCTTTCGAGCTACCTCATCTTGTAAATTTTGAGTAATTACTCCAGGTTGAACAATAACTTGTAAATTATCATGATCAATTTTTAAAATTTTATTAAACTTTTCCATTGATAGGCCAATTCCACCATGAATGCAGAGAGATCCCCCACTAAGCCCCGTTCTAGCACCAATAGGGGTTACAGGGATAGAATTTTCAAATGCTAATTTCATAATTTTAGAAACTTGATCAGCATCTTTTGGTTTTACTAATATTTCTGGTGGATAACTTAAGTTTTCGGTTTCGTCGTGTCCATAGTTTATTAAACTTTCTTGATCTATAAAAACATTCTCTTTTCCAAATAAAAGTAAAATTTCTTTTAAAATAGTTTTGGATATTTTATTGTATGGTTTTTCAGTCATCTAGTTTAAAAATACATAAAGATGGATATCTAAAGCGCAAATATTTGTAACAAAAGATAAACAAACAACTATTTTTTACAAAACTAATTGGAGATTTCAGTAGGAGCATTATATTTGCATTCGAAAAATTTGATTCGTTAGCTCAGCTGGTAGAGCACATCCCTTTTAAGGATGGGGTCCTGGGTTCGAACCCCAGACGAATCACTTAAGCCTTCTTAAACGAAGGCTTTTTTTATTTAAGAGCGCTTTCGATTAACTGGTCGATTGTTACATAATTCAAAGCTTTTTCATGAGTACCCTCCAAATATACTTTTGGTGCTTTACCTGCATCGTAAGCTTCTTTCCATCTAAGAACACATAAACACCACTTATCACCTGGTACAAGCCCAGGGAAACGATAAGCCTCATTAGGCGTAGTTAAATCATTTCCTCTAGATTTTGAAAATTCTAAAAAATCTTGGGTCATTACAGAACAAACTACATGAGTTCCGTAATCTGAACTTCCTGTATTGCAATAACCATCTCTGTAAAATCCAGTTGTAGGGGTGCTACAACAAAGTCCTAGAGGTTGGCCAAATACGTTAACTGACTGTGCGATATCTTCATTCATTATTAAAAAGGTTATAAATATTGTAACATATAGTTTAAACATTTTTTTAAAATTAATACTTATTTGGTAGAGTTGTATTTTGATTAAGTTATTTACATTTGCTTATGATTCATACCCAAGTGCTGGAATTGGTAGACGGGCTACGTTGAGGTCGTAGTGCACTATGTGCGTGAGGGTTCGACTCCCTCCTTGGGTACTACTTACAGATAAGGAAGTGTAAATATTACTTACATTGTTACTTACTTGTCTGTTAAAACAAGGGTTCAAAAATAGGTACGAAAAGTACACTTCATTTATTTTTATAAAAATTTTACTAGTAATACTTTTACGAAATAATTTAATTATTAACGTAAATAATAAACAATGAATAATAAAGTAGCACTGGTAACTGCAAAAGAATTGTGGACAGAATTTGAAAAATTGAAACAAGAATTAAAAGAAGAAATGCTTTACGAATTAAAAGCAAATAGCGAAAGAAAACTTTACACACGTAAAGAACTTGCAAAACACTTAAAAGTAACACAACAAACAATTATTAACTGGTCGTCACGTAATATTTTAAAACCCATATATGTACAGTGAAGAGTATACTACAAAGCTGAGGAAGTAAATAATCTTTTAAATCAATAGTTATGTCTGACATAAGGAAGAAAAAGAAGATTACTTCTGAGTATAGAAAGCTATGGTATTATGAGATGTTGTATGGAACACTAAAGTATCACGAGCCGCCTATTAGATTAGCTAAATATGAAATTGATTCTCACATTTTTATGCATCAGATTCAAGGCAATAACTACACTTATGAAATGGCAATTAAAGATTTTGGGAAAAGAAAAGTTGATTTGTTACTAAGTAATGGTCTAATTGAAAAAGAAAAGGGTTTAATGATTGATAAGAGAGTGATTGAGAATGTAGAAGAAGTATTAGATAAATCTATCAAAAGAACAGAAGCAGCTAACAGTAGATGGAATAAAGAAAAAGAGAATAAAGAAATAAATAATGATGCAAATGCATAAGCAAATGCAATGCTATATATATCATATCAAATCATAATAGAATCATAACATATTAAAATAATACTTAAAAATATATAACGGTTAGTGTTTTCAAACGTTTATATGTATAGGGTTGTTTATTTAAGATAGTTTATTAAAAAGTAATGTATGACATTTCAAAAAGGACACAAATTAGCTACTGGCAGACCTAAGGGTAGTTTAAATAAGTTAACTAAGGCAAATAGAGAGTTTCTGCATAGTATTTTATTTGATGAGGAACAGTTTATTAAAGATTGGATGGAATTAGATTTAAATGGTAGAATGGAGTTAAGAACAAGATTAGCTTCTTACATACTCCCTAAAGCAAAAGATGATAATTTATTTATTGGTTCTGGTAAA
>NZID01000015.1 GCA_002691605.1 Crocinitomicaceae bacterium
AGAAGATATATTTATTGGATTGAATGTACTACGAATAAAACTCCCCTTACTTTTATTGCCATTAATAATTGGGTCTTCACCCTCTCTTTCTAAAAAAGAACTTAAAACAATTATAATAATATTTTTTGTAGGGCTATTAATTAGTACAATTTGGGTTTATTTAGTAAGCGTGGACCTACTGGCAACCAAAAAAAGTTCAGGAACCGTTAGAGACGCTTCTGTATTTATGTCCCACATCAGATACTCTATTTTATTGTCTTTTTCAATAATGTTTTTGATCTATTTATCTATAAAGGCCAATTTGAATAAAGTTTTAAGTAGTGTATTATTGATTTGGCTGGTTTTTATACTTTTCAAGTTGGCAACCTTAACCGCTATTTGTGGTCTTTTTGTAGCGATTTTATGTTGCTTCCCGTTTCTTTTAAAGAATAAAAAAAACACTTACAACAAACAGTTTCTAACAGTATTTGTGATATTTATTATAAGTGCAGTTGCTTATTTGATCTACACTGTAAATGATTTTTATCATGTGAAAAATGAAAAAAGAAGCAGTAAAAAAGAAAGTATAAAAGGAGAAAAATATTTAAACGACTTTAACGACCACACTACTGAAAATGGGTATTATTTGTGGGAAAACATTGCACCTCATGAATTGGAAAAAGAATGGAACAAGCGAAGTAAAATTAATTTTAAAGGATTAGACCATAAAGGTCAAATGCTTAAAGCAACAATTTACAGGTTTCTAACATCAAAGGGCTTGGATAAAGATTCCGCAGGACTTAGCCAACTTTCAAATAAAGAAATAGCGCTGATTGAGTCTGGCGAGACCTCCTATATACATTATAATAACCTTGAAAAAAGAATAAGATCTTTTCTTTATGAAATAGAAAATCTTAAAAAATCTAAAGACCCGAACAATCAAACCACGAACCAGAGGATAGAGTTTTGGAAAGTAGGTATGTCTATATTAGCTGAAAACCTAGTTTTTGGTTATGGCCCAGGTGGAGTAAAAAAAGAATATAAAAAGTATTATCATAAAAAGCCAACTCTTTTAGCCCCAAAGAACCAGCTGTTAGCTCACAATCAATTTATTACTCAAGCGATTAACCTAGGTATTTTGGGTTTTTTAATGTGGACAGCTATTTTATTGTATAGTTTTTTGAGAAGTAAAAAAGAAATCAAGATGTTATTTTTCTCCTATTCTGTGTTAATGTTTTGCGCTTTCATGTCAGACGATATGTTAGAAGTGCAAGCGGGAGCGACTATTTTTTCTTTTTTTGGAACCATGATGGTTTTTTATAAACCTAATTCTTCTTGATTTAAAAAACTTACTAGTTTATATACTGCTAATCCTCTGTGGCTAATTTTATTTTTTAATTCTATTGACATTTGAGCAAAGGTCTCTTTATACCCTTCAGGTTTAAAAATAGGATCATAGCCAAATCCGTCATTTCCTTTTTTTTTTTGAAGAATTTTCCCATTAACAGTACCTTCAAAAAAGTATTCCTTGTCATTTAATATTAACGCTATTACGGTTTTGAATTTCGCCTTTCTGTTTTGGAAAGTTTTTAATTCGCTCAATACTTTTCGCATATTATTTTCTGCATTACAGTCAGCTCCCGAATACATTGCTGAATAAACCCCAGGTCGATTATTTAAAGACTCTATTTCTAAGCCGGTATCATCTGAAAAACAGTTAAGGCCAGTTTTGTTGTAAACATATTTAGCTTTTTGAAGCGCATTTTCTTTTAGGGTAGTTCCAGTTTCTGGAAGTTCTTCTGTTATGCCCAAATCTTTTAATCCAACAATTTCAAAAATGTTAATTGCAGACTTTATTTCTTTTAATTTATTAAGGTTTCCTGTGGCAAATACAATTTTTTTAATTTTCATAAATAAAATACTCTACAAATATAAGATTAGAGTAACAGTCTTTAGTTAATAATTACAAGAGGCTAATTTACAAACTTAAATATCCTACATTAAATTTGATAAAATGAAAAAAGTAGCGGTTATAGAAGGAGGTTATAGTAAAGAAAAAGCCATTTCAATTAAAAGTGCTAAAACTGTTTTTGACAATTTAGACCGCAATAAGTTTGAACCAACCAGAGTATTAATTGACGAAAATGAATGGACAGCATATGATAAAGAAGGAAGATATTCTATTGATAAAAATGATTTTAGTTTTAGTAAAAATGGTTCAAAAGTACAATTTGAATATGCTTTTATTGTAATTCACGGTACACCAGGAGAAGATGGAAAACTGCAAGGTTATTTAGACATGGTTGGAATTCCTTATAATACTTCTACTGCAGCAATTATGGCCCTTACCTTTCAAAAATTTCATTGCAATCAATTTTTAAAGAGTTTTGGAATAAATGTCCCAGAAGCTGTGCTAATAAAGCCTGACGATGAAATTAACGAAAAAGAAATATTAAAAAAAGTGAACTTAGCTTGTTTTGTAAAGCCAACAGATGGTGGCAGTAGCTATGGAGTAACAAAAGTTAAAAAAGAAAACGACTTATTATCAGCGATAACAGCGGCTTTTAAACACGGAACAGAAGTAGTTGTAGAACAAAGCATAGAAGGCAGAGAGGTTACCTGCGGAGTCTACAGGGACATAGAGGTAATAAAAGCATTGCCAATAACCGAAATAATATCTGAGAATGAATACTTTGATTACGATGCCAAATACAATGGGAAGTCTCAAGAAATTACTCCAGCTGACTTAGATGAACAGATGACAAATAATATTAAAGATCTAACAAAAGAAATATACGATATATTAGCAATGAGAGGAATCGCGAGGATGGATTATATTATCAATAAAGAAGGTGCTCCCTTTTTAATTGAAATAAATTCAATTCCTGGAATGTCTAACGAAAGCATTGTTCCACAAATGTTAAAAGCTAAGGGAATACTGCTTCATAAATTGTTGACATAGAATAATATTAAAACACATAAATAACGTAATTTATCAAATGATTTTAGAGTCCAAGAAACAAATAATTAATTTCGTTAATGAATATAAAAAAACATTAAAGGTTAAAATAAACAAATCAAAATTTTCAAATTTAAAAAGCTGGGAAGTAAGCGACAAAAATATTCGACATAGTTCAGGTGGGTTTTTTTCAATTATCGGATTAGATGTTAAAACAAATTATGGAAATGTTTTTCATTGGCAACAACCAATAATTAAACAAAATGAAATAGGAATACTTGGTTTTATTTCTAAGATTATTGAAGATAAAAGATATTTTCTGGTCCAGTGCAAAACGGAGCCGGGTAACATTAATTTTGTACAACTTTCACCGACTGTTCAAGCTACCAAAAGTAATTACTTCCAAAAGCATGGCGGCATTAAACCACACTATTTAGATTTTTTTTTAGACGTCAATAAAAAAGTTTTGGTTGACCAGATTCAATCGGAGCAAGGAGCCCGGTTTTATAAAAAAAGAAACCGAAATATAGTTGTTGAAGTATATGAGGAGATTAAACTGAAGAACAATTTTTTTTGGACAAGTTTAGAATCTTTAGTTGATTGTTTACAGATAGACAACCTTGTAAATATGGATACGAGAACAGTTTTATCCAGTTTATTATTTATTGATAAAAAACTAACATACAATCCTTCTCCCGATTTTGGATTTGCGACTAAACAACTTTTACATTGGATGGTAAAATTAAAATGCAATTATGAGTTAGACACTAATGAAATGCCCTTAAAGACTCTTGATTCTTGGGTTTTCTCTGAAAATCAGATAAAACATATTTCAGAAAAATATTTTAAAGTTATACCTGTACAAGTTTTAATTGAGGGCAGAGAGGTTAAAGAGTGGTGCCAGCCAATGATTGAGTCAGCACAATCAGGGCTTTGTGCTTTTATTATTAAAAAAATAAACAATAAATACCATTTTTTAGTTCAAGGCAAAGTAGAGTGTGGGAACCTTGATGTTATTGAAATGGCCCCAACAGTTCAATGTTTAACGGGCGAATATAAAGGAATAAAATCGGAGATGCTACCCTTTTTAAAATACGTATTGAACTCAAAAAATAAAATTATTGACAATTTCCAATCTGAGGAAGGGGGCCGATTTTTTAGAGAAGAAAATAGAAATGTAATAGTTCAAGCTAACGAAGACGAAGCTTTTGAATTGCCAGAAAACTATATTTGGGTAACCCTTAGTCAGCTCAGTTTTTTGATTACTTTTAATAATATTGTTAATGTGCAAGCAAGAAACCTAGTTTCTTACTTCGTAACCAAGGAAGATGTGTATGGTTAATTTAGGAATTTTAGGATGTGCCAATATTGCAGAAAGACATATAGTACCTGCTCTTAAAAGATTGACAGGCCAGTATAATATCGTTGGTGTTGGAACAAGGAACAAGAAAAGGGGAGAACTTTTTAAATCCAAGTTTAATTTGTCTATTTATGATAACTACGAAAGTATTGTAAATAATGAAGCAATTAATGCTGTTTACATTCCATTACCAAACTCTCTGCATGAAGAATGGATAGAAAATTCGTTAAAAACTAAAAAACATATTTTGGTTGAAAAATCCTTAACCACGAGTTTTGATGCAGCGTTGAGGGTAAATAAAATAGCTGAAAAGCAAAACCTAGTACTGGTTGAAAACTTTCAATTCAGATTTCATATTCAGACTAAGAAAATAAAACAACTCCTTAATGACGAAGAAATTGGGGAGATTAGAAATGTTAGAAGTACTTTTTGTTTCCCTCCTTTTGCAAATAAAGAAAACATAAGGTATCAAAAAAAACTGGGAGGGGGTTCATTGTTGGATGCTGGGGCTTATCCTGTTAAAGTTTCTCAAATAATCTTAGGAGATAATTTAGAGGTTGTTGATAGTAATTTATATTTAGATAAGACATTTGGTCTAGACACATGGGGCAATGCGACTTTAAAATGTTTGAACAGCAGTGTTTGCTCACAAATTGCCTTTGGGTTTGACAACTTTTACCAATGCAACCTAGAAATTTTAGGAAGCCGCGGCAAAATTACCGCCGACAGGATTTTCACTTCTCCTCCAGGCAGCGTCTCCGCCATAAAGCTTGAAAATGATAATGGAACAAAAATAATTAAACTAGAACCTTGCAACCATTTTGAAAATATGTTATTGTATTTTTATGATTTAGTTAAGGGTAAAAGAAATTTAAAAAATGAGTATGTGGAAAATATTAACCAATCAAGATTAATAAATGAAATTAAGGAAAAAACAAATAGATAATGTCCCTGTTTATGTTACTCAGCCTTCACTAGCTCCCTTTTCAGATTTTATAGAAAAACTTCGTCCAAGCTGGGAAAGTGGGATTTTGACTCACAATGGTCCTTTAGTTCAAAAATTTGAAAAAGAGATTGCTAAAAAATTAAAAGTGAATAATTATGTGGCTGTTTCTAACGGAACTATTGCTTTACAAATGGCTATAAAAGCACTGGACTTAAATGGAGAAATTATTGTTCCTGCCTTTACCTGGATTGCATCAATTAGCGCAATTAAATGGGAGGGGTGTAAGCCCGTTTTTTGTGATATAGATAAAAACACTTTAAATATTGATGAAAACTTGATTGAGGAATTAATTACAGAAAAAACCGTTGCAATTATGCCTGTACATGTCTTTGGAAACCCTTGCAACGCCATAGCAATAGAAAGAATTGCAGAAAAGCACAATTTAAAAGTGATTTACGACGCTGCTCATGCAATGGGCTCAAAATTCGATAACAAAAGCATACTAGAGTTTGGTGATATTTCTGCAACAAGTACTCATGCAACTAAGTTGTTAAACACAGCTGAGGGTGGAGGATGTATAACAACAAATAAAGAATTAGATTCCAAGCTTAAAAGAATTAGATTCTTTGGCCATTCAGAGGACAAGAGGGATATTGTAGAAGATGGATTTAATGGCAAAATGACAGAAGTTCACGCAGCCATTGGCCTGTCTAACATAAATTATTATGATCAAGTTTTAGAGGATAGGAAATATAAATACGAATTATACCAAACAGAGCTCAGTAATGTTAAAGACATAGTTTTTCAAAGAAAAATATTTGGAACGTCAAATTTTTCCTATTTTCCAATAATACTTAGCTCAGAAAGCTTATTGCTTAAAATTGTAAAAACACTAAATGCGAAAGGTATATTTCCAAGAAGATATTTTTATCCCTCAGTTAACACTTTTTCAATTATTAAAGAAAAAGAGGCCTGTCCTGTTTCTGAAGATATTTCTAACAGAATATTGTGTTTGCCACTTTACTTCTTGCTAGAAAAAAAAACCATTTTAAAGATTTCAAAACTAATTATTTCGTCTATATGAAACTTGCAATAATGCAACCTTATATATTTCCATATATAGGCTATTTTCAGCTTATAAGAGCTGTAGATAAATTTGTTTTTTTTGATGATGTTAATTACATAAAAAAGGGCTGGGTAAATAGAAATCAAATATTAGTTAACAAAAAAAGCCATTTATTTACCGTTCCATTAAAAGCGGCAAGCCAAAATATTTTAATTAATAAAGTAAAATTAGCTCCAGAATATTTAAAATGGCGAGACAAGTTTTTGACGACAGTCAAACAATCTTATAAAAAAGCCCCCTTCTTTGCAGAAATTTTTGATCTTATTGTCACTTCGCTAAATCATAAAGATAACATAAGAGATCTTTGTTTTCAATCAACCAAATTACTTTTAAATTATTTGGGATTAAATACTAATATTGAGTGTTCCTCTTCAAAATACAGAAATGCCCACTTAATCGGAAAAGAAAGAATTTTAGATATTTGCAAAAAAGAAAAATGTTCAACTTATATAAATTCTATTCGCGGCGTAGAGCTTTATGATTTTCAGGACTTTAAAAACAAAGGTTTAGTTTTAAAATTTATAAAAACAAAACCACTAAATTACAAGCAGTTTGAGAATGTTTTTGTTCCAAATCTTTCTATAATTGATGTTTTAATGTTTAATGGGAAAAAAAATACACTTGAGATTATAGATAACTATAAATTAATAAATTAACTAAAATTTATGATATATATATATAACGAAATTGAGAACGATCCCGGTTTAGATAAACTTAAATTCCTCATAGAAAAAGCCTTAAAAGGTAATTCGGCTTTGATTATTAAAAGGGGGTTTAAACATCTTAGTTTTACTAATTTTGAAAACTTAATGCAAAATAAATTGGGGTTTTTTCATGATAAGCGACACTATACTTTAAATTCAGAATTGACAATAAGTAATTGGTGGAGTGTTAGGTATAATCCTGAAAAAGACACTAGTTACACATACAGCAAAACAACTCAGCCACTACACATTGACAATGCTTGGTTTTCAGATCCAGCTGAATTAAATCTTTTTTGTTTAGAGAAACAAGCTGTAAGGGGTGGAGAAAATACTTTTTACCCCCTTGACCGTTTAGAAGAAGATTTAGCAAACGAAGAGCCAGGATTGCTTAATGACTTACAAAAAACAGAAGTTTTAATTCAAAAAGGAGATGGAAAATACTTTAATAAAACTACCATTTTAAAAAATGATAAAATCTTTTGGAACTTTTACCGAACCGAGAAGTCAGATTCTAAAGTTAAAGTAATGTGTGAAGAATTTTTCAAGTTTTTAAATAAAAAAGAAAAAACATCCAGTGTGGATGTTTTTAGATGTGAAACAGGAGATGCTTTTTGTTTTCATGATCAAAAAATCTTGCATGGCCGATTAAAGTTTGAAGCCTCTAAAAAAGATGATAGAATACTTCATCAATCAATGTGGAAAATAAAATATAATGCTTGATTATTCAATAATAATACCTGTTTACTGTAATGAAGGCACTTTATTAAAGGGTTATGAAATAATAAAGAAAAAAGTTCTTGACAAAAACCCAAATCTAACAGGTGAGGTTATTTATTGCGATGATGGATCAAGCGACAATTCGTTTGAAGAACTTAAAAATCTCAAACGGGCTTACCATAAAGAAAATATTAAGATTATAAAATTTTCTCGAAACTTTGGTCAAGCAGCTGGAGTATATGCGGGGTTAAAAAACGGCAAATCTAAGTCTTATATTATTATGTCTGCAGATTTACAGGACCCAATTGAATTAATAAATGATTTTTTAAGCTTTCACTTTAACGATGGGTTTCAAATTGTTATAGGTGAAAGAGAAGGAAGAGAGGACCCTCTAGCTTCTAAAATTATAGCTAAAATTGCTTATAGACTAATCAATAAAATTAATTTTAATAACTATCCTCTTGGAGGAATAGATTATTTACTTATTAGTCAAAAGGTGAAAAGTTTAATGCTAAACATGAACGACTCAAACCCTTTTTGGCAAGGAGAAATTCTGTGGACAGGATTTCCAGTAAAATTTATTCCATATCATAGAAAGAAAAGAATGGTGGGCAAGTCTAAATGGACAATAAGTAAAAAAATCACTTACTTTATAGATGGAGTCTTTGGTTTTTCTTTTTTTCCAATTCGAATTTTAACATTAATTGGATTTATTATTTCTTTTTTTGGTATTATGTATGCTTTTTATATTTTAATAGCTAAAATTTTAGGATTAGGCACTTTTGTATTTGGTTGGGCCCCCATTATGATTGTAATCCTGCTTTTGTCTGGCTTTCAGATAACAATGATGGGGATTTTGGGAGAATACGTATGGAGGACTCTAGCTCAAGCAAAAAAAAGACCTCTTTATATAGTTGAGACCATCATAGATTAACAATTATTAAATCCGATTAGAATCAAAATTCATAGATGGTTCAACACTTTAAATATTTAAGCAAAGTTCAAGAAACTTATTTATTAGGTGCTATTTTCAATATAATCAACTTAATAATTATATTTTATTCTTCTTTTTATGGATTAGATTTATCAGACGAGTCTTTCTATTTTCTTGGATATTGCTATTCAAGCAACAACTTTGGATTAAAACCTTGGCTATTTCATTTAGCATATAATTCTCTTTTTTCTAATTTTAATTTTAATCTTTTAGAGGTTAGGTTACTCAGATTTACGATAACTATAATATCTACAATTGTGATTTTTTTTGCTCTAAACATTGCTTTAAAACCTAAAAAATTAAAAGAAAAAATCTTTTTATTTAACATATTGCTTAGTGCAATGCTTTTAGGTTACTGTATAGGACCACTAGCCATTTCCTATAACACGATGTCTTCAATATTTCTTGTGCTAGTTTCAGGAATTTGGTTATTATCAAAATATAAAAGAAAGAATAAATTAAGCTTTATTTATTTTATTTTAATTGGATTTTTTCTTGTTTTGGGAATTTATTCCAAATTAACAGTTGTAATTGTCTTATTGTATATTATATTTTTTGAATATAATAGATTTAAATTTAACATGTATACTAAGACTTATTATGTAAGATCTTTAATTAATATAATCTCATTTGCTGTTGGTGGACTCTTTGCAATGCTTCTTATGAGTAAAAGTATTCATGGCGTTGTTTCGCTTTCGACTCGTCTTTTAAGTGACACCTTTCAAATGTCAAATACAGAGAGTCACTCATTTAATAGGCTATTTTCTGTTTATTTTGAAAATATAAAAGATGTTTTTTGGTCATTAAAGTTATATTTAATTGCTTTATTCATTGCTTTCTTTTTGAAAAAGAAAAATGGAAACACCAAACCTTTTTTTATCACAATATCGACTTTGATATTATTAGATATTTTAATAAGAAAACAGTATTGGTTTCATGGCGAATCAAAGCTTTTTTTTATTAATATTTACATAATTATATTTTTGTTGATTTTGCTTTTCAAAAATAGGTCGAGTACAAATTTAAGTATGTTTTTTCTGGGACTGGTTCCCGTATTAGTTTCTGCGGGCACACAAAACCCACTATCTTCACAAATCTTATTTTATGCAATTTTTTATTTTTTAATAATTTATCTATGCTCGATTGAGCTTAAATCAAAAAAATGGACTTATATTTTATTAAATATTACAATTTTAATAAGTACAATCCAAACAATATCCTCCCTAGTTATACACCCATATAGAAAAGCGACGATATCAAATTGTCAATATAAAATCAAGGATAACGAACGATTAAACAACTTGTATGTTGATAGTAGGACTAAGAACTTAAAAGACAAATTATCTTTTTTAGACACATTGAAACAAGGACAAATTTATACTTATGCTTCCCTCTCGGGGATAGCTTTATTAATAAACAAACCTCCAATAAGCCTTGATTGGCTGGAGCAAAAAACGATAGAAAAATCTTGTGAAGCACTTGCAAATCCAAACCTGGACCCTAAAAAAATCATTTTTTTAATACCAGAAGATCAGCCTATCAAGAAGGAAGTTATAAAATGTATGACCGACCGAAATATTCAATTTAAAAAAAATTATAAGATTGTTAAAAAGATTAATTATTTCGATTTCAGTCAAAATAAAGAAAACAACTTATTTGTTTATTTATATAATTAATATTATAAAAAAAGGTGAAGAAAAATATCATTTCAATCATTGTTGGGGTTTTATTGGTTTTATTAATTTTTAATTTCTTCGTTAGAGATAAATTAGAAATCATATTTCAAGTTACAATCATTCAATTAACAGGCTCTTTTATCTTGGCAATTTTTTTAAGACAGATATCAGGGCAAAGCTGGAGATTGCTTCATTATAACATGAACAAACCTGTTAAAACATTAGATTTATTTTTTTTCCCTCATGTTCAAAGCCTATGGAGTCTTCTTTTACCATTTCAAGGATCTTCAATTTTTACAGTTTTGTTTTTAAAAAAAAAGCACGGAATAACTCTTAATCAAAGTGTTGCGTTTACAGCTTTTTTATTTTCAATTTCAATGTTTATAAGTGGTGTTTTATCACTTTATTATTTTATCAATTTGAACCTTTTTGATCTTCACTACCTAATAGTTCCCGTCGCTTTAGTTTTAAACCCTTTATTGATTATTATATGTAACTTTTTTTTTAAAAAGTTTACCCCACCAAAACTACTATTATTTTTTCCTAAATTAATTTTGCAATTATTATTGTTTTATAAAAATAGAAAATTGATAATTAAGAGTTTAAAAATTGAAATAACATCTCTTTTTTTCAATGGACTTTGGTTGTTTTACATTGCGAAAATTTTAGAAATCAATTTTACAACACTAGATTGTTTTTTTATAGCAGCCATAACCAACATGTCTTTAATTCTAAAATTTACTCCAGGAAACTTAGGGACAACTCAGATATTGACGAGTGGTGTTATGCTTTCAATAAATAAATCACCTGACGAAGTAATTTTAATTACACTATTTGCTTCCGCATCGGCTATCTTTGTTAATGTGTTGATAGGATTGACTGGCAATTACCATTACTTTAATACAATTAATATTGTAAGGATGTTTAAAAAAAATATTGGCAACAAAATAGGTTAACTTATAATGTTTTCAACATTACAAAATATAACTTTATAATTCTTGGCAAACTCTTTGTCAGCATTGGAGTCACCAATCATGACAGTTTTCGTTGGGTTGATAAAATACTTTTTATTAATAAAATTAAAACTTTCTGAAATCTAGGTGTCAAAAATTAAATGGACGTCATTATTCGATATGATTACTGAACTATATTAACAAATTCTATTTTCAAAAGGTTTTACTTTTAAGATGTAATAAATTTAAAATAAACTCAGCAACATTTATCTTCTTTTTCAGTATTTTTCTTTAATTAACTTTATTTAATTAACCCTAACATAAATTTTGTAACATCAATTTTTTCATTCAATATTTTTTTTGAGTTAGTTCTACATTTTTCCTTTTCACCATTTAAATCATTCATTTTTTTTTGAGTAATTGCAATCAGATTTTTATCTGATCTTAAACTAGTCAATAATCCGTATTTTACTTGATCTTTTAATGTACCTGCATCTAAACTATTTACATAAATACAAGGTGTTCCAAGAACTGCACATTCAGAAGCCATAGTAGCACCCTCTCCAACGAACAATGAGCTATAATATAATAAATCATGGATTTTAGTTGGGCAAATAATCATTCTGTATTTTTCAAATTCACCAACTAGCTCTCCCTCGCTTGATATTATCACCCTACCTTTTTTCTCTAACAACTCAATTAGTTTTCGTTTAGATTCTATAGAAATTCCATATTGTCCTACATCATGACCGGCATCCCAGCTTACAAATCTTAGTACAAAAAAAATATCGTTTTCTTTTAAATTAATTTCTTTTAATGTTTCTAGATTTGGCTTAAAATGATCAGGGTGTAAATAGGCAAGTTCGTGATACCCATTGTATTTTATATGCTTTTCCCCAAGATCTTTTTCAAAACAATCAGGCGTTAAAATTTTAGTTGCAAAATATTTATATAAAAAAATTTCTTGTTTTGCATGTTCAGTGTCATCAAAAACAAAGGACTCTCTTTTAGTCAAAAAACCAGCATGAGCTACCCTAAAAGACACACCAAATAAGCAATCAATTTTATGTTTCCATGTTATGTACGCTAATTGAAGACTTTTAATTGGAAGTTGTAAAATTTTAGAAATTTTAGATTTTCCATAAGTACCTAAATCAATAAAAGGTATATCATATTTTTGTAAAAGAAGTGTAGCAACATCTTTATGAGTTGCTGTTACTAGAACAAATACATTCCTTTTTTTTAACTCAAAGTATAAATTTTTAAAAAGATGTACATGACCAGGATGATTGATGTCAATTAAGACTCGCATTAATTATAAATATTTTCTAGTTCTTCTTTGGAGGGATAATTAATCAGAACACCTTTTCTGGCACCGTGAAAAACAAAAACACTTCCACCTGCACATGCCTCTGCACCTGCTTTAAAAGCATCCTTAAAATGCGAAACTACGCCTGCCCCGCATCCGGCAATGACAGGAATATTAACAGATTTTGACACTCTATTTATTAAATCAGTATTATATCCATTCATTTTACCATCCAGTTCAATAGAATTGATTAAAATTTCACCTGCACCTCTTTTTTCTATTTCCATTACCCACTCTTCTAAATTTAACTTTGTTGGTCTCTCGCCTGAAAAACGATAAACTTTCTCTTTGCCTAACCAGTTTTTTTTAACGTCCACAGCAACCACTATGCTTTGACTACCAAAAGAGTTAGATATTTCTGTAATTATTTCTGGCCGATTTACAGCCCAATTGTTAAGAACAATTTTTTCTGCACCTGCAGAAATTAACTTTTTAGCATCCTCTAAACTTTTTATTCCACCACCCACGGAAAATGGCATAAAACATTCCTCAGAAAGTTTTTCTACAAATCTTTGAGAAATTACCTTATTTTTTTTAGAAGCTTCAATATCTAAAAAAATTAATTCATCCACCTCCATATCATTAAAAATTTTAACGGCATTTATTGGGTCGCCTATATATACGTACTTGTCATATCCAACGCCCTTATACAAACCGTTATTTTTTAGTAAAAGAACAGGTATTATTCTTTTGCGTATCATAAGTTTTTCTCAATAAAATTTAACAAAAGACGAAACCCGTTTAAATGACTTTTTTCAGGATGAAATTGAACACCAAAAATATTATCTTTTTGAAAAACGCTTGTAAATTTATGCCCATAATAAGACTGAGCTATTATATCTTCTTTTTCTTTACAGTCTACATAATATGAGTGTGTAAAATAAAAGTATTTATCTTTTGGTATTTGATTAAAGTAATCATTAGGTTTTAATAATTCATTAGTTCGCCAACCAACATTTGGAATTTTAAACTTTGAATCCTTAAAAAAAAACTTTTTAGTTTTAGCATTTATCCAGTTTAAACCTGAGCAATCTCCTTCTTCACTAAAAGAAGTCATTAGTTGCATACCCAAACAAATTCCTATGATTGGTTTTTTCTTTTTTAAAACAGCACTGTTTAGACATTTAATTAAATCTAGGTTTTGTATGTTTGCCATACCAACTTTAAAGTTTCCAACACCAGGTAATATTAATAACCTGGCACTTTCTATTTCATTAGCTTTATTAGATAAGGATACAGCATAATTATATTTTTCTAATTTGTGTTTTATAGACTTTATGTTGCCAAGTCCATAGTCTACAATTACAATTTTATTCATCAAAGAATTTTTCGTAAACAACAGGAGAGATAAGACCTTTTTTAACAGCAATTTTAACTATAAATTTGAATTTATTTAAAGCATCTAGCCCTGTTTTGAAATCTTTGTAACTCCTACATTTTTGTTCCATAATTTTCTTAAACTCCTCGTTGTTAATTTCCAACTTTTTCATTACAAAAGCTGTTATTTCTTTTTTTACAGCTGGAGGTGAGCTAATTTCTTTTAGCGCTTCACTTTTCTTCATTTTTCCCATTCGAATTGGTCCGGAAAGAGACACTTTTCTTTTGTCAAAACCAAATTTATTATATGTATACCATCCAAACCCCCATTTGCTGTAGATATTCTCATAATGATGGCCTCCATAATCTTCCCATTCATAGTTGTTTTTTAAAAACTTCTTCGCTTCTTTTTTATCATAATTAAAATAATTTGTGAATGGAATCTGAATAATTTTTTTAATAAAAGTGTAGTAAAAAATAGATTTTAAATCAATTAAAGGATACTTTTTGATTTTTTTTGATCCATATAATTTATAAACATTTCTTAAATAAGCACCATCAATAAAGCTCCAACTTTTAGGTACAGTTCCTTCCGTAATAAATGACGCTCCACTTAATATATATTTAATATTTTCTTTTGCAGCAGCTTTATAAAGTACAGAGCTTATTGCTAAGTCAGTGGGTATATCAATACATGGTACACTAGCCTTTAAAAAGGCCCTCTGAATATCTTTAAATTCTTCCCAATCAACAACAAAGGTAAATAAATCTACGTTTAACTTTTTTGTTATTTTTTGAATATTTTTTACAGCAATTTCTGCACCCCAGCCATTATCAAAATAAACAGCTAAAGGCTTTAACCCAGCTTCTACTGCCTTATGAAGGGTAAACGAAGAGTCAACCCCCCCACTAACACCAACAATCACATCATATTTACCTTTTCCAGAATTTTTTATTTTATAAATTAAATTTTTGAATTTTTCCTCTCTTTTGCCATCTTCTTGAGGGTAATATTTCAATAACTTGTCATGTTTTACACAAAAGCTGCACACTCCATTTTCGTCAAAAGATATTTCAGACACAGTATTGTCAAGAATACAACGAGAGCAAACTATAGTTTTTTTATTCTCCAAGACTTTACTACTTATATAACCTTTCATTATCCTGAATATCCATCCACATAGCAAAAAGAAATGCTTGGAAAGCCGTTATAAAAAGAAATAAAAAACCTAGAAATGTAAAAGTATTTAATTGACCTCCCGAAATGAAAATTTTAGAAATCTTAACTACAAATGGAATAGAAAAACCAAACAAGATAAAAGACATGTTGTAAAGTAAAAATAGAGGATGAAAATCTCTAAATAGATACTTTCCCCATAGACGTTTAAAAAACGATTTAAATAATAAAAATGATACCCTGGGTATAACTTTAAAAATGTTCATCTTAGACTGCTCTCCGATATTGTAAACGGGCTTTATTTCCACTTCTCTTAATGTGCAAAAAGCAATGTTTAATTTAACTAATAAATCGTTGGGCATTCCATAACTTTTATATATTTTATATAGTTTAACAGCATTTAGAGCTTTATTGCTAATTGCTGTGTATCCAGTTTGTGTATCACTGACATGCCAATACCCACTTGCCAACTTAGTTAAAATAGACAATATAGCATTGCCTAAATACCTTATTTTTGGAATTACCAATAGTGCGCTTCTATGAATCAAACGATTGCCTTTTACATAGTCTATATTTTCTTCAATTACAGGTCTACAAATAGAATTTAATTCGTTGGGGTCCATTTGGCCATCACCCGCCATAACTGCTGTACAGTCAATCTGTTTGTCCTTGCACCACTTATAACCTGAAGCTATTGCAGCCCCAACTCCGGCATTTCGAAGATGGTTTATTAGAACAATTTTACTTTTCGACTCTTCTATTTTTTGAGGCGTATAGAATTTTATTTCATCATTATTTACCTTTTCAAGTACCTGGTCAGCTTTGTTGTAGGGGTTTGGAACAACTCTTTTTGGTTTGATTTCTACAGATGAAATATAAGCCTCATTATTAATTAGAGATTTGACCACAGTTTCAGTTTGATCTTTTGAAAAATCATTTACAACAACAATTCTATCGACAAACTCAGGCATGTTTTTAACCACCATTGCAATTTGTGATTCTTCGTTGTAGCAAGGAACCACTACTGCTATAGTTTTATTGTTGATCATTTTTTCTTATAAAGCGTATATATATTTCCCTTATATACAATATCATGTTTATTTTTTTTATAAAAACTTGCATTACCGCTGTAATGACAATAATATACAGATTCAAAATCAGTTAAAGAACTTTCAAAAATATGCAAATTAGCTAATTTTGTAAAAATTACTAGTCCATTACTTTTGGCTATTTCTATAGGACTTACCTGTCTAGATATCATAGAGTCTATTGTGTAAAGAGGACAAAACAGAACATTTTTTTCGTAACTTTCTGTAAATATATTATTAATAGCATTACAATCAATTAAAACACCCTCAGGCTTACTCAGAAGAAACAAGTTTTTCTTTCTATCATGAGAATATATGCTATTCAAGTAAATAAAGTGAAGAAACCCAAAAAAAACAGCTAAAGTGACTAATGTTTTAAAATAAAAAACATTCTTATTAATTGCATAATGTAGAGCTAGGGTGAATACCGAAAGATGTAACAAGATTAGGTAGCGGTTTACAATAGCAAGGCCATCATAGCTTAATTGATAGGTATTATTTATCTGTTTTTTTGGATATACTTCAGATGGGCCATATACCAAAAATAAAACGATAAGATTTATAAAAATAAATAAAAATAAAAAAACTAAGATAAAGTTGGAGGCGCTTATTTTTTTAAATTTTACAGACGTGATAATTGCCTTCAAAAGAAGATAAAATATTGAAACCGATAAACCCATCATAATTAAAACAAATATTATGTAGTGATTATTAACCAAATCTCCTAAAACTTTATGTAAAAAGTTAAAGACTATGAAGTCGGGAAAAAATGAATTTGCAAGTGGAGCGTATAATAAATGCCAGAAACTTTCTCGTTCTAAATTTGCGGAATCATATAATAGAATATCTTCAGTTGTTTTTTGAAAATATTCACCATAATAAATAGTAATAATATTTAATATCACAATAGAACTTAATAATATTTTTAAAAATAGTTGGTTTTTAAAGTTTTTAACATGAAGGTCATATATGAAAACAAACAACAAATAAAGTGCTACTTTTGGTAAATATGCATATCTCATATGGCATATAGCTGTAATAATTAAAAAGAAAAAAAATAAGGACTTTACACTCCTAGTAACAAAATAATATTTATGCAAAAACAATAACGATAATAAAAAACTTGACGCAGTTATAATATCAATATCCGAACCATATCCAATTGGAGCCAAAGAAAGGGCTATTACTGTAATAAAAATATTAAAAGCAAAATTATAGTTATCAGTGAAAATACTTTTGTATAATTTGTAGACTACCACGGACAAAAACACTTTTGAAAAAAGCGTGGAGATCATAAATGTAAAAACTGTATTTTTAGTAAAAAAGAGCAATAGTGATGAAAAAAGGGAATAAAAAATAGGCCAATTATTTACAGGTCTGACAAATAAATTTTCACCGTCAAAGTATTTAGTAACAAAGCCAAATCCATTTAAAAAATTAACACTAGAACCAAACTGGTTTAGTTGATCGGTTCCAGGGAAAGATCTTGTATAAATCACGAAGCAAACGATTATAAAACATGTTATTTTAATGATATATTTGTCATTATTTAAAAATAGTTTTATATGTTTCATATGATTTTATCAAATAATTAGAAAACAATTTAAATGTAAAGATAATTTATGAAAATCAATAAAATTTTAATTACAGGAGGCACAGGCTCACTAGGGAAGGCATTAACAAAAGAAATTTTTATCCGATATCCAAATATTGGAAGTGTAATAGTTTTTTCTAGAGACGAACAAAAGCATTTTCAAATGAGGGAAGAGTTTCCAATGGAAAAATTCCCAAAACTTCAATTTTTACTTGGGGACGTTAGAGACTACGACAGTGTTAAATCGGCCTGTAAAGATGTTGATTATATTATTCATGCTGCAGCTATGAAACACGTTCATTTATCAGAAATGAATCCAGAAGAGTGCATTAAAACTAATGTTTTAGGCGCCCAAAACATTACTAAAATAGCTAATAGTATAGTCAGTGTGAAGTCTGTTGTAGCCCTTTCAACGGACAAAGCTTGTGCACCTATTAATTTGTATGGAGCAACAAAATTAACTTCTGACAAATTATTTGTTGCAGCTAACAATAACAGTTCAAACACCCTTCATTCCGTGGTTAGGTATGGCAATGTAATGTCCTCTAACGGATCTGTCATACCCTTCTTTTTAAACAAAAAAAAGTCAGGCACACTACCTATAACGGACCCTAAAATGACAAGGTTTAACATATCTCTTCAAGAGGGTGTAAATATGGTTCTTTTTGCGTTAGAAAAAGCATGGGGCGGTGAGATATTTGTTCCAAAAATTCCATCCTACAATATTATGGATTTAGCAAAAGCAATTGATCCAAATTGTAAAATAAAAGTCATTGGAATAAGGCCTGGGGAAAAAGTACATGAAGAAATGATTAGTAGCTCAGATTCTTACAATACTTATGATATAGGTAGGTATTATACCATATTACCCAACACAGTGAAATGGAATGTAAAAGAATTTATCGAAAAATTTAAAGCCAAAAAGGTTCCCATTGGCTTTAATTATAATTCAAAAGAAAATGATAGTTTTTTAAGCGTGGAAAAATTAAGAGCTCTTATATATTCTTAAATAAAAAAGGTGAATTTAAAAGAAGAAATAATACTTCCTAAGAAAAACCTTTTAGACGTTAATCTAAAAGAAATTTGGCAATATAAAGACTTGTTGTTTCTATTTGTTAGAAGAGATTTCGTAGCCACTTATAAGCAAACTGTTTTAGGACCTCTATGGTTCATTATTCAGCCCATATTTACAACATTAATATTCACTTTAATTTTTAGCAAGTTAGCTTCCATTCCAACTGATGGTCTTCCTCCAATTTTATTTTATATGTGTGGTATAACATGTTGGAACTATTTCTCAGAGTCACTTTCAAAAACTTCAAACACTTTTACTACTAACGCTAATATTTTTGGAAAGGTATACTTCCCAAGGCTTATAGTTCCAATTTCTATAATTATTTCAAATATGTTTAAGTTTATTATTCAAGGATTCATTTTTCTTTTAGTTTTTATTTATTATTATTTTAATGGTTTTCCAATCACTCCTAATATTACAATAGCCGCTCTTCCTTTTCTTTTGCTAATAATGGCTGGCCTAGGCTTAGGATTTGGAATTCTAATTTCATCATTAACAACAAAATATAGAGATTTTCAATTTCTTGTTATTTTTGGGATTCAATTATTTATGTATGCAACTCCCATTGTATATCCGCTTTCTTTGGCCCAAGAAAAATTAGGTTCTTATAATTGGATTGCTTTAGCAAACCCCATGTCTTCAATTATTGAGGCTATTAAGTATGCATTTTTGGGTCAGGGCCAATTTAGCTTGCTTCATCTGAGCTATAGTTTTATTTTTATGATAATACTACTTATAGTGGGTATAATTACATTTAATAAGGTAGAACAAAACTTTATGGATACAGTTTGAAAGAAATGATTCAAATATCAAAGGTTTCAAAAATGTACAGATTGGGTCAAATTGGAGCGACCACTTTAAGTGATGATTTAAAAAGATTTTGGTTTAAGATTAGAGGTAAAGAAAATCCGTTTTTAAAAATAGGTGAAATAAATAACAGAGAAAATAACGGAGGAAATTACGTTTGGGCACTAAAGGATATTAGTTTAAATGTTAAAAAAGGCGAAGTAATTGGAATTATAGGGAAAAATGGAGCGGGTAAATCAACACTTTTGAAGTTATTATCTAAAGTTACTAGACCGTCCACTGGAAAAATTATTTCAAGAGGAAAAACAGCTAGTCTTTTAGAAGTAGGAACAGGGTTTCATCAAGAATTATCAGGAAGGGAAAATATTTATTTAAATGGAGCAATATTAGGAATGACTAAAAATGAAATTAAAGATAAAATTGATGAAATTATTGATTTTTCTGGCTGTAAAAGATATATAGATTCTCCAGTAAAAAGATATTCTTCAGGAATGTTTGTTAGGCTGGCTTTTGCAGTTGCAGCTCACTTAGAACCAGACATTTTAATAGTCGATGAGGTATTAGCTGTTGGAGATGCTGAATTTCAAAAGAAAGCAATTGGTAAAATGCAAAATATTGCTAGTAAGGGAAGTAGAACAGTTTTATTTGTTAGCCACAATATGACATCTATTAAAGCCCTCTGCAACAGAGCAGTTTTGATGGAAAATGGCAAGATAGTTAAAGATGGCAATCCATCGGAAATAATTAATTATTATTTAAATACAAATACCGAAGTCTCATATACTAAAGAGTGGGATAAATCCAACAGACCTTTATCGTATCAAAATTTGGAATTACTCAAAATTTGGATATCTAATAAAGACAATAAACTTAATACAACTCTCAGTGTAGACGAGGATTTTTTAGTTAATATTGACTACGAAGTAACGGAAGAAAACTCAAAAATTGGGTTAAATGTTATTTTACATGATTCCAATCAGAACATTATTTCTAGCAGTATAAATAATCATGAAGAGAATTTTTATCACCAAAAACATCCAAAAGGAGTTTTTAGAAGCCAATGCTTAATACCTGGTAAACTATTTAATTCAGGGACATACTACATTTCAATATTTATGTTTGGAGAAAACTTTAGTGATGGTAAACTTTTAGAATTTCTATTAAAAATTGAAATTGAAGATGGTATTCTAGTAAGAAGAGATTACCATGGGGAATATCAAGGGGTGTTAAGACCTTTATTTAAGTGGGTAACTAAATCTCTGAATTAAATGAAAATTCTAGTCCTTGGAATTACCGGTATGCTGGGCCACAAAGCGTTTAATCACTTTAGTTTTTCTAAAGACTTTCAAACTTATGGTACACTAAGAAACAAAAAAGATATTTCTAAATATTTCGACAAAAATCAAAACAAAAAAAATATTTTTTCAAATGTTGACGTTTTAAATACGAATGATGTTTTTAAATTAATTGACAAAATTAAACCGGATATTATTATTAATTGTATAGGAATAATAAAGCAATTAAAGGAAACTCATAATTCCTTATTATCTATAGAACTAAACGCACTTTTCCCTCATAAATTAGCAAATTTTATAGAGGGAACAAATTCGAGACTAATTCATATTAGTACAGACTGTGTTTTTTCTGGAGCAAAAGGTAATTATTTAGAAGAAGATCATTCTGATGCACAAGATATATACGGTAAAACAAAATTTTTGGGTGAACTTATTAATTATAATAACAGTATAACGATAAGGACATCGATAATTGGCCCAGAACTGAAGGGTAAATTGAGCTTATTAGAATGGTTTTTAAGTCAAAAACAAAGTATTAACGGATACACTAATGCTATTTATTCAGGGTTTTCTACTAATGAATTAGTCAATATTATAGAAAATTATATTATTCCAAATCCATCAATTTCTGGTTTGTACAATGTAGCTTCTGACCCCATTAGTAAATATGAACTTTTAAAAATTATCTCAAAAGTTTACCATAAAGAAATTATCATTATTCCTTTTGATAAATTTAAAAGTGATAAGTCCTTAAATTGTGGTAAATTTATAAAAGACTTTAATTTTCGTAAAAAAACTTGGTTTCAAATGATTTTAGAGATGAAGTCTGGCTAAAATGAAAAAAAAAAATTCTAATATTTTCTCACGAAGCTTCTAGTTCTGGAGCGCCAACTTTCTTATTAAATTTATGTAAATATCTCGTCTCAACTAATGAATACAGAATTTTTATTGTTTTCAAAGATTCAGGAGCCCTATTAGTTGACTTTAAAAAAATAGGATCAGTTTTTGTTCAGAACAGTTTGAACAATAATCAATCAAAACTTATTAACCTTTTTATCAGACTTTTACCTCTGTATAAAATTAGAAATATAATTTTGGATTTAAGAGTTTTGTTTTTTAATCCAAAAATTCATTTATCTAATACTATTGTTAATTCAAAAATAATGTCTCTTGTACCAAGTCGCGGAAGAAATACTATAACCATTGTTCACGAGATGAAAGGCGTGATTGAGCTTTTTGATAAATTAAAGATTAGTAATTCAAGTGAAGTTATAGACAGGAGTGATAAAATAATCGCGGTGTCAAATTCTGTGAGGAAGGATTTAATAAATAAATTAAAAGTTTCAAATGATAAGATAGAGGTAATTTATAATTCTTCAAATTACTTTCAAAAAGAAAAATTAACTAAAAAAGATATTGAAAGCTGGAAGGTTCGAAATGGTATACCTCTAAATGCTTTTTTAGTGGGTACCTGTGGTGGGCCTATTTGGAGAAAAGGGCCTGATATTTTTTTAAATATTGTTAAATCCTTTATTTCAAAATACCCGAAAAAAGAAATATTTTTTATTTGGCAAGGTGGCAAAAAAAATAGTAGCCAATTTCTAGATTTTCAAACAGAACTACGAATGTTAGAAATTGAAAAATATGGTACAATTATTCCTCAGACTAAGAATGTTCATTTCTTCTACAATGCAATTGACATTTTTATTTCTACAGCTAGAGAGGAACCCTTTGGACTAACAATTTTAGAGGCCGGGACATATAGCAAACCTTGTATAGCTTTCAGACAATCCGGTGGCCCAGAAGAATTACTTTCAGACAATCTCGGAATATTAGTTTCGTACGGAGATTATAATAAGGCGGCAGATGAAATTAACAAGCTAATTCATGATGAAAATCTTTATTACAAATATGCAAGCTCCATTAATGAGTTTGTTATTAAAAATAATTCTCAAAATAAGCTTAGTAAGTATAAAGAAATAATTGATAGATTTATTATATGAAAGTTATAACTATACTTGGAACTAGGCCAGAAATCATAAGGTTGTCTCTAACCATGAAACTTTTAGATAAGTACTTAAATCATAAAATAATTCATACTGGTCAAAATTTTGATTACGAACTTAATGATGTTTTTTTTAATGACTTAGAATTAAGAAAACCAGATTATTTTCTAAATATTAATACTAATTCTTTAGGCTCTATTTATGGTGAAATCATAATTAAGACTGAAGAAATTTTAAAAAAAGAAAATCCAGATGCAGTTTTAATATTAGGAGATACTAACAGCAGCATTTCATGTATTATTGCCAAAAGACTTCAAATCCCAATATATCACGTAGAAGCTGGGAATAGATCTTTTGATCAAAACGTTCCAGAAGAAATAAATAGAAAAATCATTGATCACATAGCTGATTTTAATATAGTTTATAGTGAAAGGTCTAGACAGCACCTAATCTCGGAAGGCTACCCTCACAGAAAAATTTATTTATGTGGATCGCCAATAAATGAAATTTTCCAAAATTTTAAAACCAAGCTCAAGGACTCTAAAATTTTAAAAAAATTAAATCTAGATCCAGAAAATTATTTTGTTGCTAGTATTCATCGACAGGAAAATGTAGATTTAGTAGATAATCTAATTAAAATAGTAGATATTTTAAATTCTATAGCAATAAAATACGATAATAAGATTATAGTTTCTACACACCCTAGAACTCTTGAAAAACTAGGTTCAATTAAAAATAAAAACATCGACAAAAGAATTGATTTTTTAAAGCCCTTTGGTTTTTATGATTATTTGACTTTACAACAAAAATCAAAAGCAGTTATTTCAGATAGCGGCACAATAAGTGAGGAGTCTGCAATTTTAAATTTTCCAGCAATAACCCTAAGAAAATCAATGGAAAGGCCTGAAGCAATTGACACAGGAGCAATAATAATTACTGGCTTAGATAAAGAGACTGTTTTAAAGTCAATAGATATCGCAATGGACCACCATAAATTAGACTCTGCTAAATCTATTCCCGAGGAATACAGAATTAAAAATACTTCTTGGAGAATATTAAAATTAATTTTAGGGACTGCAAAATTGAGTAATCAATGGAATTCGATAATTAAGCTAAAATAAGGTATGTCCGTCTTTAATCCTTTAGTATCGATTGTTATTCCAGTATATAATGGGTCTAACTACCTAAAAGAAGCTATTGACAGTGCTTTAGCTCAAACATATAAAAACATTGAAGTTATAGTAATTAATGATGGTTCTAAAGACGATAATTTAACTAGAAACATTGCACTTTCCTATGCAGATAATATAAAGTATTATGAAAAAGAGAATGGAGGAGTTGCTAGCGCTTTAAATTTTGGAATCTCCAAAATGTCTGGAGAGTTTTTTTCATGGTTAAGCCATGACGATATTTATAAATCTAATAAAATTGAGAAACAGATTCTATTTTTTTCTAAAAATAAAGATTCTAAAATCGTAGGAGGAAATTTTGAATCACTTGCCTTTAACAAATCAAAATCTGAATTTATAATTCAAAAAGATTTTATTTTTTCCAAAGGATATGATATTTTATCAAAATGGATATTTTTTTGTTCATTGTTGATACATAAAAGCTGCTTTGATCATATCAAGTTCAACGTCAAAAATAAAGACTGTCAAGATCTTGAAATGCAATTAGAATTGGTTAAGCATAATAAAATATTTTTTATAAATGACATTATATTGACTCAAAGAGTACACAAAGAATCCGGGACACATAGTGACTTTAAACTTCATTCTAAGAAAAGAAATATGTTTTATATATCATTATTATATAAATATGGGGTAGATTTTTTTAAAGAAAATAGAGAAGACTCTAGATACCAAACCTTTACCAAGTTAGGAGATATTTGCATGAAGAATGAGCTTAATAAGGCAGGAAGATTTTATTTTATTAAGGCACTTAAAAATTCACCATTTAAATTAAAGCCATTATTATTTATCATTTTTGGAGTGAAGTTTTGGGAGCTACTTTACAAAGAGTCAAAGAAATTAATTTAACCATAAAAAAGATTACCATTAAAAATAACACCCGTTCTCAACTTGTTTGTAGTTATTTACTTTTTCGGAATCCATAACATATTTAAAATCTCCAAAATTATCAATATTAAAATCCATCCTTTCTTTAAACTTCTTTTCTAAAGCCCACCTACGCCCAGTGATTCCAAAAAAAAGCTGTAATTGACCTCCAATATAGATTGCACCTTTATTCAGGTCTTTTCTTATAAATTCACACAACGGCAATCCATATCCACCACATCCTAGTAAAGCAATGTCAAATTTCATTTTTGAAATTTCACCGCACATTATATTGAATGTTTCTTCCCAGTTTGAATGTAATCTATTTCCAGCAATAGTATTAAATGATTTATAAAATAAAAAATCTTGACCTTTACTAAACAGGTGTTTATTAGAAAACCGGAAACCATTATTAAGTTGATTTTTTATCGATTCAGTAAATGGAGATATCAATAATACTTTTTTACCGTAAAGATTTAAAGTCCATGGATTTTGCAATGTAAATAAATCACTTTCACAACAAATATTTGCTTCAAAATAGTTAAGGATCATTCCACAACCGCGTTGTAAATTTTTTAATGTATAAATTTTTGAAAAATAATTATCGTGTTTGTTTTCCCAACTAATAATTGCGTTACAATTTTTAATGGAGTCATCATATAATTCACAAAATTTGGATAGTTTTTTTTTATCTTCCAATCCATAAATTCCAGCATTTATTTCAAGTGCATTTAAAGTTTTTTGGGAAATATTTTCATTTCTTATCATATTATAAGTACTCGTAATTTCTCCACCCTGATTACCTGTCCTAATAATTGAAAACGGTTCATTTGCAGTTATTAAATTTTTTATATAATCGTTAGATTCTTCAACCCCCAAAGGGAAGACAGCAATTTTTTTTCTTTCTAATCTCTTTTTATTTAAATTTGAAACAGCCAATAACGACGGGGAATACTTTAAATTTTTTAGTATTTTTTTTAATCTTTTTTCAGAAACTCTTTCCATTTCTGGGGTCCACCAATTAGAATCATTAAGCTGATATTCTTTAATTAATTGGTACCACCTATAATATAATAGCTTTAAAATATTAATTAGCACTTAGTTTTGTTGAAAATTAAAATGTAATATATCATATTTGATTTTATTTTTCTAAAAGAAATGCAAAAAACTATACTAATTTCTGTTTTAAATTATAATAACTTCGAGTCTACTAAAAAGTGTGTACTGAGCATTTTAGACTGTTTTTTAAAGAATGCTGAAATATATATTATAGATAACAATTCTCCAGATAATTCTTATAATAAACTTAAAAAACTCTTCAATGAATTTAAAGTAGTAAAATCCAAGTCTAATGAGGGATATGCAGCTGGTCACAAAATTGCAGTTGATTATGCTTTGGGAAAGAATTTTGATTTTATTTGGGTGTTAAATAATGATTTAACAGTTAGGAAAGAAACGTTACCAAAATTGCTATTAGCATATGATACTTTTGGAACTGGAATTTTTGGGAGCATTACTTTAAAATCGGAAAATCCAGATGTTGTTAATTTTGGTGGCGGAAATACAGATGACATTAATAAAGCATTTGATTACAATGCTTATGAAGGATGTCTTTTGGTGGAATATCACAAAAAAACACGATTAAGAAAAGTACAGTCTGTTGAAGGTAGTTCTATGTTAATACCATTAAATGTAATAAAGAATCATGGCTTTATGAGAGAAGATTTCTTCATGTATGGCGAAGAAACAGATTATTGTTATAAATTAAAAAAGCTCGGGATCTCGTCTTACATTGTTCCAGAATCTGTTGTTCTTCATAATGGGTCTGAATCTTTAAAAAATAGTAAACATTTAGAATCGTATTATAGAAGACGAAATATACTTTATTTTGAAAAAGAGCATTATGGTGTATCAATTTTAAAAAACTTAACTAAACGTGTAGGGATTATACAAATTGTAAAGTTCTTTATAAAGAATCTTTTTGTTAGCTCAGAAAAAAACGAATTGTATTATTTAAATATTGCAAATATTCATGCACTAATGAGGATTAAAGGTATTTTAAAAGATAAATAATTGACAAAAGCTTTAAAATATATAGATGCAGTAAGAGGGTATGCAATTTTAGGTGTCATTATGATACACACTCTAACTGTAGCTCAGCCTACAAATATTTATTTACAAATATTAGCTTACAAAGGCAAATACGGCGTTCAATTATTTTTTATTGCAAGTGCATTTACATTATTCTTATCCCAAAAAAGAAGGAGTGAAGTGGGAATAAAAAACTTTTTTTAAGGCGTTTCTTTAGAATTGCACCCATGTATTATTTAGGAATTGTTTTGTACTTATTTGTTTTTAAAGAGTCAGTAACTCATATAATGGCAATTTAAAATATTGTGGAGAGTCTGTAATTTCTTTTTTTAATATATTTTCAAATTTCATTTTTATTAATAGCACAAATCCGTCTTGGTGTTCTACAATAGTACCTGGTGGTGCTACTATTTCTGTCGAAATGATTTTTTATTTAATAGTGCCATTTCTTTTCTCTAAAATTAAAACACTAGATTCTGCTGTAAAGTTTTTATTAGCATCTATTTTTTTAAGTTTCACACTATTTATATTATTGAATAATTTCTTGTTTATAGGATGTAATGAATTGAAAAATTTATTTATGTACAGCTATTTCTTTAAACAGCTACCTGTATTTTCTTTGGGAATAATCGCTTTTTTCATTATTGTAAAAGAAGATTTCATATTAAAAAACAATACGTACTTATTTCTTTTTTTGTTAGTATTTATTTATGCAATATGGAATATGGTAATAACTAAATTCCATATTGTATCATTTACAGCACTGTTGTTTTTAGTATTGCTTTCTAAAACCCGCTCTAAAATTCTAGTTAATGACTTTATTTCGTTTATAGGTAAGGTAAGTTACAGTGCTTATCTAGTTCATTTTGTCGTTATTTATTATTTAGACATGGTTTTATTAAAATTTAATTTTTCCTTGAAATTTGTTCCATTCTTTATATTAACGGTTTTCATCACGGCTTTATTATCAAATATATTTCGACATTTCGTAGAAAATCCTTTTATTCGTGTTGGCAAGTCTCTTATAAAAAAATAAATGAAAATACTAGGATTTCAAACAGGACATGACGTATCATATTCCATTTTAGAAAATGGAATCCCTCTAGTCCATGAAGAATTAGAAAGGTTTACAAGACAAAAAGAGCCTTTAGGTGACGGACTAAAAATGGCTTTTAAATATTCTAATTATGACTTATCTGAAATTAATTACTTTACACTTGGAAATTATGGGATGTACCAAGAAAAAGGGATTAAAAAATGGAAAAGTAAGGGATGCTATTATCCTAGATATGTTCGGAAAATGAATAGAATTTTAAGGAAAAATAATGGTAAATTTTATGAGTTTGGACATCATAAATCCCATGCTGCTAATGCTTTTTTTTCAAGTAATTTTAATGAAGCATTGATCTTAACTATAGATGGAGGTGGGCAAGAAGAAGATGGGAGTGTTTCCGCCTTTACAGTTTGGAGAGGTGTTGGTAATAAAATTCAATCTTTGGACGTATTACCGATCACTGATTTTAATCTTGGACACATGTGGAATCATTACACTGTTACTGTTTTTGGTCTCTCTGGGACAGCAGGACCAAAAGGATCACAAGCTGGAACAATTATGGGGATGTCGGCTTTAGGGGAATACAAAAAGTATATAAATAGGATTGATGACATTAATTTTCTTATATCGGAAGCAAAAAAATCAGAGCAAAATCAATTTGATATTTCTGCAGCAATGCAGTACAGAACAGAAACTTTATTTAAAGAAAAATTAAATTTTTTCTTAAAAAAATATCCAAGCAAATTGTTATGTCTTTCGGGCGGAGTTGCTTTAAACTGTGTTATGATCGGTAAAATAAGATCTTGGTTTCCACAAATTGAGAATATTTTTGTTGACCCCATACCTTACGACGGAGGCTTATCCTTGGGTTCATCTAGATATTTATGGCATCACTTACTTGATAACCCTAGAATTAAATGGGAAGATAGCTCCTCACCATACTTAGGAAGAAAATATTCTTTAAAACATGTAGAAAAAGCGATTAAAAAAGTGAAAACATTGAAAAGTAAAAAAGCAGATTTAGATGACATCGTATCACTTTTAGCTAATCAAAATATTATTTCGGTCTTTAATGAAGGTTCTGAATCTGGTAGGAGAGCACTAGGTAATCGAAGTATTATTTCAGATCCAAGAAGTGATAAAATGAAAGATTTAATAAACGAAAAGGTAAAGCACAGACAGTGGTTTAGACCATTTGCCCCTTCAATCTTAAAATCTGAAGTTAGTAACTGGTTTGAGACTGAAGTTAGTAGCCCATATATGAGTTTTGCCTTGAAATTTAAGTCAAATAAAAAAGATAAAGTTCCTGCTGTTGTACATTTTGATGGTACAGCAAGGCTTCAAACGGTTTCTGAAAAAGGCAACAAGTGGTATTTTAATTTATTATCTAAATGGAATAAAGCTACAAGAGTACCTATATTATTAAATACAAGCTTTAACGATAGGGAGCCAATAGTTGAAACACCTGAAAACGCCATAGATTGTTTTCTCAGAACTAATATTGACTATTTATATTTTGCTGAGTTTAAATTACTAGTACATAAAAAGTAATTATTAAAAGATAAAAACCATGAATATTATGCTTGCAAAAGATTATAAATAAATTTTGTAAAAGAAAAACTAAAAGACGAAGATTTTCTAAATTATTTTATAAAAAATCAGGCTTGAACTTAAATTATTATTTGATAAATGTTGTTTAACTCCTTAGACTTTGCAATATTTCTTCCGACAGTATTCTTCCTTTATTGGTTTATAACAGATAAAAACTTAAAGTTTCAAAACGCTTTAATAGTATTTGTTAGTTATTTTTTCTATGGATGGTGGGATTGGAGGTTTTTATCATTAATAATTTTTAGTACAGTTATCGATTATTCAGTTGGACAAAAGCTCAGAACAGAGCATAAAAAATTTAAAAGGAGAGCCTTGTTATGGACAAGTATTATTGTAAATATTGGTTTTTTAGGGTTCTTTAAATATTATAATTTCTTCTTAGAAAATTTTGTTGACGCCTTTAGCTTATTTGGAACACAGATTAAAGCTAATAGTTTAAACATCATTCTTCCCGTTGGTATTAGCTTTTATACTTTTCAAACACTGAGCTATACTATTGATGTTTACAAAAAGAAATTAGAACATTCTCAAGATTTTATTGCTTTCTCAGCATTTGTATGTTTTTTTCCACAGTTAGTCGCCGGTCCAATAGAAAGAGCTTAGTCTTTCATTGAGATTTATTCCTTTTTTTATAATTACTGCTTTAATTACAATTTTTATATCAAATATATTTAGACATTTGATTGAAAACCCTTTAATTAGAACAGGCAAAAAAATTATTGAAAAAAGTAATTTGCGATGATTTAAATCAAAACCCATTCATCTAAAAATAAATCTTTATTAAGCGTTTTTTTTGTAATTTTAGGGTATATGATTTTTTTATTTGGCGAATTGTTTAGCCACCCTGCCCACCAACTAAATGTGCTATTTGAAATAATGTTATTAGAACAATAACTCATTAAAATTAATTCATGATAATCAAAAATATTTTCTTGCCCGGATATTATTTTGATATTATATTTTTCTGAAAAATTTTCTCTACACCATTTCACATCATTAGTGAATATATAAATTTTAAAATTTTTAATAGATTTTGAGATTAGATTAATTGCAGATTCGTAATATTCAACAGAACAAACAGGAACTTTTAAGTCCAAATAATTTCCCCTTCTAACGTGTATTGAAATAGAATTATTTTTTAAAATATCTTTCTTTAATTCTTTAAAGTGCTCATTTTCAAACTTGGACTTCAGGGTCACTTCTTTTAATATCTCTTCCCTCATTGAAAGAAAATACTTTTCGCATTGCCAGTAGCCTTTTAAATAGCTATTGTCTTTAATTTTTAAGAGATTAGAATCGTAATAATCAACATTTTGTTTTACTAACCTTCTGCGATAGTATGGAAGTAATTTTTGAATTACTCTGTCATGTAAATTTTCTTTCAAAAGTATTTCAACATCCTCTTTAGATGCTATATTATATTTTAAGTTAAATTTATTAAGTTCAAATTTATGCCAGTCATAACTTTCAAAACCAGAATTATCAAGTTTTAGAGAAGTATTATTTAAATCCGCTATTTTTCT
The DNA here is from genome assembly GCA_002691605.1 of Crocinitomicaceae bacterium. Classification (GTDB taxonomy): domain Bacteria; phylum Bacteroidota; class Bacteroidia; order Flavobacteriales_D; family Parvicellaceae; genus MED-G20. The sequence continues at coordinate 31,479 of NZID01000015.1, forward strand.
TCCAAAGTAATATTGAAAAAGTTGGTTTCCTATTCCACCTATTATATTTGTTATAATCATATATTTGAAAAAATTTATTGATGATAAGTAAAGATAGCTCAATATTTATTGCTGGACATAGTGGAATGGTGGGGTCCTCGATTCTTAGATGTTTTTTAAACAAAGGATTTAGGAATGTTTTAATTAGAAATAAAAAAGAGCTTGATTTAAGGATACAAAATGAAGTAGATGTTTTTTTTAAAAGTAATAAAATAGATTGTGTAATCTTAGCTGCTGCAAAAGTTGGAGGGATACAAGCTAATGTTAATTATCCTGCAGACTTTTTTTATGATAATCTATTGATTCAAACCAATGTAATCTATGCAGCCAAAAATAATAATGTAAATAAAATTATTTTTTTAGGTAGTTCTTGTATTTACCCTGCAAATTGTCCCCAGCCCATGAAAGAGGAATATTTACTTTCAGGACCACTTGAACCTACCAATGAGGGATACGCTCTAGCAAAAGTAACAGGAATTAAAATGCTTAAAGCCTTTAATACTCAATATGGGTTAGAGAGTCTAACCATTATTCCACCCAACCTTTATGGCCCAAATGATAGTTTCGATTTAGAAAACTGCCATGTTTTATCCGCCTTGGTAAAGAGATTTCTAGACGCAAAAACTAAAAAATGGAATGAAATTACTCTTTGGGGAACCGGAATAGCTAGAAGAGAGTTTATGCATGTTGATGATATTGCCGAATCAGTATATTTTTTATTAAATCAAAAAATAGAAAATGACATATTAAACATTGGACATGGGAAAGATATTTCCATAAAGGAATTAGCAATGATAATTGCTCAAAAAACAAACTTTAGTGGAGAAATTTTATGGGACTCATCAAAACCCAATGGAATGTTAAAAAAATGCATGGACGTTTCAAAAATGGAACAAATAAATTTTTTTCCAAAAATAAATCTTAAAGAAGGAATAGATCAAATGATTAAAGAGTATAAAAAAATACAGACACTATGATTCCATTAATGAAAACGACATTTCTTAACGAACAAGAAACTAAAAAGAATTTAGCAAATTTTATTTTAGAATCATCTAAGCTAAGTATGGGAGAATATTGTCAAAATTTTGAAGAAAAGTTTTCAGAATTTC
>NZID01000016.1 GCA_002691605.1 Crocinitomicaceae bacterium
TACATTTGTGGTCCATTTTGCGGGAGTAGCTCAGTTGGTAGAGCATCAGCCTTCCAAGCTGAGGGTCGCGAGTTCGAATCTCGTCTCCCGCTCTTTTTTTATGGAACTGCCGATGTAGCTCAGGGGTAGAGCGCTTCCTTGGTAAGGAAGAGGTCACGGGTTCAATTCCCGTCATTGGCTCATTTGCTTAACGGCATTAATAAATAAAAAATAAATAAAATAAAATAACAGTTAAAATAACAGTAATTAAACATCAAAGAAATGGCAAAAGAAAATTTCGAAAGAACCAAACCGCATGTTAATGTTGGTACTATCGGTCATGTAGATCATGGTAAAACCACTTTAACGGCAGCAATTTCTAAAGTGCTTTCTGATGCAGGACTAGCTAGTAAGCAAGATTTCGATCAGATTGATAATGCACCTGAAGAAAAAGAAAGAGGTATTACAATTAATACAGCTCATATTGAATATGAAACCGAAAACAGACATTATGCTCATGTAGATTGTCCTGGTCACGCTGATTATGTTAAGAACATGGTTACGGGTGCTGCCCAAATGGACGGTGGAATTTTAGTTTGTGCTGCTACAGATGGTCCAATGCCCCAAACAAGAGAACATATTCTTTTAGCTAAGCAAGTTAATGTTCCTAGGTTAGTTGTATTTATGAATAAGGTCGACTTAGTTGATGATGATGAATTGATTGAATTAGTAGAAATGGAATTAGGAGAGTTATTAGAATCTTATGATTTTAATGATACCCCTATTATTAAAGGTTCCGCTTTGGCTGCTCTAAATGGTGAGCAATCTGGAATTGATTCTGTTATGGAATTAATGAAAACGGTCGATACTTGGATTGAAACACCAGTAAGAGATGAAGCTAAAGCTTTTTTAATGTCTGTTGAAGATGTATTTTCTATAACTGGTAGAGGAACAGTTGCCACAGGTGCAATTGAAACGGGAATCGTTAATACTGGAGATGAAGTAGACATAGTTGGGTTAAGTGAAGAAAAAATGAAGTCTACTGTTACTGGTGTTGAAATGTTTAGAAAAATTCTTGATGAAGGTAGAGCAGGAGAAAATGTTGGATTATTACTTAGAGGCATTGAGAAAGAATCTATTAAAAGAGGGATGGTTATTGCTAAGCCGGGATCTATTACCCCACATGCTAAATTCAAAGCAGAAGTTTATATTTTGAAAAAAGAAGAGGGAGGAAGACATACTCCTTTTCACAACAATTATAGACCTCAATTTTACTTTAGAACGTTAGATGTTACTGGTACTATTAAACTGGAATCTGGGAGAGAAATGGTAATGCCTGGTGATAATGTTACAATTGATGTAGAATTAATTACTGGCGTTGCTATGGCTGTTGGTTTAAGATTTGCAATTCGAGAAGGTGGAAGAACTGTTGGAGCAGGGCAGGTAACAGAAATTGTAAAGTAATAACAAATAAAAAAGTTTGTGTTGATTAAAGGGTTTCTACTAACAGATCGCCTTTACTGACATAATACGGATGTAGCTCAGTTGGTAGAGCACTGGTCTCCAAAACCAGGTGTCGGGAGTTCGAATCTCTCCATCCGTGCAAACAGATAAAGAATTATATAGTGGCTGGAATTAAAAATTATATTGAAGAAATTGTTCATGAACTTTCCAACAAGGTTTCGTGGCCTACTTGGCAAGACCTACAAACAAGTTCAATTATTGTTTTAGTAACAAGTATCATTTTGGCTCTTATTATTTGGCTAATGGATTATGTTTTTGGTATTTGGCCAGTTTCAGATAGTTCTCAATCCTTTAATTGGAGAGGAATATTAGGATTTATTTATCAATTTATAAATAACTAAGATATGTCAGAAGTTGTTAAGAAATGGTATGTAATCAGAGCTATTAGTGGTAAAGAAAATAAGGTCAAAGAACTCCTTGAACTTGAAATTAACAGACACAATCTTCAAAGCTATGTTGATCAAGTTCTTATTCCAACAGAAAAGATTTATCAAATTAGAAAAGGCAAAAAAATTTCTAAGGAAAAGAATTATTTTCCTGGCTATGTTTTAATTCAATGTGCACTTGTAGGCGAAGTAGAACATGTAATTAAGTCCATGACTAATATAATAGGGTTCTTAGGGGCTACAAAAGGAGGAGATCCCCTACCTATGAGACAATCTGAAGTAAACAGAATCTTGGGTAAGGTTGACGAACTGGCAATAAGTGATGAGGAAATGAATATCCCATATGTAGTCGGAGAATCTGTAAAAGTAATTGATGGTCCATTCAATAATTTTAATGGAATTATAGAAAATATTAATGAAGAAAAGAAAAAGTTAACAGTAATGGTTAAGATTTTCGGGCGCAAAACACCCTTAGAACTTAATTATATGCAAGTTGACAAAGATGGATAATAAAGAAATTGTAAAACAAAACTGTTTTAGCTTCCCTGTGGCGTTTTACATGTTTTAAATTAAATAAAAATGGCTAAAGAAATAAGTGGATTAATTAAACTTCAAATTAGGGGTGGTGCAGCAAATCCTTCTCCTCCTGTTGGTCCTGCATTAGGAGCAAAAGGAGTAAATATTATGGAGTTTTGCAAGCAATTTAATGCACGTACACAAGAAAAGGCAGGCAAGGTTTTACCATGTGTAATAACTGTCTATGCTGATAAGTCGTTTGATTTTATTGTAAAAACCCCTCCTGCAGCTGTTCAATTATTGGAATCTGCTAAGATTAAAAAAGGTTCTCCGGAATCTAATAAAATCAAAATTGGGTCAATTACTTGGGATCAAATTAAGGTTATCGCAGAAGACAAAATGCCAGATCTAAATTGCTTTACAGTTGAATCTGCTATGAAGATGATGGCTGGAACGGCAAGAAGTATGGGTTTAAATGTAAAAGGTAAAGCACCTTGGAGTAATTAATCATAAAATTTAACAATAATGACACTCTCAAAATACAGAAAGGAAGCCTTATCTAAATATGATATAGAGAAATCTTATTCATTGGAGGATGCCTCTAAGATTGTTAAGGATATTTCAAAACAAAAATTTAATTCTACTGTGGATCTTGCAATAAGATTAGGAGTTGACCCTAGAAAAGCCAATCAAATGGTCAGGGGAACTGTTTCTTTACCGCATGGTACTGGAAAAGATGTAAAGGTTTTAGTTTTGTGTACTCCTGACAAAGAAAAAGAGGCTACAGAAGCAGGTGCTGATTTTGCTGGTCTTGACGAATATATCGATAAGATCAAACAAGGTTGGACAGATGTTGATGTAATTATTACCATGCCTTCAGTTATGGGCAAAGTGGGTGCTCTTGGAAGAATATTAGGTCCAAGAGGATTAATGCCTAACCCAAAAACTGGAACTGTAACCATGAATGTTGGACAAGCTGTAACAGATGTTAAAGCTGGTAAAATAGATTTTAAGGTTGATAAGTATGGTATAATCCATTCTCCTATTGGAAAGGCATCATTTGAGTCAAATCAAATTATTGACAACGCAAAAGAACTTATTGCAGCATTAATTAAGTTAAAACCTTCATCATCGAAAGGGACTTATTTTAAAAGTGTTACTATTTCAAGCACTATGAGTCCTGGGGTTAAAATAGAACCTAAAAGTGTTGAAGTTTAATCATCAAAACATTTAAAATGAAAAAAGAAGAAAAACAATTAATGATTGATGAATTAAGTAAAAGTTTAGATGAAAATAATGTAATATATATTACAGATATATCTAGTCTTGATGCAACTGCAACGAGTGCTTTAAGAAGACAATGTTTTTCAAAAAATATTAAGCTTAACGTAGTCAAGAATACATTGCTTAAAAAAGCAATGGAAAATGTACAGGGAAAAGACTTCACAGAATTGTATGATATACTTCCTGGTCCTACAGCAATTATGTTGTCTGACGTAGGAAATTTACCTGCTAAACTAATTAAAGATTTTCGTAAGAAAAGTGATAAACCAGTTTTAAAGGGTGCTTTTCTAGAGGAATCGATATACATTGGTGACGATCAGTTAAATTCATTAGTGGACATTAAATCTAAAGAAGAACTTATTGGAGAAGTTATTGGATTATTACAATCGCCAGCTAAGAATGTTCTTTCAGCTCTTAGTTCAAGTAAAAGTAAAATAGCTGGAATTGTAAAAACCCTTTCAGAAAAAGAATCTTAAAATTATTAAATAAAAATTTCAAAAACAAATAAAAATGGCAGATATAAAAGCAATAGCAGAAGAGTTGGTTAACTTAACTGTTAAAGAAGTAAATGAATTAGCAACAGTACTTAAAGATGAGTACGGTATAGAACCTGCTGCAGCAGCAGCTGTAGCAGTAGCAGCTCCAACTGGAGGCGATGATGCGGGTGGTGGAGAAGAGAAATCAGAATTTGATGTAATTCTTACTGCACCAGGAGGTTCTAAACTTCAAGTAGTAAAGGCGGTTAAAGAGTTAACAGGTTTAGGTTTAAAAGAAGCTAAAGAATTAGTGGATGGAGCTCCTAAAGCGGTTAAAGAAGGAGTCGGGAAAGACGAAGCTGAAGGCATCAAAAAAGCTTTAGAAGAAGCTGGTGCTGAGGTAGAATTGAAGTAATTCTATTCTTTTTTTAATAATTAGGTCCAAGAATTCTTGGACCTATACCCTTTTTTAACTCATAATAACTAAATTTACAAAACATTGGCAAAATCAAATCAAATTACACAAAGAATAAACTTTGCATCTAGTCAGCATCGTTTTTCATATCCAGACTTTTTAGATATTCAAATTAAATCTTTTCAAGAATTTTTTCAGCTAGAAACTACGTCTGAAAATAGAATAGAAGAAGGACTTTTTAAAGTTTTTTCCGAGAATTTTCCAATTACTGATACCCGAAATCAATTTGTTCTTGAGTTTTTAGATTACTTCATAGATCCTCCAAGATACACAATAACCGAATGTGTAGATAGAGGTTTAACTTATTCTGTTCCTCTTAAGGCAGTAATGAAATTATATTGTACTGACCCTGAACATGAGGATTTTGAGACAATAGTTCAAGAAGTTTATTTAGGAACTATTCCTTATATGACCCCAAAAGGTTCATTTATTATTAACGGTGCTGAAAGAGTTGTAGTTTCTCAGTTACATCGTTCCCCCGGGGTTTTCTTTAGTCAAAGTAGGCATGCTAACGGAACAAAATTATATTCTGCAAGAGTTATTCCATTTAAGGGCTCATGGATTGAATTTGCCACAGATATTAATAGTGTAATGTATGCATATATTGATAGAAAAAAGAAATTACCAGTTACTACCTTATTTAGAGCTATAGGTTATGAAAGTGATAAAGATATTCTAGAAATATTTGATTTAGCCGATGAACTAAAAGCAACAAAAGCCAATCTTAAAAAAATTGTTGGTAGAAAATTAGCAGCAAGAGTTTTAAAGTCTTGGGTGGAGGATTTTGTAGATGAAGATACGGGTGAAGTAGTTTCCATTGAAAGAAATGAAGTTCTTATTGATAGAGAAACTATCATCGAAAAAGAACATATTGCAATGATCGAAGATGCTGGAGTTAAGACTGTTATTCTTCATAAAGAGAATATCAACTCTGCAGATTTTGCAATAATATACAACACTCTTCAAAAAGATACTTCAAACTCTGAAAAAGAAGCAGTTGAGCACATCTACAGACAATTAAGAAATGCTGAACCGCCAGATGAAGAGACTGCTAGAGGAGTAATTGATAAATTATTCTTTTCAGAACAGAGATATGATCTTGGAGAAGTTGGAAGGTATAGAATTAATAAGAAATTGGGCCTTGATATAGAAGAAGCTCAAAGAGTGTTGACTAAAACTGACATAATCTCAATTGTTAAATATTTAATAGAATTGATTAACTCAAAAACAGATGTTGATGATATTGATCATTTAAGTAATAGAAGGGTTAGAACTGTTGGTGAACAATTATACTCCCAGTTTGGAGTTGGACTAGCTAGAATGGCTAGAACAATTCGTGAGAGAATGAATGTAAGAGATAATGAGGTTTTCACTCCAATTGATCTTATTAACGCAAAAACATTATCTAGTGTAATTAATTCTTTCTTTGGGACCAATCAGCTATCCCAATTTATGGACCAAACCAATCCATTAGCTGAAGTAACTCATAAAAGACGACTATCAGCTTTAGGGCCAGGGGGTCTTACGAGAGAGAGAGCAGGTTTTGAAGTCAGAGATGTTCATTATACTCACTACGGTAGATTATGCACAATTGAAACACCAGAAGGTCCCAATATTGGACTTATATCTTCTCTTTGTGTATATGCAAAAGTAAACAGACTAGGATTTATTGAAACGCCTTATCGAGAAGTAAAAAATGGTAAAGTAGATTTGGGGTCAGAGCCTGTTTACCACTCGGCGGAAGAAGAAGACAATAAATATATTGCACAAGCTAATGCTAAAATCAATAAAAATGGTGTTTTTGAAAATGAAAATGTGATTTCAAGATTTATGGGAGACTTTCCACTTCCACCTAAAGAAGAAATTAATCTAATTGATGTAGGAGCTAACCAAATAGCTTCAATCGCAGCATCATGTATTCCGTTTTTAGAGCATGATGATGCCAACAGAGCGCTAATGGGTTCTAATATGCAGCGACAAGCAGTGCCTTTATTAAATCCATCTTCTCCAATTGTTGGTACTGGAATTGAAAAACTTATTGCAAAAGATTCAAGAGTATTGATTCATGCAGAAAAAGACGGTACAGTTATTTATGTAGATTCTAAAGAAATTAATATTAAATATAATTTATCTTCAGACGATGTTTTAGTAAGTTTCGATACAGATACCACTATTTATCACTTAACTAAATTTCAAAAAACAAATCAAGGGTCAGCTGTAAATTTAAGACCTATTGTTAAAAAAGGAGATAAAGTAACTGCAGGCCAAGTATTAGTAGAAGGTTATGGAACTGAAAATGGTGAGTTAGCCCTTGGACAAAATTTAAAGGTGGCTTTTATGCCATGGAAAGGTTATAATTTTGAAGATGCCATTGTTATTTCTGAAAAAGTAGTTAAAGACGATATTTTCACTAGTGTTCATGTAGATGAGTATAGTTTAGATGTTCGTGATACGAAAAGAGGTTTAGAAGAACTAACCTCCGATATTCCCAATGTAAGTGAAGAAGCTACAAAAGATCTTGATGAAAATGGAATTATCAGAGTAGGAGCAGAAGTAAAAGAAGGAGACATACTTATTGGAAAAATCACTCCAAAAGGAGAGAGTGACCCCACACCTGAAGAAAAATTACTTAGAGCAATTTTTGGAGACAAGGCGGGTGATGTTAAGGATGCTTCCCTAAAAGTTTCACCATCTACTACAGGTGTTGTTATTGACAAAAAGCTTTTTTCAAAAGCGATTAAAGATAGAAAATCAAAAGCAGCTGATAAACCAATTATAGAACAATTAGATGCTGAAATGAATACTAAATTGGCTGAACTAAAGTCAATATTAATTGAAAAATTAATGACAATTTTAGGGGATAATAAATCGGAAGGGGTTATTAATGTATTTAAGGAGCAGGTGATTAAAAAAGGGGTTAAGTTTACCCAAAAAACTCTAAACTCAATTGACTTTATTAATATCAACTCTAAAAATTGGACCAAAGATGAAAAAATCAATGATTTAGTAGACACCACATTACATAACTACAACTTAAAGGCTACTGAATTAATTGGTAAAGCGAAACGTAAAAAATTCCAAATCGTCGTTGGTGACGAATTGCCTAATGGTATCATTCAGATGGCGAAGGTTTACCTTGCTAAGAAAAGAAAACTTAAAGTAGGTGATAAAATGGCTGGAAGACACGGTAATAAAGGAATTGTTGCTAGAATTGTAAGAGAAGAAGATATGCCATTTTTAGAAGATGGAACACCAGTAGATATTGTATTAAATCCACTTGGAGTACCTTCAAGAATGAACTTAGGACAAATTTATGAAACAGTCTTAGGTTGGGCAGGTCAAAAGTTAGGACTTAAATTTTCTACTCCAATTTTCGATGGTGCTTCTTTAGAAGATATAGACAAATATTCTGACGATGCGGGTATCCCTAGAAATGGTAAAACTTATTTGTATGATGGAGGAACAGGTGAAAAATTTGATCAGCCTGCTACAGTTGGTATTATATATATGATTAAGTTGAGTCATATGGTAGATGATAAAATGCATGCAAGATCAATTGGACCTTATTCATTAATTACTCAGCAACCATTAGGAGGAAAAGCTCAATTTGGTGGTCAGAGATTTGGGGAAATGGAAGTGTGGGCACTAGAAGCATTTGGTGTCTCTAATATTCTTCAAGAAATTCTCACAGTTAAGTCTGATGATGTTCAAGGAAGAGCCAAAGCATACGAATGCATTGTTAAGGGAAAGAATTTACCTAAACCAGGTATTCCAGAATCTTTCAATGTTCTGCTCAATGAGCTCCAAGGTTTAGGATTAAATATAGATTTAGATTAATATACACAAAAGATAAATAAAAAATGGCTTTTAGAAAAGATAATAAATTTAACAGTGATTTTAATAAAATCACCATCAGCTTGGCTTCACCAGAATCTATTCTCGAAAGATCTCACGGGGAAGTTTTAAAGCCTGAAACCATAAATTACAGGACTTATAAACCAGAAAGAGATGGATTATTTTGCGAAAGAATTTTTGGTCCAGTTAAAGATTATGAGTGTCATTGTGGGAAATACAAAAGAATCAGATATAAGGGAATAGTTTGTGATAGATGTGGTGTTGAGGTAACCGAAAAAAAAGTTAGAAGAGAAAGAATGGGACATATCTCATTAGTTGTTCCAGTTGCCCACATATGGTATTTCAGATCTTTGCCTAATAAAATCGGATATCTTCTTGGTTTACCAACTAAAAAGTTGGACCAAATTATTTACTATGAGAGATATGTTGTAATTCAACCGGGAGAGACAAAGAATGCGGAAGGGGAACCACTCCAGAAAATGGATTTTTTAACTGAAGAAGAATATTTAGATATTTTAGATACACTTCCTAAAGAAAACCAATATCTAGAAGATTCAGATCCTAACAAATTTATAGCAAAAATGGGGGCTGAAGCACTTCATGAATTATTAAGAAAAGAAGATTTAGATGCGAATTCTTATAAATTAAGACATCAAGCTAATAATGAAACTTCTCAACAAAGAAAAAATGAAGCTCTTAAAAGACTCCAAGTAATAGAATCATTTAGAGAAGCTAATACAAGAATTGTAAACAGACCTGAGTGGATGATTGTGAAGGTTGTTCCCGTAATTCCACCTGACTTAAGACCCTTAGTTCCATTAGATGGCGGAAGATTTGCTACTTCTGATTTAAACGATTTATATAGAAGGGTGATCATTAGAAATAATCGATTAAAAAGGTTAATTGAAATTAAAGCACCAGAAGTAATTCTTAGAAATGAAAAAAGAATGCTTCAGGAGTCTGTGGATTCATTATTTGATAACTCTAGAAAATCTAGTGCAGTTAAAACCGATAAAAACAGACCTTTAAAGTCACTTTCTGACAGTTTAAAAGGAAAGCAAGGACGTTTTAGACAAAACTTACTTGGAAAAAGAGTCGATTATTCTGCAAGATCCGTAATAGTGGTTGGTCCTACATTAAAATTACATGAATGTGGTTTGCCAAAAGGAATGGCAGCTGAACTATTCAAACCATTTATCATTCGAAAGATGATTGAAAGAGGGATAGTTAAAACTGTTAAATCTGCTAAAAAAATAGTTGATAAAAAAGAACCAGTAGTTTGGGATATATTAGAAAATGTTTTGAAAGGGCATCCAGTACTTTTAAATAGAGCCCCTACATTACACAGACTAGGCATTCAAGCTTTTCAACCCAAATTAATTGAAGGTAAAGCTATCCAATTACATCCCTTAGTATGTACTGCATTTAATGCTGATTTTGATGGAGATCAAATGGCTGTTCACTTACCCCTAGGTAATGCTGCAATTCTTGAAGCTCAATTACTAATGTTAGCATCACATAATATATTAAACCCAGCTAATGGCGCTCCAATTACTGTTCCTTCACAGGATATGGTTTTAGGACTATATTATATTACTAAAATTAGGAAATCTGAAAAAGACCATATTGTAAAGGGAGAAGGAATGACTTTTTATTCTCCTGAAGAGGTTAAGATTGCCTACAATGAAAAGAGATTAGATCTGCATGCTTTAATTAAAGTAAAAATTCTTAATCATAAAGACGGGGAAGATGTTTCTGAAATAATTGAAACGACAACAGGGAGAGTATTATTCAATGAACTGGTTCCTAATGAAGCGGGTTATATAAACGAATTATTGACTAAAAAATCCCTAAGAGATATTATTACGAGGATTATTAAAATTTCTGGTGTTCCTAATACAGCTAAATTTTTAGATGATATTAAAGAATTGGGATATTATATGTCGTTTAAAGGTGGTTTATCTTTTAATTTATCAGATGTAGTAGTTCCAAAAGAAAAAGACATCCTAATTGAAAAAGCTAGAAAAGAGGTAGATGAAGTGAAAATGAACTATAATATGGGTCTAATCACTAACAATGAAAGATATAACCAGATTATTGATATTTGGACGCATACTAATTCTAGGTTAACTCATACATTGATGGAAAAATTAAAATCAGATCAACAAGGTTTTAATTCTATTTTTATGATGATGGATTCTGGAGCTAGGGGTTCTAAAGAACAAATTAGACAACTATCGGGTATGAGAGGATTAATGGCTAAACCGCAGAAGTCTGGCGCTTCAGGAGGTCAAGATATTATTGAAAATCCGATATTATCTAATTTTAAAGAAGGTTTATCAATTTTAGAGTATTTCATATCCACTCACGGAGCTAGAAAAGGATTAGCTGATACTGCTCTTAAAACAGCAGATGCTGGTTATCTTACTAGAAGACTAGTAGATGTAGCTCAGGATGTGGTGATCAATCACGAAGACTGTGGAACTTTAAGAGGATTAACCGTTTCTGCTCTTAAAAAGAGTGATGAAATTGTAGAGAGTCTTTATGACAGAATTTTAGGTAGAGTTGCATTATTTGATGTAGAGAATCCTGAAACTGGAGAAATTATTGTTGCAGAAGGGCAAGAAATTAATGAAGATTTAGCAAAAGCTATTGAAGTCGCTGGTATCGATGAAGTAGAAATTAGATCCGTATTAACGTGTGAACTGACTAGGGGAGTATGTGTTAAATGCTATGGTAGAAACCTAGCCACTGGAAAATTAGTTCAAAAAGGGGAAGCAGTAGGTGTTATTGCGGCCCAGTCAATTGGAGAGCCTGGAACACAACTAACTTTAAGAACTTTTCATGTCGGAGGAACTGCATCCAATATTGCTGATCAAGCAGAGTTATCTGCAAAATCTGACGGGCTTATTGAAATTGAAGAGTTAAGAACAGTTGAAAGAACTAGTGATGATGGAAGTACCGAAACTATTGTTATAGGTAGAGCAGGGGAACTTAAATTAACCGATAAGTCCAAGAATGTTACTATGACTGCAAATATTCCTTATGGTTCAAAATTACTAGTAGCTGATAAAGATAAATTGAAGAAAGGTGATGTCATTTGTAAATGGGATCCTTATAATGCTGTAATAATTTCTGAATTCAAAGGAACTGCGAAGTTTAATAATTTAGTCGAAGGAGTTACCTATCGTGAAGAAGTTGATGAGCAAACTGGCTTTACAGAAATTGTTATCAAAGAAAATAGAGATAAGAAGATGATACCTACTATCTCTGTTTTAGATAAATCAGGGGAGGAATTAAAATCTTACAATTTACCTGTAGATGCTCATATTATTATCAAGGATGGGGATAAGATCAATTCAGGCGACGTAATGGCAGGCCATCACAAGGAATAAAGCAATGAAAGCCACTTGCGACTAATCTAGGCATATCCAAATGACGACTAGAAACCTGATAACTATAACGCGATGCTTTTACACAATAATGCATCTATCAGAGAAAATTTAAGTCGATGGCCGCTATCTATCAGACAGCTTATCCACGAATTAAATCTAATATCACCGAAGATGAGTTAGGGGATGTCTATACACCTACGCCGGAAGATCAGAAGTTTGCACTGCGTCACTGTAAACGAACCAGCGCATCCTTTTTGGGGCTCCTGATTCAGCTAAAAATCACGCAGCGATTGGGCCGGTTCGTAAACCTGGGTGAAATACCAAAGGTGATCATCACGCACATTAAAAATCAGTGCCGTTCGCGGGTGACACTGAAGGATCTCCAAACCTATTACACATCGGGCGCGAAGGATCGTCACGTAAAGCTGATTCGGCGCCATCTTAATATAAAAGCCTACGATGCGGCCAAGACCTCTGAATTGGCACAGATTTGGGCACTTGAGGCAGCGACTACCAAAGAAGCATTACCGGATATCATCAATGTCACGTTGGAATATTTGGTCAAAGAGCGATACGAGTTACCGGCGTTCAGTGTACTTGAGCGGATATGTCAGGCGGCCAGGGCCGAAGTCAACACTCGGTATTACGATCAATTGTGTGGCTTTTTAGAGTCTGAAAGTCGCCAATGCATCAACGATATTCTTCGATCTAGCACAGGACTGAATGGTTTTGGTTGGAGCACGCTGAAAAATGAACCCAAACGCCCGACCCCTCGCAATATCCATGCGTACATCCAATACCTGGAATGGCTTACATCCCTGCAAACACTTTTGCCCACGGATTTGGGGTTGCCGCCAGTTAAACACCAGCAGTTTATCAACGAGGCCAAGGCCCTGGATTACGCCGAATTGATGAAACTAAAGCTGAACAAGCGACTCGCACTCGTCATCGTTTTAATCCGGCACCAATACGCACAAACACTGGATAACGCCGCCGATATTTTTATCAAGATGTTGTTAAAAATGGATCGCTCGGCGCAGAAGCTGTTGGAGAAGTACCTTGCAGACCATCAAAAGCAAACCGATCATTTGATTTCTGTGTTGTCTGGGACGGTCAAGGTGTATCTTGATAAACCCGATTCGGTGGCAGCTTTTGATCCGATACTGGGAAAGAACAGTGATCAGCTAATGCAAATGTGCGAACAATATATGTCATTCGCAGGCAACAACTATTTGCCGTTTATGGTTCGACTCTATAAAAAGCAACGATCCACCTTGTTTCGTACGATTGAAATACTCAACCTGGCATCGGCCACGGAAGACAAGGACTTGCTCAATGCGTTCCAGTTTATTTTGAAGCACAAAAAGCGTCGCACGGAGTTCCTGTCAATTCAAAGCGATCCGAACGATCCCTCTTCCAGAAATGTCATTAATATTCGCTGGATTCGCGAAAGCTGGTGGAAATTAGTCACGGGAAAATCAACCAAATCAGCACAGGTGACGGAGGTTAATAAAACCTGTTTTGAGCTGTGTGTGTTTGAACGGATCGCTGAAGAACTGAGTACCGGTGACTTGTTCATTCCCTACAGTGAAACCTTCGATGATTACCGGGAGCAGATGATCACCTGGGAAGAATACGAAGCGCAGTTGCCTACCTATTGCGAGGAGGTAGGGCTCGTCGCCGGTGATACTGAATTTACAACAACGCTGAAGAAGTCCATGGAAACGAGCTGCCGGAAAGCTGACAGCCAATTCCCGGAGGACGAACTGGTTCGTATTGAAAACGGGAATCTGATTATCGGTAAACCAAAGCCTGATCAACCCTTACCTGAAGTCGAAGAAATTGGAGCGCTTTTGCGCGATCGGTTGGACAAAATCAACCTGCTTGATGTGATTATCAATGTCGAAAAGTGGCTGAACCTGAATAAACATTTTGGCCCGTTGTCGGGCTTCGAATCACGTATCAGCGACCCGGAGTTACGTTTTGTCCTGACCGTGTTTTGTTACGGTACCAACATTGGTCCCACCGAAACCGTGCGATCTGTGCAGGGCGTTTCTCGCAAGCAAGTCGCCTGGCTTAACTTAAAACGCACGACGGAAGCGCGTCTCGATAAAGCTATTGCGAAGATCAATAGCGAGTATAAGAAATACCGGCTCATTGAGTGTTGGGGATCAGGCAGCAGTGTGTCCGCTGATGGAAAACTTTGGGATCTCTACGAAGATAATTTGCTATCTGAATACCATATTCGGTATGGCAGCTATGGCGGCATTGCCTATTACCACGTCTCGGACACCTATATTGCATTGTTCAGCCGGTTTATTCCCTGCGGTGTCTACGAGGCGATTTATATCTTGGACGGCCTACTCAACGATGAATCTGATTTTAATCCGGACACCGTTCACGGCGATACACAGGCGCAATCCACACCCGTCTTTGGCCTGGCGTACTTGCTGGGCATAAAGCTCATGCCCCGTATCCGAAATATCAAAGATCTCAGCTTTTATAAGCCTGATCGCTCCATGGTACTCAAGCATATTCAGTCCTTGTTCAAGGAGCCGATCAAGTGGGATCTCATTGAAAAGCACTATGCGGATATGATGCGACCGGCCATGTCAGTTAAAGCAGGGAAAATAACCGCCTCGACAATCCTGCGCCGGTTCGGCACCAAGAACCGAAAAAACAAGCTGTACTTTGCGTTCCGTGAACTCGGGCGAGTGGTCAGAACCATGTTCTTGCTCGAATACATCACCGACGTTGATCTGCGCAAAACAATCCAGGCAGCGACCTGTAAGAGCGAAGAGTTCAATGAGTTTGCCCGGTGGTTGTTTTTTGCTAATGGCGGGAAAATTCCTGCAAACTTGAGACACGAACAAAGCAAAATCGTTAAATACAATCATTTGCTAGCTAACTTCGCGATCCTATACAACGTAAACGCGATGACCGAAGTGTTTAATCAATTGAAGTCGGAAGGGTACAATATCACCCGCGACATTATGGCCGCATTCTCACCATACCATACCGAGCATTTGGGTAGGCTGGGAAGTTTTGAGCTGGATCTAACCAAGCAGGTTAAGCCCATGACTTTTGAACTGCTGGTTGATTAACTCTTAATATTCATAAGGTTACGTTCGATGTGGCTAATTTCAACGCTTTTACCGGCCGGACCTCTATTTGGGGTTGCATGTTAAATAAGTAGGTTAGTATCAATTGTACAAATCAACTCAACGTAGGCGTATGACATGTCAGATATACATCGAGAAAGTACTGTTAACCTAGCTAAAGTGGTTAGAACCATTAACACCGCACGTAAGCAACTCGCCCCGCTGGTGGCTGATGTTGTTATTGATGCCGTGAATTCTAAAAGTGCCGATTCTGAGCTACTTGAAGTACTTGGTCTTATCTCTGGCCAAGGTATCAGCGCAGAAGAGTTAATTAATGCTTTGCGCGAAGGCATTAGAGCGCGAAATAAATAATGCAGTTATGATGGCCTCTGAGCCTTAGGTAATAGACAATACATGCATATCAGGATAAATCATTATGACCAGTAAAATTGAATTTAAACTTATCAATGTGGTACCGCATCGAGCACTGCGCGACAAAGGGCATGCCAAATTTGCCATCTATGAGGATGATGAGCAAGTAAACTGGTTGTGGATGACGAATGACGATATTAACGCCAACATCAAAGAATATCCTGACCAGCGTGAATACTTAATACAGGGCTTAATTTGATAACCTATGGATTAATCGACTATTGAACAGTTCGGCTGAATTAGCCATCCAATCCGTTACAAAAATTAAAGA
>NZID01000017.1 GCA_002691605.1 Crocinitomicaceae bacterium
ATAATGAATAGATACTTCTGAGCCTTTTTTTGTGCAATCATCTATTCTTACTCCTTCACCTTTTGGGAGATTATATAGTTCAATAAATCCAGTATCAGGAAGAAAATTATTGTAAGGATCTTCTGCACAAACTCTTATTTCAATAGAGTGACCCTTAATGTTCAAATCATTTTGAGTAAATTTAAGAGCTTTGTTGTTGGCTATATTAATTTGCTCTTCTACCAAATCTAAACCTGTGATCATTTCAGTAACGGGATGTTCTACTTGTAGCCTAGTATTCATTTCTAAAAAGTAGAACTGATTGTCTTGAAAAATAAATTCAACTGTGCCAGCACCGTGATAATTGCAAGACTTAGCTACATTAATGGCTGCTAAACCCATCTCATTTCTAAGATTTTCTGTTAAAACTGAAGAGGGAGCCTCTTCAATTACTTTTTGATGCCTACGCTGAATTGAACAATCTCTCTCAAAAAGATGAACAACATTTCCCAATTGATCGGCTAAAATTTGAATTTCTATATGTTTTGGTTTTTCTAAATATTTCTCAATAAAAACTGCCCCATTACCAAAAGAATTTTTTGCTTCACTCACCGCTCTACTCATTTGGGATTTAAATTCATTTTTATTTTCAACTATTCTCATCCCCTTTCCTCCTCCTCCTGCTGAAGCTTTGATTAAAATAGGAAAGCCAATTTCTTCTGCTGAATCCATCGCTTTTTCAATATCAGTAATTTCTTCATTTACACCTGGAACTAAGGGGATATTGTATTTTGAAACTGTATTTTTTGCAGATAGTTTGTCCCCCATTAAGCTAATGGCCTTTGGGGAAGGGCCAATAAAAATAATTCCTGCTTTTATTACATTAGAAGCAAATTCAGCATTTTCAGAGAGGAAACCATATCCAGGATGTATCGCATCAACTTTGTGGTCAAGTGCTTTTTGAATAATTAATTCTTGGTTTAAATAACTTTTGCTTGAAGAACCAGGAGCAATTAAAATTTTTTCATCTGCATAATTTACAAATGGAGCATTTTGATCTGCTTTTGAAAAAATTGCAACGGATTTTATATTTAGTTTGTTGCAAGTTTTCATAATACGAAGAGCTATTTCGCCTCTGTTGGCAATTAATATTTTACTTATCTCTCCCATAACAAGCAATATAGGTATTCATTAAAAGTGAAGCAATTGTCATTGGACCAACTCCACCAGGAACAGGAGTTATATAAGATGATTTATGGGCAACCTCCTTGTATTTCACATCACCTAATAATTTAAAACCATTTTTTTTGGACGAGTCTTTAACTCTATGAATACCCACATCGATAATAACAGCATCTTGCTTAATCATATCTTCTGAAATAAATTCAGAAATTCCAATAGCAACAATCAGGATGTCCGCATTTGAACAAATTTCCTTTAAATTTTCAGTTCTGCTATGTGCCAAAGTAACAGTAGAATTTCCAGGATAATTTTTTCTAGACATTAGAATACTAATTGGAGTACCTACTATATTACTTCTTCCAACAACAACGGTATTTTTTCCAGAAGTTGGAATATTATACCTTTTAAGTAGTTCAATTATACCATTTGGAGTTGCAGGTAAAAAGGTAGGTAAACCAAGAGTCATTTTACCCACATTTTCCGGATGAAATCCGTCTACATCTTTTTCAGGATTTACAGCTAAAATAATTTTATTTTCATCAATATGTTTTGGAAGAGGTAACTGAACTATAAAACCATCTATATCTTTATTTTTATTTAAGAGATCTACTTGATTTAAAAGTTCTTTTTCAGAGACATTAGAATTTAATTGAATCAAAGTGGATTTAAAACCCACTCTTTGACAAGCTTTTACTTTGGCATTGACATAGGTTTTACTAGGGCCATCTTCTCCTACTAGAATAGCTGCTAAATGAGGAGCCTTTTTACCACTATTTGTAATCTGTCTTACTTTTTGAGATAATTCTTCCTGAATATCGATTGATGTTTTTTTCCCGTCTAGTATCTGCATAAAATTTACATCGGCATTTTACCACCCATTTTTTTAAATTGCTTCATCATATTCATCATGTTCTGCTTATTGCTCATTAGTTTCATCATTTTTTTAGTTTGATTAAATTGTTTCATTAGTTTATTAACTTCCTGAATATCATTTCCGCTACCAACAGCAATTCTCTTTTTTCTTTGCATATTAATAATTTCTGGGTATGCTCTTTCTTTAGGAGACATTGAATCAATCATAGCCAATATAGGGATAAAAGAGCTTTCATCAACTTCATTACCATTCAATGCTTTTTTCATTCCAGGAATCATTCCCGCAATATCTTTAACCCCTCCCATTTTTTTGATTTGACCTATTTGATCTTTAAAATCATTAAAATCAAATTGATTTTTCTTTATTTTTCTATGAAGTTTCTTAGCTTTTTCTTCATCGTATTGTTCTTGGGCTCTTTCAACTAATGAAACAACATCTCCCATACCTAAAATTCGGTCTGCCATTCTATCTGGATGAAAAATATCTAAAGCATCCATTTTCTCACCAGTACCAATAAATTTGATTGGTTTATTGACTACAGATTTTATAGAAAGAGCAGCTCCTCCTCTAGTGTCACCATCAAGTTTAGTTAAAACAACTCCATCAAAATCTACTTTTTCATTAAATGCCTTAGCAGTATTAACTGCATCTTGTCCTGTCATAGAATCAACTACAAATAGAGTTTCTGTTGGCTTTATAGCTTTTTTAATATTAGAAATTTCATTCATCATTTCAACATCTACAGCTAGCCTACCAGCAGTGTCAATAATTACCAAATTAAAACCATTTTCTATTGCAAATTTGACACCGTTTTGAGCAATTTTAACGGGATTTTTTAAGTCTTTTTCGGAATAAACTTCTATTCCAATTCCATCTGCTACAACATGTAGTTGATCAATAGCCGCTGGTCTGTATACGTCGCAAGCAACTAAAAGTGGTCTTTTATTCTTTTTAGTCTTTAAATAATTAGCAAGTTTCCCAGAAAAAGTAGTTTTCCCTGAGCCTTGAAGACCTGACATTAATACGATTCCTGGATTTCCAGTAAGATTAATATCTGCTTTTTCACTTCCCATTAAAGAAGTCAATTCTTCTTGAGTAATTTTGACTAAAAGTTGCCCTGGTGAAATGCTGTTTAAGACATTTTGACCTAAAGCTCTTTCCTTAACTGTATTGGTAAAGGCCTTTGCTGTATTGAAACTAACATCTGCTTCAAGAAGAGCTCTCCTTACTTCTTTTAAAGTTTCCGCTACATTTATTTCTGTGATTTGTCCGTGACCTTTCAAAACTTTAAAAGCTCGATCAAATCTTTCTGTTAAATTTTCAAACATTTTATTATTCTTTCAAAAACAAATATAAAAATGAATATTTGTAAAGGTTAAATTTAATTGATAAATAATTTATGGTAAGTATAATCATACCATTTAAAAATCCAATGCCCTATTTTAAAGATTGTTTAAAGTCCATCTTAAGACAGAGCTATTCAAAATTGCAAATAATTCTTGTTAATGACGGATCTACTGATCATTCGTTAAAAATAGCTGAAGAACATCAAATAAAAGACCATCGAATAAAAATAGTTGCCAATAATGGAAGTGGTATAATTGAAGCTTTAAAAACAGGTGCCAATTTGGCTAGTGGAAGATATATATGCAGAATGGATGCCGATGATTTAATGGATGAAAACAAAATAGAAGATTTAAGAAATTTACTATTGCTTAAAGGTGAAAAGTTCATTGCAATTGGAAAAGTAGCTTACTTTTCTTCAAAAAAAGAAATGGGAAATGGATATATAAATTATGCTCATTGGTTAAATAATCTAACTGCAAATTCAAATAATTTTAATGAAATCTATAAAGAATGTAGTATCCCCTCTTGCTGTTGGATGATGCATCTAAATGATTTTCTTAAAATAAATGGATT
Organism: Crocinitomicaceae bacterium; assembly: GCA_002691605.1. GTDB lineage: Bacteria > Bacteroidota > Bacteroidia > Flavobacteriales_D > Parvicellaceae > MED-G20. Next base: position 3,956 of record NZID01000017.1, read on the forward strand.
TCAAGATCTTATCTTTCCGGAAGACTATCATTTTGCATTTAAGGTATATTATGGAAATTTAAAGATTGTAACTACCCAAAAAACTATTCATTTTTGGAGAGATCACCCGAAGAGAACTTCGAGAAACGAAAAAGTATATAGTTTCGAAAATTTTATTCCTCTTAAACTTTATTATTTAAAAAAATACGAAGTTAAAGAAAATAACCAACTGGTTATTTGGGGAGCTGGAAAGAAAGGAAAAAAAATAGCTAAAGAACTTATTAAAGATTCATTTCCATTTATTTGGATTACAAATAATTCAAAAAAAATTGGTCATATCATTTATAATAATAAAATAGTTTCATTAGATTATTTAAAAAAAGAAGTGAAAAAAATAGTAATTTGTGGAATTAGTGATCCAAATTTTAAATTACCTAATGATTCAAGATTTAATAGATTTTTTAAATTTTATTAAATAAATCTTCTATATTCACTAACAATAATTATGAAAAAAATACCTGTAAGTTGTTTATCCCTTATTTTATTTTTTTTGTTTACTTGTTCTTGTAACAAAAGTAAAACTAGAATTAAGAAAGGGAAAATTGAATATGAAATAAGCTATCCTTGCCTTGAAAAAAATCATAAGTCATTGATGTTCCTATTACCAAAAAAAATGGTGATGACCTTTAATGGAAATGTATATAAAAATGAATTTATTTTTCCAACTAAAGGTTCAGAATTAGGTTTAATTAACGACTGTAATACCAAAAATTTAAAGCTTATTTTTGGTTTAGGAAATAACAATAAATTTACCTCATTAGATTCCAGTTCTATTTATTATTTGCTAGACGATCTTCCAACCTATGAAATTATTGATTTAGATGGAAGACCATTTGATTACCTAGGGACAAGTTGTAAAGAAATAAAAGTAAAGTCCCTTGAAAATGATTCTATTTATAATATTATTACAGCTAATGAAATAGATATAAAAGATGTAAATTGGTGTACCCCATTTAATGAAATCCCTAATGTACTTTTAGATTATAACATTAAGCAATATGGAATGGAAATGCACCTAAAAGCTATAAAAATTAATAAAGAATATGTAGAAAAAGACTTCTATGAATTAGAAGAAACTTTTAATTATTTAAAAATCAAAAACTATCTAAGTGAAATAAAGACCATGTTATCCATTTTCAAATGCAATGATTAGATTTATCATATTATTTCTATTCACAGTATCAATTAAATGTCAAAGTCAAAGTTTTGAAGGGATGATTACTTATGAAATAAATCATGAGTATTTTGATTCTTCTACAAAAGATAAAAAATTGATGCCTTCCAAACTTGAATATTATATTTCTGGAGAATTAGCTAGAATCGATCAACATACCAAAATTGGTGTACAAACTAGCATTATTGATACCTTATTAAAAAAACACATCCTACTTATTCAACTGATGGATAAAAAGTTTGGAATCATTATAGAAAATGAAATTAACAATACAGAAAAAACAACATATTTACCTAATTCAGATACTATTTTAGATTTTTTCTGTAATAAGGCTATAATAAATGAAGATAAATCAACTTCTACAGTTTTTTTCACCAAAGAAATTAGTAATGCCTATAATAATAACTTTAAGAATTTGAAGGGTTTTCCAATATATTATGAAATTATTTCTCAAGATTTCATATCTTCTTACAAGGCTGCTTCGGTAATTCAAAAACCGATTGATCCAATGATGTTTGAAATAGACAATCAAACCTCTATTTATACCATGAAGGATTTTCAGGATTTAATGAGCCAATAATTCCTAACAAAGTTACGTTAAGAATACATAGAATAGAATTCTATAATCATAGGAGATTATTTTATTTTTGATAATCTATTTAAATGAATACTAAAAATCAATATAAAAACTTTCAATTTAATTCTCAAAAAAAGAAAGATAAAAAAGAATATTTTATTGGAATAAAATCCTTTTTTAATGATGAGAGATTTCATAAAACTTCTGGTTTATTTTTAATACTGATTTCAACCTATTTATTTTTTGCATTTACCTCCTATTTATTTACTTGGAAATACGATTTAAGTATTATAGATGGAAAGTCAATTGGTTTCGTTTTTAACGGGGAAGAATTTGAAATCCATAATTGGCTGGGTAAATTTGGGGCATATACAGCCCATCAATTTTTAAAGGTTTGGTATGGGGTATCTTCTTATATATTTGCATTTTTACTTTTTATTGTTGGATTCAAGGCATTATTCAAACATGAATTACTTCCGATGATAAAAACATTTAAAGTAAGTTTTATTTCTCTCATATGGTTTTGTATGTTCTTTGGCTTTGTTTTTCAAAATTCAGATCTCGACTTTATGGGCGGTCTTTATGGGCTAGTAATTAATGAATGGCTTGAAGGAGTGCTAGGATCTGTGGGAACTGGATTTTTTATTTTTTTCTTTGCAATCGGATCGGTCATTCTACTATTTAATCCATCTCTAAGTTGGATGGTTAGTTTTTTCAATAAATTATCAAAATGGTTATTTGAAAAGAAAATCGATGAAAATGGATTTTCAAAAGTTCCTAATTCAAATGATATCGTAATCCAGAATCCTGAAAAAGAAAAGAAAAATGATTCCCCATCATTAGACTTGCAAGTAAGTAATGAAGAAGAAATAAATTCTTTAAATGATTTAGAACTTGAAACTCCAGATCCTTCCAGCACATCAAAAATTAATAAAACAACACAATCCTTAGATGAAAAAGTAGACTTAGCTGTAGAAGTAGGTACTAATGAAACAGAACTTTCTGAAAAAGACATAAAAAATAAAGTAAAAGAATTTGGTGAATACGATCCTAAATTAGACTTATCTAACTATAAACTTCCCAACATAGACCTTTTGATTGAACATGGTAGTGGCAATATCTCAGTCGATCAAGAGGAATTAGAAGCCAATAAAAATAAAATTATAGAAACACTTCTTAATTACAAGATAAATATTTCTAAAATAAAGGCGACAATTGGTCCAACTATCACTTTATACGAAATTATTCCAGCTCCAGGAGTTAGAATCTCAAAAATAAAAAATTTAGAAGATGATATTGCCCTTAGTTTAGCTGCACTTGGAATAAGAATTATTGCTCCTATGCCCGGAAAAGGAACCGTTGGAATTGAAGTACCTAACTCTAAACCCGAAATTGTCGCAATGAAATCCCTTATTGCTTCTGACAAATTTCAAAATTCTAATATGGAATTACCCGTTGCCTTAGGAAAAACCATATCCAATGAATCTTTAATTACCGATTTAACAAAAATGCCTCATCTACTAATGGCTGGTGCAACTGGACAGGGAAAATCTGTTGGGTTAAACGCCATTTTAGTTTCTATTCTGTACAAAAAACATCCTTCTCAAGTGAAGTTTGTTCTTATAGATCCTAAAAAAGTAGAACTTACTATATACAATAAAATTGAACGTCACTTTCTAGCAAAATTACCAGATGAAGAAGAAGCTATTATAACAGATACTACCAAAGTTGTAAATACCTTAAATAGCCTATGTGTTGAAATGGAGGCAAGATATGAGTTATTAAAAGAAGCGATGGTTAGGACCATTAAAGAATATAACCACAAATTTATTCAAAGAAAACTTAATCCAGAAAAAGGTCATAAATATATGCCCTATATTGTTTTAGTAATAGATGAATTTGCAGACCTAATTATGACTGCTGGAAAAGAAGTAGAAACTCCAGTTGCTAGAATAGCTCAATTAGCAAGAGCAGTTGGAATACATTTAATTATTGCTACTCAAAGACCTTCTGTAAATGTAATAACAGGAACAATTAAAGCCAACTTCCCTGCAAGAATAGCTTTTAGAGTTACTTCAAAAATAGATTCAAGAACCATATTGGATTCGGGAGGAGCAGAACAACTAATTGGAAGAGGAGACATGCTATTCTCACCTGGAAACGAATTGATTAGATTACAGTGCGGATTTGTTGACACTCCCGAAGTGGATAATATTGCAGACTTTATCGGATCACAAAGAGGATATCCACATGCATTTTTACTTCCTGAATATGTTGATGAAGCTAGTGAACTTAAAGAATTAGATGATGATTTAGACAGTTTATTTGAAGAAGCTGCTGAAGTTATTGTAAATCATCAGCAAGGATCTGCGTCTTTACTTCAAAGAAAATTAAAACTGGGATATAACAGAGCCGGTAGAATTGTTGATCAATTAGAAGCTACAGGTCTTCTTGGTCCACATAGAGGAAGTAAAGCAAGAGAAGTATTAATTCCTGACGTAATAGCTTTGGAACAATTTTTGAATAACTTAAAAGAAAAAGGGAAATTATGAATTTAATAACGAAAATTTATTTATTAAGTGCAACAATTATCTTTTCATTTAATGTTGTTTTTAGTCAAAATGATGAATCTGATCAAGAAAAATGCACCAAAATATTACAGATTATAAGTAATTCTATTCAAAGTAATAACGCTTCAAAATTCAACTTTAACTTAAAAATTACAAGTGAGGATTTTAACGAAACTCAAAGTGGTTATGCAATTATTAAAAACAAGCAATTTTACTATAAAACTTCTGAAAGGGAAGTTACCTGCGATGGAGAAAATGTATGGACATATATTATTGAAGATAATGAGTGTTATATTGATTTACTAAAAGATCTTGAAAACACCATCAACCCTAGTGATTTATTTAACATGTGGGAAGATGGGTTTAAGTTTAAATATGTTAAAAAAGAAAATTTAAATAATGAGCTTTTTCATACTATTAAAATGTTTCCAAAGAATCCTAATAAAAGCAATTATCATACAGTTATTATGAATGTAAATGAAACAAAAAAAACTATTAAAGAAGCTTCTATTAAAAGTAAAGATGGAGTAACTATTATTATGAATATATCCTCTCTTACGGCTAATCCTCCGTTAACAACAGGTCAATTTACATGGAATAGTAATGAATATATAGATGTTGATGAAATTGACAATCGTTAATTTAATAATTCAATTGCATTATTTAACGCTGCTTTACCAGTTTTATCTCCTCCCAACATTTTAGCTAAAACTTGAATTCTATCTTCCTTTTTTAAATAACTAATTTCTGACTCCATTTTTCCTAAAAAATCTGTTTTACTTACATTTAAATGGTGATTAGCAATAGCAGCAACTTGAGGGAGATGAGAAATATTTATAACTTGAGTTTTAAGAGAAATATCTTTTAATAATTTTCCTACTTCTGAAGCTACTTTTCCACTAATTCCAGAATCAATTTCATCAAAAATTAATGATGAAATAGAAGAATAAGTTGAAGATATATATTTCATTGCAAGAGCAACTCTAGATAATTCACCCCCAGAAGAAAATTGGTGTATAGGATAATATTTTGTAGAATTATTAACTGCAATAAGTAATGAAATTTGATCTGTTCCATTAACAGTGATTTCTGGTCCAAGTGTTAAATTGATTTTAAAATCCGCATGACCCATAGATAATTTTTCAAGTATATTATTTATATTTTTTTCAATTGTTAGAATATTTTTTAATCTCTTTTTAAATAACTCTTGTCCAAGTTTTAAACATTTAGATTTATAAAACTCCACATTTTGATTAGCTTGATTAAGTTCTAAATCTAACTTGGTAAATTCAGATAACTCTTTAACAATTTTTTGTTTTTTATTAATTAGTGAATTTAAATCAACAACATTAAATTTTTTTACTAAATAATTGATCTTAGAAAGTAAATCATCCAACTCTTGTAATTTATATTTATCTGGAGTGTTAGCTTCAAAATTGGAATTTATTTCATGAAAAATATCTTCTATTTCTATTTTTGCAGACTGAATTCTACTATCTATGGATGAAAAATTACTAACATGCTCTAAAAAGTTATTTGAATAGGAAATAAGATCATCTAAGAGCTCTAATATACCTTGCTTTTCAGTGTACAGCTTATTGATTTTACTTAAAATTGAATTAATTTCTTCTTGGTTAGAAACAATATTGTGATCATTTTGAATGGATTCTTCGTCCCAATTTTCAATATCATAACTAGATAATTCTTTTAATTGAAAGTTAAGAAAGTCTTTTTTTTCGTTCAAAACTCTTGCTCTTTTTCTGAGTGAGTTTTGTTTTTCAATTGAAATTGAATACTCTTTGAATGCTTTTTTATATTCTAATAAAATCCTATTTTGATTTAAAAAGCTATCAATAAAATCATATTTGAATTTTAATGAACCCATTTTACTAAACAGATGTTGACCATTAATTTCAATAAGGTATTGACTGATAATTTTTAAATTTTCAATCTTAACAGGTGAATCATTTATAAAAGATCTGGAATTTCCATTTTTTCTTATTTCCCGTCTGATTATTAATTCATTACTCACATCTAAATCTAAATTAAGAAGTTGATTAATTAGTTGATCATTTTGTGAAAAGATTCCTTCTATAATGCATTTACTATTAGGGTCCTTAAGTACTTTAATTGATGCCCTTGCTCCAAATAAAAGCTCAATAGCACCAAAAATGATGGATTTACCAGCACCAGTTTCACCAGTTATAACTGTTAATCCGTTATTAAAATCCAGTTCTGTTTTAGTAATTAATGTGTAATTTAAAATGCTTAGTTTTTGAAGCATTTTTATTTTATAATTTGAAGTTCAACTCTCCTATTCGATTCTCTTCCAGAAGCATTGTCTGATCCGTCAGATGCAACGTTCTCTGCGATTGGAAAACTTTCTCCCTTTCCAATTGTATGAACTCTTTTATAACTAATTCCTCTGTTACAAAGATAGGTTTTTACAGACTCTGATCTTAAAGAAGATAGAATTTGATTGTACCTTACAGATCCTTTACTATCAGTATGTCCTATGGAGTTGATGGTCCATGACGGATTATTTTTGAGCTCTTTAATTAAAAGATCTAATTTTGATTTTTCACTATTTGAAATATCAGAACTTTCGGTTTTAAAATAAATATTGTTGTAAAAAAGTATGTGTTTATCTTCCATTTTCACATCAACAACTGCAGTATCGGGATTTTTCAATACAAAATTATTTGTACTTTCTATTATAGATTTTACTTTTAACTTCTTTGGGGTTTCAAAAACTTGTAAAGTACTCTCGTTATTTTTAGATAATTGACTTAAAGCTTCATTGTCAATAATATCGCCATCTACATCAACACCTTCTGCAATTAAAATCTCCTTCTCTTTAATTTCTACCACTTTTGTGTACTCATGTATTCCAAACTCATTTTCAGGTACATTAATAGTATCAAAGGCCATTAAATCATCAATTTTAAACTCTATATGATAATTGTGGCCTGCTTGTAGAACAAATACAAAATGTCCAGTTGAGTCATTAGGATGGTAATTTTCATAATTTGAAAAGGATTTTTCATTTTTTACAGTAATAGTTAAATCCTTTAAAACAACTTGATTTTGACATTTAACAACTCCTTTATAAACTGATAAATGAGATTCTTCTTCATTAAGTAAACTTAATTCGAATATATCATAATCCCCTTTTCCTTCGTCTCTGTAAGATGAAAAATAGGCATGATTTCCACTTACTGCTGGCATAAAGAAAAGATCATCACCAACTGTGTTGATTGGATAACCAATATTTTCAGGTGCAGACCATGTAATATTTTCGTTTAATGTAGATTTGAATATGTCAAATCCTCCCATAGATTTATGTCCAACAGATGAAAAATAAAGTGTTTTTCCATCGGGGTGTAAAAATGGCGATTCTTCATCGTACTCTGTATTTATAGGTTCTCCAAGATTTTGAGGTTCAGTCCAGTTTCCAAAAGGAAGTTTTTTGACCATCCATATATCTCTTCCTCCATAACCTCCTTCTCTATCGCTTACAAAAAACAAAATATTTTCATATAAATCTAAGCTTGCTGTTGTTTCCCAGTAATTTGAATTCACCTTATTGCCTATAATACGAGGTTTTCTCCATGAAAATCCATTATGAGCAGATTCATAAATTCCTCTGCCTATAGGACCCATCTTTGAATCTGTGTTAACCATTGAAGTTAACATCTTTTCTCCATCAGCAGATAAAAATAAAGCGGAGTTACTTTTTTCGCTATTTAAATCCCCTACAGCAAGAGAAGGTTTAGACCATTGGTTGTTTACTTTTTCAGAATAATAAATATCCTCGTAATAATTACCCTGATCATCCTTAATTTCTGAACTTCCTCCTGGGCGCGTAGAAGTAAAGTATAGTATATTTTCTTCTGCATTAACTAGTGGCCTATATTCTGCATGTTGGGTATTTAAAATATCAATAGACTTAACTTCTATATTAATTGGATTTTTAATTAACTCAAGCGCATATTTTGAACGTCTAATTTTTCTTTTATTCAACATTTTACTTTCAAAATCTGTTTCAAAAATAAATTTGTCAAAAAATTCATATTTTTCAATTGCTTTTTCAAATTCGTAGTTCATATGATAAGCATTTCCTAATAGATCAATAACGTCAAGGGGTGCTTTTTTTTCCTTATGATTAGCCATTCTGTAAGTAACTGTCAAACTTTCCATTGCTTTTTCATAATAAGGAATAGCCTCTTTTTCTCTATGGGGCATATTCATTAAACAATTTCCTAATGTAAAACAGGTATTGGCATTTTCAGGATCTAACTCGTACATTTTTTCTAAGATTGGTAATGCACTTTCAAAATCATAAACTTCTAAATAGTTCATAGATTCGAAATACAAGCTCTTAAATGACTGAGCATTGTAGTAAATACTAAATAATAAGGTAAAAATTAATATGAAAAACTTATTTCTCATGACTTTAAATTTATAAGTAGGTCTTTTATGACTTTTGGACAATTTACGGGTTTTTTTGTTTCTTTATCAACAAATACCAAAGTTGTGCTACCAAAATTAAGCAATTTGGATTCTTCATTATAAGTTTGGTAATCAAATTTTATTTTATAGTCTGTTAATTCTTTAAATGTACAACGAATTGTAAGTTCCTGATCGTATAAGGCAGGTAATATATATTTTATGGTAAAATCTGAGACTGGCAATAAAACTCCTTTATCTTCTAATTTTTTATAACTAATACCTAAAGATTTTAATGTTTCTACTCTGGCAACTTCATAATATTGAGCATAATTACCATAGTAACAATAGCCCATTTGATCTGTTTCTGCATATCTAACTCTTAACTTCACGCTAAATTGATACATTATTGGTAATTTTGATTTATGAGGGCGGTATTTAAGTACAAAAATTCTGGATATTATGTAATATTATTTATACTGCTTATTTCCTGTAAAGGTTACAATATTGTTATATCAGACTCTTTAAATATTAAAGCTAAGAACAGTATTGAGGAATATAACTTTAACGAAATTAATTTATCAAATTATAGAGATTCTATTTCATTTGAAATGAATAAAATAATTAACTATTCGGATGTCAATATGAATGTGGGGTGTCCTGAGGGTCTTTTAGGAAATTTTATAACTGATCTATCACTTTTATACATAAAAAAGCAAATTAAAAACATTGCTCACATTCCAGATTTCTGTGTTTTAAATAATGGTGGATTTAGGAATTCTTTAAATAAAGGTCCTGTAAAGATTGGTGATATTTATGAAATTATGCCCTTTGATAATTATTTAGTCATTTTAGAATTAGATGGAAATAAAATGGAAAAACTACTAGAATATGTTAAGGAAAGATCATTTTACAATAGTTCTAGAAAATCTGGAGTGCCATTAAGTGGAATAAGAATGAAGATTAGTGGAGATAAAATTAGTAGATGTTTTATTAATGTGAAGGAATTTAACTCTAATAATAAATACAAAATTTTAACTACTAATTACTTGGCAAACGGCGGCGACGGAATGAACTTTCTTAAAGATTGCCCTTTAATATGGAATACTCAGTTACTTCTAAGAGATGTAATGATCGACTACATAAGAAAAATAGGAGATAATAATATAAATTTAAATGCAGAACTTGATGGAAGAATTCAAATTAACCAATAGAAGAGCTTTTACAAAAAAAATTCTTTTTGCAGGACTTAGTATTCCTTTACTTAGTAGTTTCCGATTTTTAGATTCTTCAGAAAAAATAAAAAAAATTACTCTATTACACACCAATGATATTCACAGTCATATAGATTCTTTTCCTAAAAACCATTCAAAACACCCAGGTCTGGGAGGTATGAGAAGAATTGCTAGCCTAGTAAATAAAATAAAATCTGAAGAAAAGAATGTAATTTTATTAGATGCAGGGGACATTTTCCAAGGAACTCCATATTTCAATAAATTTAAAGGAAGTCTAGAGTTTAAAATAATGAGTCAAATGGGCTATTCTGCTTCAACTATGGGAAATCATGACTTTGATAATGGTTTAATTGGGTTTAAAAATGTTCTTCATCATGCCAATTTCCCATTTATTTGTTCAAATTATGATTTTTCAGGAACTGAACTTGATGGAAAAACAAAAAAGTTCATCATAAAAGAAATGGATGGAATTAAAATAGGAATATTTGGGATTGGGATTCAGCTAGATGGATTGGTTTCTAAATCGTGCTATAAAGAAACCGTTTACTTAGATCCTATTTTAACATCCAAAAAATGGAGTGATAAACTTAAATTTGAATATCAATGTGATCTAGTAATTTGTCTTAGTCATTTAGGACATAATTATAATACCTCTAAAATTTCGGACATTAAATTAGCAAAAATTTCTAAAAATATTGATGTTATTATTGGAGGTCATACACATACATTCTTAGAAAAAGCTAAAATTATTAAAAATAGTGAAAATAAAGACGTTATAGTAAATCAAGCCGGTTGGGGAGCCTTAGCATTGGGAAGAATTGATATTCAATTTTCTAAAAAAAAGAAGCTAATCAAAGATCTTTCTCAAAATAATATTTCTAAAAAAAATTATGCCAAAATTTAATTTCTTAGAGAAAAAAAATATTTTTAAAAAACAATAGCAAATAAGTTTTTTTTTTAACTTTTTTATTAAATATTTGTTATGTCTTTTTGGATAGGCTAACGAAATTTATCTAATAACTCTTTTGCTAAATTTCAAACCAAAAATTTAAAATATTAAAACTACTTGTAAATGACTAAAACTTTCGAATCAACCTGGAAAAACTGCCTAGATGTAATTAAAGATAACGTATCAATTCAAGCATATAAAACTTGGTTCGAACCAATAAAGCCTGTAAAACTTAAAAGTAAAGTTTTAACCATTCAAGTTCCATCTCAATTTTTTTATGAATGGCTAGAAGAACATTATGTAGACTTACTTAAAAAGATCATTAGAAAAGAAATAGGAGCCGATGCCAAATTGGAGTACAGTATTGTGATGGAAAATAATACCGGAAATAAAAATCCATACACTATTAAAATACCCACCACCGATAGTAATGTTCTGAAGAATCCTCAATTAAGTATGCCAGTTGACATAAGCAATAAGAGTATTAGAAATCCATTTGTTATACCTGGACTTAGAAAAGTAAATGTTGATTCTAATTTAAATCCCAATTATTCATTTGAAAATTTTATTGAAGGAGATTGTAATAGACTAGCAAGATCTGCAGGGTTTGCAGTTGCTGAAAAGCCTGGTGGAACTGCATTTAATCCGCTTTTGATTTATGGAGGGGTTGGATTAGGAAAAACTCACTTAGGCCATGCCATAGGAATTTCAATAAAAGATCAGCTTCCCAATAAAACTGTCTTGTATGTTTCTTCCGAAAAATTTACTCATCAATTTATTGATTCTGTAAAAAACAATTCAACTAACGACTTTATTCATTTTTATCAAATGATTGATGTACTTATAATTGATGACGTTCAATTTTTTGCTGGAAAAGAAAAAACTCAGGACGTATTCTTTCATATATTCAATCATCTTCACCAAACGGGTAAACAACTGGTTTTAACATCTGATAAAGCTCCTGTAGAGATGCAAGGTATGGAACAAAGACTTCTTTCAAGATTTAAGTGGGGTCTTTCTGCAGACTTACAAATGGCTGATTTAGAAACTAGAATAGCTATTCTAAATAAGAAAATGTATGCTGATGGTATTGAATTACCATCTGAAGTTGTTGAATATTTAGCTTACAGTATTTCAAATAATATTAGAGAACTAGAAGGTGCATTAATTTCCTTAATTGCCCAATCATCATTAAATAAAAAATCTATCACTTTAGAGTTGGCAAAACAGATGATAGATAAATTTGTTAAAAATACCGCTCGAGAAGTATCTATTGAATATATCCAAAAAGTGGTCTGTGACTATTTTGATTTACCCATAGAATTAATGAAGTCCAAAACTAGAAAAAGAGAAGTAGTACAAGCTAGGCAAATTGCCATGTACTTTTCTAAAAAAATGACTAAATCTTCTTTAGCTAACATCGGAATGCATTGTGGAGGTAAAGACCATGCAACAGTTTTACACGCCTGTAGAACAGTTAATAACTTAGCTGAAACTGACAAGCATTTCAGAACTTATTTAGTAGACTTAGAGAAAAAGTTAAGTGTACAATAATCTAAACTAAATGTATAAGGTTCTTATGGTTTGTTTGGGGAACATTTGTAGATCCCCACTAGCACAAGGAATATTAGAAGATTTAGCCTATAAAAATAAGATTACGCTACATGTAGATTCTTGTGGTACTAGCGGTTGGCATGTTGGTAATGCTCCAGATCAAAGAAGTATAGAAATCGCTGAAAAACATCATATTGATATTAGTTCCCAAAGAGCTCGAAAATTTAATACTAACGATTTTAAAAGTTTTGATAAAATTTACGTTATGGATACCAGTAACTATACTAATGTTATCAGACTATGCTCCAACAAAAAAGAAGCTGAAAAAGTAGAACTCATTTTAAAAATTATAAATCAAAAAGAAGGACGGTCTGTTCCTGATCCATATTACGGTGGGAAAAATGGTTTTGAAAACGTATATAAACTATTATATTCTGCCTGTGAAGAAATAATAAAGAAAATTCCTTTAGACCATGAAAGGTAAACTGTATTTAATACCTGTTCCAATTCACAACGAAGAAGATTTTAATATTGAATACACCCCACCCTACTTAATTAAAATTGTAAATCAAATAAAAATATTTGCAGTAGAAAACATCCGAACTAGCAGAAGATTTTTAAGAAAACTCAACCCTAAGTATGACATAGACCACACTGTTTTTGAATTAATAAATAAAAAGTCTGGTTCTGATGACTTTATAAAAATTTTGGAATATTTATTAAATGGTAATAACGTGGGGGTAATGAGTGAGTCTGGTTGTCCAGGAATTGCAGATCCTGGTCAAAAAATTTGTGATATTGCTCATCAAAATAAAATTTCTATAAAACCATTAATAGGACCATCTTCTATATTGCTAGCATTAATGGCAAGTGGATTAAATGGTCAAAAATTTCAATTTCATGGTTATCTTCCTATAAATAGTTTAGAAAGAATAAATGCACTTAAAAAATTAAAACCTTATACAGGTTCTCATATTTTTATAGAAACACCTTACAGAAATCAAAAGGTTTTTGATGAGATAATAAATACTTTTAAAGATAGAAACAGAAAGTTATGTGTAGCAATAGACATCACTGGAAAGAACGAAAAAATATTTACCAAAAAAATTGATGTACTTAAGAATGAGGTAATCGTACTGAAAAAATATCCTACTATATTTATAATTGAATAATAACCCTAAAATGATTAATGTAATCTTAGGTGAATTTTTAATGGACAGTAGGCTGGAATTTTACTTACAAAGGAACCTTCTTGACCGAACATCAATTTAGAAGGAATAATAGCATGTATAGAGTCTCCTTTTTGAAAATTATTAACTAAAATTTTAAATCCATCTAATAATTGTCCCTCTATATTAGATTCATAGTATTCAGGTGTATTATTGGAAGATTGATAAATTTCTCGACCTTTTAAATCACTAATAGAATAACACAAACCTATTTTATCTGGTAAACTATCTAAATCCGTATTAAATGATTCTTTAGAAGCTAATTTCATAGCATAAATACCCTTAATTTTAAAGATATTTAAAAAGTTATTGTCCCAAAATTCTTTTTCTTTGCTCAATAATTTTTTTTCATTATTAATTGCTAACTTTTGAAGGCTATCTAAATAAAAATCTTGAGTATCTAAATTATTATAGCTTAAAACTTTAAGAATAATTTTTAGAGATCTTTCTTTGTTATGATCTAATAGATGAAATTTTTCACCAAAAAAACTTTTGTAGAATATTTTAGAAGACATATTAAAAGAAACACTATCACCCACATAAAGATTGTATAATATTTCTTTCATGGGTGAATTGGATATGGCTGAATCGTAATAAAAGGAAGAAACATTACTTATACCTTGGTATTTTGAAGAGAAAACTAAATTCTCATTATTGTCAAATGCTGATATTTTAAGATTTAAAATTTTGTGTTCTGGAATGATTTTTTCACTTTGAGCAATTTCGTGGAAAAACAATTCATATCCATTGCTAGTTTTGATATTAGATTTTGGGCTTTTACAAGAAAACGAACATGTAATTAGCGCACAAATAAAAATACCTTTATTACTTGACATCTAATATTTTTATAAAATAAAGAACTGTTGACAGAGGAGGGATTTTTTTTGAATCTCCAGTAACTCCATGAGCGATATGGTGTGGAAGTATTACTAAAGCACTATCCCCTTTGCTTAAATAAGAAACAACTTCATTTATTCCAGATTCAATCAAAGATTGTTCTAATTTAAACTTCGCTAAACCGTTCGAGTCAGAATGGTAACAGCGAGTCTGTTTCGCATCCATAAGTCTAATATCATAAGACATTGTTATTTCACTTCCAATCTTGGGTTTTAGACTATTTTTATTGGAATATAAAATATTGTATCTCATACCTGACTTTGAAATTTTCATCTCCAAACCGTGTCGTAAACAATATTGATCTATTTTAAAAATCTCATCTTTTAACCAATTCTTGTTCATTTCAATTGATTTTTTAGAATCCATTTTTTGAAAACTAGAAGATTTAAAATCTGAAGAACTTTCAGAGTTGGTATTACAAGAAAAAATTATAAAGATTATAAGTAAAATAGTTATTCTGAACAAAACACTTTAAAATTTTGAATTAATTCTTTTACAACAGTATTTATGTCTTGGTTTTTCACAGCTGCACCTGCTGCGTTTTGATGACCTCCACCTGCGTAAAATTTACTGGAGAACTCATTTACTTTAACTTTACCCTTAGATCTCATGGAAATTTTAATTATATCTTTATCTTCTCTTAAAAAAACTGCGTTTTCTATACCCTTAATTGATAAACAATAATTGACAAAACCTTCAGAATCTCCTTTTTGATAATTAAACATATTTAGCTCCTTTTCTGTTAAGAACAAAAATGCAAGCGAAACTGATTCTTCAATTTTAATTTTTTGTAACGCATATCCTAATAAATTAATTTTAGAAACAGAATTTTGATCAAAGATTTTATCATGTATAATAACTTGATTTAGTCCTTTATCTTTTAAAAATGCTGCAATCTGATGAGTTGTAGATGTAACTGAAGAGTACTTAAAGGATCCTGTATCGGTTATTATTCCTGTATAAATAGCTTCAGAAATGGGAATATCAACTAAACTTAAGTCATTATTGGAATCAATGAATTTGTAAATAAGCTCTGCAGTAGAGGAAGCATTTTGATCAATTATTTCATAGTTTCCGAAATTTTCAGGGTGTGTATGATGATCAATTACAAATATATACTTATTATTATTTCTTGAGATCAATTCTTGTAAGTCTTTTCCGACCCTGGATCTGTGATTAAAGTCTAGACAAAAAATTAAATCTGAAGTATTGTAAAGTTGTTCTACTTTCTCAAGGTTTTCAGAAGCTACTATCGAATTATTAATTCCAGTTATCCAAGATAAAAAATGAGGATAAGGATCGGGGAATATAATTTTATTCTCAACACCGATTTTAGATAGATATAAGCTTAAAGCAACTGAAGAACCAACAGAGTCTCCATCAGGACCCTTATGGGAGAAAATAAGAGCAAAATTTTTGGTTTTAATTAATTCTTTCATAAAACCATAAAAGTTAAAAATAGAAAAAAGGTCTATCTATTAAATCCACTAATAACGCCTGGTTGATGTTCTATAAGTAAACCAACACAAGCATAGCTACTTCCTGATAATCCAGATGACATTTCTCCACCGTCTGAATTAGGAACATACACTTTTACTTTTAATTTTCTAGTTTGATTGGACTGAAAAATAAAGTCTTGACTCATTTCGTCTTTAGAGTTATCATACCTGACTACTTCGCTCTTTTCATAAACTCTTTTTCTAGTAGTTTTAGTTTGCTCAACTCCGGCATCATCTACATATTTTTTAGTAGTTTCTTTCCATACACCCTTTGTTACATCTTCAGCAATTTTAAATTGAAATTGCCCCAATAACTCTGGGTTTGAGGGTGAACACACAGATATTCTATATTCCATATTTTTATATACAATTATTTGGACTACGGATGTATCACCTTGTTCAAAAGCACCGCTTAAACTTTGCATATTTCTGGTGAAGCCCATTTTTTTTTGAGTTTCACAAAAAGATACAGTATTGTAGCATTCTCTTTGACTTTGAGCAAAACTAATGATAGGGGCTATTATTAAAATTGCAGCTAATGGTAAAAATTTCAACTTATTCATTATAAATATTTTATTAATTATATTCCCTCAACAATAGAAGTTCTTAAGTCTAAGACTATGCTTTTAAGTTCATTAAATTGCGCTTCAGATATTGATGAAGAAACTCCCCCACCAAAAATCATTACTCCATCTTCAGA
>NZID01000018.1 GCA_002691605.1 Crocinitomicaceae bacterium
AATTTTTAAAGCAAAAGATGGGTTTGAATAGGGCTGAACATTTTTCAAATTAAGGTTTGTCTCTAAAATAACTCATAAGAAATATGTTATTTTTAAGAAATTAAAAAAAGGGCTAACTAGGCTTTTGCATTTAAATTAAAATTAAATTCAGATATTTTAAAATTTTTAAAATGAATGACGTATTTGATTATGTAAAAATAAATAAATCAACTCGGGACATTTTTAAAATACTTGATCAAAATGGCATAGACTTTGGAGAAATGTATTTACTTTCAGAAATTCTCAAAAGAAAATCAGAGAATAGTGAACTGCCAAATATTAAATGGGTTCAAAATGAACTTTGTATATCATTTACAAAGCTTAAATCAATGATTGATGGATTAGAAAATAGAGGACATATAAAAAAGATTGGTGCTAAAAGAGACCATAGAATTAAATTTATAGACATCACGGAGTCTGGTAAGGAATTCTTTTTTGAGATATGCCTGATTACACACAATGCATTTTTTAATTATATTAATTATATTCTTTTATCGTTTTTGTTTATCTTTCTTATTAATAGTTTAATGATCTTTAATTTTTACATAAATGTCCTATTCAATTGAACACTTACTACATATAAACGCGCCAATTAATAAAGTTTTTAAAGCTTTAAGCGAAGTAGAAAACATAAAACAGTGGTACACCACTGTGGTAGAAGAAAACACAGATAAAACAAAAACCTTTAAGTGGGGTGAAATGTTCTTAATTGTAAAGTGTATTGAAGTTGAAAATGAAGAAGTGAGATGGGAATTTATAGATTCTTCTATGCCTATTAATTCTCTTCATATGTCTTACAAGCTTAGTGAAAACGAAGGAAAAACGCGTTTAAAGTTGACTTATGGTAATTTTTCTGAAAAATCTGACTTTTTTGCTAATCAGAATTTTAGTTCTGCAAAATATTTAGAAAGTTTAAGACAGTTTTGTCAGTATGGAAAGGGAGAAGCTTT
This sequence comes from Crocinitomicaceae bacterium, assembly GCA_002691605.1. Taxonomy (GTDB): domain Bacteria; phylum Bacteroidota; class Bacteroidia; order Flavobacteriales_D; family Parvicellaceae; genus MED-G20. Next base: position 990 of record NZID01000018.1, read on the forward strand.
TGGTTCTGAACGATACAGATCTTAATGAAAAGCAGTTTTATTCAATGGCAAACGGCTAATTATGGTTCTTTTTTCCACTTCTAGCTAAAATATAAACAATATAAGTCCTTTTATTTTTAATAATTAATTTGGTATTTATTTAAATAATCTAATATTTAAATATTGTATCAAGAAAAATTGAAATTAGGTTTAAGTTTTAAATCCTAATGAAAAGCCAATGGCTACGCCTAATTCATTGAATTTTTGTTAATTGTAGGAAAGTATATCGTTTAATAAACTATTAGTACTTAACCCCAATTAAAATAAGTCCTTTTCCCAAAATAATTATAGTTGATATATAGATTTATTGTTATTTCTTGATCATTATTTCATTTCAAATAATGTTTGTTAGTTAAAAAGAGGGGATTAATTATAACCCATCCTCTCTTTTTTTAGTTACCTTTAAAACGTTAATATTCACGTATTAGCAAATAGGTTAAAAGGATGTGTATTGTATGGTTGCTTTACATGTCCTTTTTTCTATTTATTCTAAAAAAGATTGATTTAAAGCTCTATTTTAACAGCCCAATTAAATTTATTAAATACCCAAATCTTAAACCTGTAAATCGTGTAGTACATTATTGGGACAACTACCAGTGTTAAAAAAGTGGCAAATGTTAATCCATAAATAATAGCTAAACTCATTGGCTTAAAGAAGATGACGTTATCCCCTCCAAAGAATATTTGGGGATCCCAATCACTTACTAGACTAAAAAAATTTATATTTAACCCTGATGCTAAAGGGAATAGCCCTAAAATAGTAGTGATTGCAGTTAAAAGAACTGGTCGCAACCTGGTTCTTCCTCCTTCAATAACAGCATTTTTAAAGTCTTCGTTAGAAATCAGATCTAAAGTTCCCAATCCTAATTCTTTTCTTTTTCGCTTTCTTATTAAGTTCGTATAATCTACTAAAACTATGGCATTATTGACCACAATCCCCGCTAAGGAGATAATCCCTATCATGGTCATTATAATAACAAAATCATTTCTAGAAATAACTATTCCTAAAAAAACACCTGCAAGACTTAATACTACTGAAGATAAAATTATAACAGGAGAAGAAAACGCATTGAATTGAGAAACTAAAATTAGTAATATTAAAAAGACAGCAAATAATAATGCGCTACTTAAAAAAGCTAATTCTTTTTCTTGATCTTCCATTTGTCCTGTAAACTTATAGCTAAAGCCAGCCTTTGAAAATGATGCTCCTTCTTTAGATTCATTAAATTCCATTAGATGTTTTTTAACAACAGCTATAATTTCATTAGCATTGTACCCTTCTTGAACACCGCTAAAAACAGTAACCATATTGTTCTGATTTTTTCTTATAACCGCAGCATATTTATTGATTTCTTTAATATTATTTACTACTGAACTAATTGGAATACTGAGTTTTACTCCTCTATTATTCATAAACATCACTTTCTGTTCTAAAATAGATGAAACATCTTGACGATCCTCTTCAGTAAACCTTATATTTATATCATAATCTTCGTCATTAAAATTATAGGTAGAAACATCTTTTCCAAACAGGGATGTTCTTATGCTTTGAGCGATTTGGCCAGTAGATATTCCAACTCTCTTAGCATACTCTCTATTTATATCAATTTGAATTTCTCCCTTATTGACTTCCACATCTAACTTCAATTTTTGAAGACCGTCTATATTTTTTTTAATTAAATATTGTTGGAGCAACTCAGCTTTTTGAGTAAGCTCTTCATAGTCCTGTGAACCTGTAATTTCAATATTTATAGGAGGTTGCTGCGGAGGACCGCTTTGCTCCTTATCTACCACTATTGTGATGTCTGCATGAAATTTATCCTTTAATGATTTTTCTACCAAACTTTTTACATTACTGGTATTAAGCCCTTTTCTATGAGAAAACTCACAAAAAGATATGGTGATTCTAGCTTTATTAGGGGTTTCTCCAAAAGAGGGCCCGCTATTAGGGTCTGATGTTCCTTTACCCACTTGCTCAATAATAGATTCTACAAACGGAGTTCTAATAGTTTTATTTTCAAAAACTTCTACATCAACAGCTTCTAAATAAGTAAGAGAATCTTTAGCCGATATAGGTTGGCTTAAAGCCATAGTAATTTCTTTTTTGATGTCTTTCGTTGCTTGATTAGTTTTAGATATATTGGTACCCACAGGCAACTCCACAAATACATTGATATAATTGGGCTGGTTTTCAGGAAAAAATAGAACTTTAGGTGGGAAAACCCCTGTTAAAACAAAGGATAAAATTAAAGTGAAAAAAGTTCCTAATATTATCCAAATGGGTCTTTTTTTATGCAGCACCCATTTTAAAAAAGTTTGATACCCCGACTCTAATTTTGGTAAAAAATTGTTTTGAAACCAAACCGTCCCTGGGCTAAATATAACGCCATTTAACAAGATTAAAACTCCTCCAATTAGTGATAGATTTCCAAAGCTATTAAAACCTGAGATAATGGAAAGAGTTCCTAAAATGACAAATGCAGCAAAAGTTTTGATAATTCCTTTTATATTTCTTTCGCCTTTGTCGATTTTCATTAAAATGGCCAGTAAAACAGGGGTTATTACCAATGCTACAAACAGAGAAGAGCCCAAAACAATCATAAGAGTGATGGGTAGATACTGCATAAATTCACCTATAATTCCAGGCCAAAGCGCTAAAGGAACAAAGGCCGCCAAAGTCGTAGCTGTAGAAGCTATTATAGGCCAAGCTACTTCTCCTATTCCTTTTTTAGTAGCTTCAAAGGCACCAAATCCTTCATCCATTAATCGATACACATTTTCTACTACTACAATTCCATTATCCACCAACATTCCTAAAGCTAAAACCAGAGAAAAAAGTACCATAATATTCAGGCTCACCCCCGCAGAATGCAACAAAATAAAGGACAAAAACATTGAAAATGGGATAGCAATACCAACAAATAAGGCATTTCTAAGACCAAGAAAAAAAAGCAAAACAAAGACTACCAATATAACCCCAAAAACTATGGAATTTTCTAAATTACTTACCTGAGATCTAATCATTACAGATTGATCATTAGTATAAGTTAATATCATATCTTCTGGAAACTCTTTTTGCAAATCTTTAACTACTATTTTAAGTTTATCTATAGCATTTATAATGTTTTCTCCTGCTCTTTTCTTTATGTCTAACATAACTACTGGTTGACCATTTTGACGAGCATAACTGGTAGTATCTGAGTCAGAAAAAGAAATATTGGCAATGTCTCTTAAATAAACATTGTCATTATTTTCATGTTTTACTACCAGGTTCTCTAAATCCTTAAAGTCTTTAAATTTCCCGTCAATAATGATAAAATTATCTACTCCGTCAATTTGAAGATTTCCTGCCCCAATAGTGGTGTTTTCACTTTGAATAGCTGACTCTACATCAGAAAAACTAATTCTATTCGCCTCGGCATCAAATTTTCTTATTTCTATTTTTACTTTTTTTTCCTGAACTCCTCTTATGTCTACTGCATTTATTTCAGAAATAGCCTCTAACTTATCCTTTATTAAATCTGCTTTTTCTTTTAGAATATCTACTGGATATTCTCCAGATAAATTAACATTTATAATCGGAAACTCATTAACATCTATTTCTTGTATGGTTGGTTCTACAGGAAGATCTTGAGCAAATGTTTTGGTAGATCTTGCGTCAGTCAACGCCTCTTCGACCGCTCTTTTTGCTTCTTTGGGTGTAATTGCAAAATCAAATTCAATTTTAAGCACTCCAAAATCTTGAGTTGCTGTAGATGTTATTTTTTCAATCCCCTTTAATTTATTTAATTCTTTTTCGAAGGGCTTGATAATTTTATCCGTAATGATTTCAGGAGAATTACCAGGATAGGGGATGTTTACGTAAATCTCTGGAACTTGAATTTGAGGGAAACTCTCTCTTGGCATGTTTTTATAGGCAGAAATACCTCCCAATAAAAGAATAATGATTACCAAGTAAACGGTTTTTCTATTATTTACAGCAGCTGAAGAAAGAGCAAACTCTTTCCATTTATTAATTGGGTTTGTCATTATTAGTTACTACTTATAAATTTCTACTTCTTGTCCGGACAATACTGTACTTTTCCCTTCATCTACTACTAGGGTCCCTATTTTAATAGGGCTTGTGACTTCTACTTTTGCTTGGTAACTTCTTCCAAGCATAATAGATTTTAGAACTATCTTATTGTTTTGATCGATTATTTTAATGTACGTTTCTCCTTTAGCATTTTTTAAAATAACCCTAGAAGGCAAGCAGACTGTACTATCTTTTGAATAATGATTGATACTTAATTCGGCCATAAGGTTGGGAATTAAAATTTCTATTTTAGGAAGTTTAGCTTCTATTTTAAGAGTTCTATTTATAGGATTAATAATTTTTCCAATTCTATTTAAAACTAGATCGTCTATTTGTAAGTCTAAGGAGGGAAAATAAACACTCAGCGAATCTCCTTTTTTTACTTCAGAAAGTAGATTTTCCGAGACATCAGCCTCTACAAATAATTGGTCGGTATTTACCAACTGGCAAATACTATTCATCGGACTAATAGATTCCCCCAATTTAACAGAAAGCTCTTCAACATAACCATTAAAAGGGGCTAAAACCTTTCCTTTTTCAACCTGGGTTAGCAACGTGTTTTTAGCTTTTATTGTTCTTTTAAGATTGCTTTCCATTTCTTTCAATTGAATTTCTGTACTTACTCCGTCTTCAAACATGGATTGTTGTTTTTTAAAAAGGTATTGAGCAAAGGAAATTTGTTCATTTAATTCAGCAACTTGAGCTGTTAATACATCAATAGATATTGTAACAATTGGGTCTCCTTTAGCTACATAGTCGCCCTCGGATATATGAATTGTTTTAATAGAGCCATTAATCTCTGGTTTTATAAAGGCTATTTCTTTACTTACTACACTTCCTTGGGTATGAAAATAATCTTTAAAAGAAGTATATTTTATTTCAACAACTGACACTAAGGGCTTATTATTCGTTGAATCTTTATTTTCAGCCACCACTTCATTGGATTCGCCGTCTACTTCATTATTCTGACATGCTACTATTGCTAACAGAATAACCCAAATTAGTTTTTTCATAATTTTAGAGAATTGGTGTGAGTATTTAATTGTACTTCTGCTTTATATAATTCATATTCTTTTTGAATTAAGTCTTGGTTAGCTTGTAATAGCTGTATTTTTCTTTGTGAAAGTAATAGGGAATTAGAAGCCCCATGGCTGAGTTTTTTTTCTTCATTTTGATACACTTTTTGAATTAGATCTACCTTGGTTTTCTGACTATTTAAATTTAATACAGCATTTTGATAATTGTTTTTAAGCATTTCGTATAATGAAGCGATTTGATTTTCTATATCAACTAATTCATTTTTTGCTTTTTCTATTTCAAATTCTTTTTGTTTGTTTTTTGCTTTCCCTTCCCCGCTATTGTATAGGGGTATAGTAACATTTATTCCCCATAAGGTTGCTGGATACCAGTCCTTGGAAGTATCAAAAAAATTAAAATTGTTTCTCATGGCCATATGTTGTTGGTTAAAAAACCCATATATAGACGGATATCCGTCACTTTGAGAAGCTTTTAGGCTTAGCTCATTAAGAATGACATTTTGTTGCCCCATTTTTACAGCGCTACTATTGCTGGGGTTTAAAGTAGGGTTATTCAAAGGTGTTTTATAAGCCATCTCAAAATCCTCAATTAATGCAATGCTACTATCAACAGGGTAACCAATGGATGTTTTCAAATTTAAAATAGCAAGTTGCTCATTCGATTTTAAAAGCTCTAAAGCATTTTTAAACTCGATTTCCATAATGGCAATATCATTAACAGAACTTTGCTCCATTACTCCGGCACTAATGAGGCTATTGGTTTTTGTCTTTAATACTTGAACCTCTTTAATGTTTTGATTTAGAAGTTCTTTTTGTTTTTTAATTAAAATTATTTGTCCTAGATTTAAATTTATTTGTTCTAAAAAATTTTCATTTACCTGTAGCTTGGCCAGTCTTGAAAGTTCGCTATAATTTTGCGCAGCTTTAAGAGCGTATATATAGCTGAAACTAAAAATCAATTGGCTTACCTTGAGGTTATAATTAGCGTTGAACGGGGTGCCAAATGAAAGTCCGACTAGCTCATCTTTTGGGGCCGTAGGATTAAAAGCATTAGCTGGGACTACGGTTGTAGGAACGTTAACAAAGTTCTGAAAACTTAATTCTCCATTTATTTTAGGTAAACCTGAGGCTCTTATTTCTTTGATTTTTTCATCTGAAAGAAAAACATCTAATTTAGCGTTTTGAAGCTTGGGACTGTTTTCTTGAGCATATTTAAATAGTAGATCTCCATTAAATATTTGGCTATTAACCGATAAAAAAGTAGTAGAAAATAAATATAGTATTAACGCCCTTTTCATTCAATTAATTTTTTTTGAAGATTTAAATAATAAGATCTACCTTCTGGTGTAACTATTCCAAGAATATAGTGATTAATCAATTCCTTAAATACGTCTGTAAAGGAAGTATTAGACCTCTTAAAAATAATACCATTAAAAATTAAATCTATTCTTTCTGAAAAAATCCTAGATAATAGTTCCGGATTTATGTCGTTTCGATAACATCCATTTTTGATTCCTTTTTCTAGATTTTTAAGAGAGACCTTATAGGTTAACTGCTTGTTTTTTTTATCAAAAATTTCCCAAGATTTAGGATAGTATTTTTTCAGATCATATTGTGCCGAAGGGTGAATAGTTTTAAGTTTTTCTGTAGCCAATTTATTTAATTTAAAAATCTCGTCTATTGGGTGTAAGTCTTCTTTAACTACCTTTAAAATGGCGTCTTCATGTTTTTTCATGTCTTCTGTAATTACCTTTAAGACTAATTCTTTTCTGTTCGGAAAATATTGATAAAGTGTTTTTTTAGAACACCCTAACCTCTGAGAAATATCATCCATGGTTATACTTTTAATTCCAAATTCCTGGAATAAAAGCTGGATTCGGTCACATATTTCTGCTACTTTTGTCAAAAAATTACCAATTTAGCCACGAAACTAAGGAAACTAAAATAATTTTAAAAGTTTCCAACAACATTTAATTTATATTATGAAGAATACAATAGTTGATATCCTGAAAATGGACACTCCTAAGGAACTGGAGGTTTCTGGGTGGATTAAATCATTTAGAGGAAATCGATTTATAGCTTTGAACGACGGATCATGTTTGGCCAGCTTACAAATCGTGCTTGAATCGGAAAAATTCACAAATGAATTATTGACAGATTTAAATAACGGTTCCTCCATCAAAGTAAAAGGGCAACTTATCGACTCTATGGGAAGTGGACAAAAGGTAGAACTTCAAGCGAAAGAAATTATTATTCTAGGAAAATGTAGCCAAGAAGACTTACAAAAAACTATTCTACAACCAAAAAAACACTCTTTAGAAAAACTTAGAGAACAAGGACACTTAAGATTTAGAACCAATTTGTTTGGGGCGGTTTTTAGAATAAGACATCACTTAGCTTTTGCTATTCATAAATACTTTAATGACAAGGGGTTTTTCTACATTCACACCCCAATTATTACCGGTACTGATGCAGAGGGAGCGGGAGAAACTTTTAGGGTTACAACATTGCCTTTAGAAGAAAAGAGCGTTGATTTAAAAAATGATTTTTTTGGAAAACCTACCCATTTAACTGTTTCTGGCCAACTAGAGGCCGAATTAGCAGCTTTATCGCTGGGTAAAGTCTATACATTTGGACCCACTTTTCGAGCGGAAAACTCTAATACAACAAGGCATTTGGCAGAATTTTGGATGGTTGAGCCTGAGATTGCATTTGCAGATATTAAGCAAGATGTTGATTTAGGAGAGGATTTTCTTAAATATTTAATCAATTATGCTCTTAAATCCTCTAAGGAAGATTTACAATTTTTAAACGATCGTGAAATAAAAGAAGAGGCTCAACTTCCCAAAGAGAAAAGAAATAAATTGTCTCTTATACAAAGAATGGAAATGGTAATAAATAACAAGTTTATTAGAATTACCTACACTGAAGCTATAGATATTTTACTTCGATCCAAGCCTCACAAAAAAAAGAAATTCAAGTACGATATAAAATGGGGGGTAGACTTACAGAGTGAACATGAGAAATATTTAGTAGAAAAACACTTTCAAAAACCAGTAGTTATTGTAGATTATCCAAAAAAGATAAAGGCTTTTTATATGAGAGATAATGAAGATGGAAAAACTGTAGCTGCAATGGATATATTATTTCCAGGAATTGGTGAAATAGTTGGAGGATCTCAAAGGGAGGAACGCTATGAAGTATTAGAAAAAAAATGTGCAGAATTTAATGTCCCAAAAGAATCTATATGGTGGTACTTAGAAACTAGAAAATTAGGAACGGTTCCTCACGCTGGTTTTGGTTTAGGTTTTGAAAGACTAATGATGTTTGTAACGGGCATGGGCAATATTAGAGATGTAATACCTTTCCCTAGAACTCCTAATAATGCAGAATTCTAGAATTGTTTTTTTTCTTTTAGCTTTAAACTAGTAAATTCTTATTTTTAAAAATAATGGCATTAAAGCAATCTTTACAGCAAAGACTTTTACAAAAATTGTCTCCGCAACAAATTCAACTGATGAAGATGTTGCAATTACCTACTGTAGAGTTGGAAAAAAGAATTAAAGAAGAATTAGAGATCAATCCAGCTCTAGAAGAAGGGGAAGAACAAATTCAAGACGCAGACCATGAAGAAGGGGTTGATGAGAAAAGAGATGATTTTGATTTTCAAGAATATGTAAATGATGATACTCCCTATTATAAAACCCAAAGTAACAATTTCAGTAAAGATAAAGAGGAGTATCAAAAGCCACTTTCATTTGGTTACTCCCTTTCTGAAAGATTGACTAAACAAATCCGACTTAAAATAAAAAATGAAAAAAACAAAGAAATTGCAGAGCACATAATTGGCAACCTTGACGAATCGGGTTATTTGAGAAGGGAACTATTTAATATTGTTGATGACTTAGCATTTTCACAAAACATATTTACAAGTGAAAAGGAGCTTGAAAAAGTATTATTAGAAGTTCAAGATTTAGACCCAGCTGGTGTAGGAGCTAGAAGTTTAAAAGAATGTCTTTTAATTCAACTAAGGAAAAAGAAAAAAACTATTTCAATTAAAACGGCTGAAGCAATTTTAGAAAAATGTTTTGACTCATTTACTAAAAAACATTACAGTAAAATTGCTAAAAAATTAGATATTGACAATACTGCTATTAAAGAGGCAATTGCAGAAATTGTAAAACTGAACCCAAAGCCAGGGAATTCCTTAATTGATACCCAAAGTTCCATTCAACAAATAACTCCTGACTTTACAATTGTTGAAAATGATGGCAACATGACAGTAGAATTGAATCATCGAAACTCCCCTCAACTTAAAGTAAGTAAAGATTATATTGAAATGATTAAAGGGTTTCAAGAAAGTGACCAGAAGAAAAGGGCTAAAGAAGCCATAGTTTTTGTAAAACAAAAGGTAGATTCTGCAAAGTGGTTTATTGAAGCTATTAAACAAAGGCAAAATACACTTTTAAAAACCATGGAAGCAATTGTAAGTTTTCAAAAAAACTTTTTTTTAACTGGAGATGAAAAAAAATTAAAGCCAATGATCTTGAAAGATATTGCTTCAATTGTTGATATGGATATCTCTACTATTTCCAGGGTTGCAAATTCGAAACATGCAGCTACACCTTATGGTATTTTTTCGTTAAAGTATTTTTTTAGCGAATCTCTTTCCACAGATACTGGAGAAGAGGTTTCTACTAGAGAAGTTAAAACTATTTTAAATGAAGCCATTAAGGAAGAAGATAAAAGTAAACCATTAACCGATGAAAAGTTGGCAGAGTTGTTAAAACAAAAAGGTTATTTAATAGCTAGGAGAACTGTTGATAAATACAGGGAGCAATTAAATATTCCCGTTGCAAGATTAAGAAAACAACTTCTTTAATGGTTAAATCTATTTCTCAGTTAATAGCCCTTATTTTTCACCCTGTTTTTATTGTGCTCTATTCCTATTTAATTTATTTCAACATAAACAGTATTTACAATCAAATGCTTTATTTAGCAGCCCCTAAAATATATTGGCCCCTTTTTTCTTTTTTGGGTTTGATGGTTGTTTTTTTCCCCTTATTAACTATTTATATAATGTATAAAAATAAAGTGGTCTCTAGTCTTGCTATTCCCAAGCGAGAGGAAAGAATACCTGTACTAATCTTAGTAATTATTTATTATTCGATGGCCTATTATATTTTTAGATATTGGAATACCACTTTATTAAATCTTCTAGAGCCCTTTTTATCTTTTTTATTTGGGGGCCTAATTTTGCTGATAGCTTTAACACTAACAACCTTTAAGTGGAAAATTAGTCTTCATTCGGCTTCCATTTCTGGTCTTGCAGGAGGCATGATTGCCGAAACATTAGTTGC
>NZID01000019.1 GCA_002691605.1 Crocinitomicaceae bacterium
ATTGACTTTAAAGAAATTTTTAATCATACAAAAGAATTTGGATTATCATTTTCTACAATGAACCAAATAACCACTAGAGATGGAGATAGCCTAGAAAGAGTTAATTTAAATTCTCAACACTTTAATTTATTAATCGAAAAAGAAATTCTAAACAAGTTGTTTTTACAATTAACTTTAAAAAGATTTGAATCTAAAGGGAATGAATATATAAATAAAAGAAACGAATATGGTGAAATTTTCACTTTTCAATCACTTGATTTAATTAGAGTTGATAATTTATATTGTTATGGAATTAAATATAAATACAGGGATAATGTTTACATAAATCTTCAGTATAACCTATGGAATTCAAATTTTAACGATACCAATTACCCTAATTTAAATTTTCAAAGATTTTTATTTATTTTTTCAATTAAATTATGATGTCAAAAACTTTTTACAAATTATCCTTTATTTTCTTAATTATTTTATTCGGGTGTTCAAAAGACGAGCTTGAAGGTCCATTATTAAATGAAATTTTTGGAAATTTCCAACTTAATTCTTCACTAACTATTAGCAATAATTCACCTGATTTTTCTGCAAGTAATGAATTGGTAAAATTTCATTGTGATTTTAATAAAAGTATAGAATGGAAAATTGCAATTTTGGGTTTAGAATCAGGAAGTCTAAAAGAAATTTCGGGTTTTTCAAATGTGATTGATTCAAATGAGGTAATTTGGAACGGAAATACTTCTCAAGTCCCATTTTTTAAAAAAGAATTATGTGCTGTAGAATTAACATTTTTAAATGAAGTTGACACGTTACGAGATACCATAAATATTTTAGAGACTAAAACTTACGATGGAATAGTGGTTGCAGATTTTGAAAATGGAATTCCTCCAGAAGCTATAGTTTTTCATCAATTTTCTATGAATATGACTTTTGAATTATCAGATGATGATCCTTTAGAAGGAAATAATTATTTTAAAATGGGAGGAAGAATGGGCTGGAATGAATGGTTTTTAGGAAGTTTAGATATTCCTTTAGATTTAACATCAGTAAATTCTCCTGCAAATGACTTTTATATAAATTTAGGTGTACTATCAGGTATTAACGGAGAAACAGCATCTGATCAATTTATTAATATTTTAGTTTCAGAATCTACTTATCCTTTTAATGATGATTTATCTAATAATGCCTCTGATGTTTTTCAGGACACAATGGAGGTGTATAAATATCAAATAAGACCTGTAGATTGGGATGGTTGGAAGATGATTTCTTTAAGTTATGACCAGTTTGAAGTAAAATCTTCAGGTGGAAATAATTTAAGAGAACCAAAAAATATAACTGCAATCAAGATTCAGTGCCAATCTTGTCCTGGTGCAAATGCGAATTGTCCTGGAAATATGGCTATTGATGTTAGAACCGATGTTGATTTTTTAATTTTAACTCAAGGATCAGATTTATTAAGTCAATAAATGAAATTCTTTAACTATTTTATATTTTTTTTCTTTTTCGCTTCTTGTGATTCATTGAATACATTAAGTATTTACGATAGAGAAGAAAAAAATATTGATGCAATCGAGGTATTTGAATTTAAAAATATTTTTACTGAAAGTAATACTACTGGTATTTGGGGTAAAACCAACTCTTGTAAAGAAATTTATTTTGATACAACAAATAATTATGTTGGGAAAGATCACCTTCATATAAAATGGTCAAAAACTGAGGATTGTAAATGGCTAGGTTTTGGTTTTAAATGGGGTAATTTCAAATCAAAAAATTTAACTCCAATTATTGATAAGAGTGCTATTCAATTTAGAATTCGGAGTGACTCAGGAGAGTTTTTTAAGGTTCCAATGTTATTTGCATTGGTCGATTATAGCGAAAAACAATGTTTCTCTAAAATGAGTTATTTAGGTTTTGAAGATGGAATAGTGGATGAAAATTGGAGAAAAATTACAATTCCTCTTTCTACTTTTAAATACAAAGAAAAAGGAGTCAATATTTCTAACATAAAAGAGTTAAGAATACAATTACAAAATAAAGGAAATTTTCACATCGATGATATGAAAATTGTGCCGCACAAGCATCATTATTCTATTGATTATGATTTAATTGGCAAAAAATTTAATTCTTTTCCAGTAATTCTTGGTAACGAAAAAAAATTTTGGTGGGGTGTAAATAAAAAGTACTCTGATAATTTTAGTTTTATTACTAGATCTAAATTTAAAGATTCTATTGCTGACTCAGATTTTGAAAATCTATTACCAGAACTTAATGTATCAGTGTCTCTTTTAGTCAATTATGATAAAACCAATAAAAATAAAAATTGGAATTTATTTGGCTTTCCTTTTTACAAATGGCAATTCACTGATATTTCTAAAATATATTCGACCTCTGCATTGTATTTTAAAATTAAAGCATATGAGGCTCCAAAAATTCAAATTTTTATGAGTTCATATAAAGGGAAGCCCAGAAGAATTTCTAAAATTATTCAAGAAAATAATATTTATGTTATTGATGATCAAAATTATGAATATTATATACCCTTAAAATCCTTTATTAATTACGAAAAAATAGATTGGTCTTCAATGAAAGAATTAAGGTTTAAAATTTTAGAAAGTGGGGAGTTTGAGATTGGAGATTTTAAATTAATTGAGTTCAGAGGAAATCCTCAAAACCCAAAAAAATGGATTAAGTCATGAAAAATATAATTAATTTATTTTGTTTTGCTTTATTCCTCTTTTCAAATAGTATTTTTTCACAAGTAGCTAAAGTTTCCATTAACAAAACCTCCAATGGATTTCAATTAATTAAAAATAATGAGCCTTACTATATTAAGGGTGCAGGTGCAAAAAGTAATTTTAAAAAAGTGCTCGAGAGTGGTGGTAATTCTATTAGAATATGGAGTACGAATAAGAGCGAATTACTTGATTCTGCATACAAATACAACTTGAGTGTATGTCTTGGAATTTGGGTTGCTCAAGAAAGAAACGGATTTAATTATAATGATGAATACAATGTAAAAAGCCAAATTGAATTAATAAAAAAAGAAATCTTGCGTTTGAAAGATCATCCTTCGATTCTTCTTTGGGGAATTGGTAATGAAGTTGATTTGCAATATTCCAACTTTAAAGTTTGGGAAACAATTGAAGAAATTGCAAAATTCATTAAAAAAGTAGATCCTAATCATCCTACAGCAACAGTTATTGCAGGATTAGATCCTTCAAAAGTTTTTATGATTAAAAAGTATTGCCCTAGTATTGACATATTGGGAATAAACGTTTATGGAGCAATAGAGAATGCTCCTTTGAATGTGAGAAGGTATGGCTGGAATAAACCTTATATCGTTACTGAATGGGGAGTAAACGGACCTTTTGAAGCAAAAGTGAATTCTTGGGGAGCCAAAATTGAACCAACCAACGGATTTAAAGCCAGCCAAAGATTGAGAAGATATCAAAGTATCATCCAAAAAGATAAAGATCTGTGCTTGGGTTCTTATTGCTTTTTGTGGGGACAAAAACAAGAATCAACTTCAACATGGCACGGAATGTATTTAAGTAACGGTCATCCAACAGAAGCGGTAGATGTTATGGAATACTGCTGGAGTGGAAATTGGCCAAACCAAAGAGCTCCAAGTATTATGGAAATCAAATTAAATGGAGAAAATTGGAAAAAAAATCATGTTTTTAGTCAGAATGAAGAAGTTTCATTAGAATATTACTATGAAAAATTTAATAATGATAGTTTAATTTTTGATTTTCAATTATATCCAGAAACATTTTCTAATAAAGGAGGGGGAGATTTTCAAGAGTCTCCAGATAAAATTCCTTTTAAAATAATAAAAAAATCAGAAAATAATATTTCGTTTGTGGTCCCTAACAAAAAAGGATTTTATAGGGTTTTTGTTTTTTTAAAAAATAATTTAAATCAATCTACAGTGGCAAATATTCCATTTAGAGTGGATGGAATTTAATATATAATAATAATTAAAATGTTTGATATCAAAAATAAGTTTTATTGCGTCCTTTTCTTTAATTTATTATTAATGAATAATTTATTTTCACAATTAAATTCATTTTATGAAGATTGGGAACCTAGGGTACTTAATTTCCCAGAAAATAGTTTATTACAAAATGATCCAACTAGTAACTCAAATGTTACGATTAATTTTAATATTTCAAATATTTTAGGGGAAATACTGCCATCTCATTTAGGAACTAATTTAACTCATTTTCTTGGTGAATCGGTTCTAAATCAAGCAGATTTCATGGATAATATAAAAGGATTAAATAATTTCACATTTAGGTATCCAGGTGGAAATGGTTCTAATCAATTTTTTTGGGATGGCAATTTACCTTCATCCATATTAAACGATTCTCAAATTACTATAAATAATCTCATTGATGGCTCTGGTTGGAGAATAAGTCCTGATGATTTTGTGCAGATTTTAGATTCTGTAAATGGTAAGGGTATAATTGCAGTAAATGCATCTTACGCTAGATATGGAACTTCACCAAATCCAATTCAAACTGCTGCTTCATATGCTGCCAATTTTGTAAGACATATGAATCAAAACTTAGGAGCAAATATTAAGTATTGGGAAGTGGGTAATGAAAATTATGGTCCTTGGCAAGCAGGTTATGTTGTAAATGGAGATACTATAAATGGGTCTAAGTATGGAGATATTTTCAATGTTTTTGCAGATTCTATGAAAGCTGCTGATCCATCAATAAAAATTGGGGCAGTATTATTTCCTCATGATGGGGTTTATAATGATTGGTCCAAAGAGGTGCTACAAAAGGTACAAAATACTGCAGATTTTCTAATTATTCACGATTACTTTAGAAGGAAACCTAATCCAAATAATGTTACGTATCAAGAAATGTTAAATTCTATATCCGAGGTAGAACAAAATGTAAATAATGTCAACAATATGGTCACATCTTACACCAATAAACCATCGGGATATTTTCCGATTGCAATGACCGAATTTAATTCAAAAACTGGAGAGAGAGAAATTTCTATGGCCAATGCAATATTTATTTCTCAAGTTCTTTGCGAGCAAATTAAAAATAATATTGGTATGTCTTTACTTTGGAGTTTTCAAAATGGTTTAGACTCTCACGGAGGCGATCATGGAATGACAGCTAGAAATAGTACTGTTGTCCAAAATAATACACCACGTCCTGTATATTATGTTTATTACTATTTAAATAAGTTTTTAGGAGATAAGTTAGTATTTTCTTACTCCAATGACCCAGACATTAATTGCTATGTTTCAACTTTTTCAAGCGGAGAAATTGGAATGGTTGTCATCAACACATCCCAGTTTAATAAAACTGTAGAATTTAGCGCAACATCTAGTTTTACAAAGGATAATTTTTATTGGTATGAAATGAATGCGATTGACGAAACAGATAAAAAAATATATGTTAATGATCTCACTACTGTTAGTCTAGAAGGTGGCCCCGACTTTAATAATGTTCCAGCATTCTATAGACCTGTAAATAATAATTACAAATTTAATATCAAGCCTTACTCTGTTAATTTTATTGCAAATTCAAATGATCTTACATCAATAAAAAATATCAAAGATTTAGAAATTAAAGTTTACCCAAATCCTTTTGATGAATCTATTTCTCTTATTCCAAATATACAATATGAGAGTATTATCATATATGATATAAATGGTAAAAAAGTCCTCGAAACCTCCGAAAATATAATTAATACAAAACCCTTAAAAAAAGGAATTTATATTTTAAAAATTTTAGATTCTAGATTTCATAAACAATTTAAAATTATTAAAATTAAAAAATAATGAAGTTTAAAAATTTTTTTAGTTCGGTTTTATCTATACTTCTTTTAACAGCTTGCAATAATAAATCAGATTCTATATATCTAGACAGTAAATACTCTGATCAAAAACGAGTAGAAGATTTATTATCAAGAATGACTCTTGAAGAGAAAGTTGCTCAAATGTGTCAATATGTTGGATTAAATTATTTAGAATCAGATGAAGATACATTGACTGCAGAAGAAATTTTAAATAGTGATTCCAGAGCTTCTTACAAGGGTTTTTTAAAAAAGGATATTGCTCAAATGGTAGTGGATGGGAAAATTGGATCATTCTTACATGTTTTAGAACCTAAAGAATCCAATGCTCTTCAGTCTCTAGCATTAAAGTCAAGGCTAAAAATTCCTCTGATTATTGGTATTGACGCCATTCACGGTAATGGAATGGTCAAAGGAACTACCGTTTATCCTTCTCCAATTTCTATTTCTTCCACTTTTAGTGATACTTTATCCTTTTTAGTAGGTGAGCAAACAGCACTTGAAATGCGTGCTACTGGAGCTCAATGGGCTTTTACACCAAATATTGATGTTTTAAGAGATCCAAGATGGGGTAGAGTAGGTGAAACTTTTGGTGAAGATCCTTTATTGGTATCCAATATGGGTGTTGGAATGATAAAAGGACTTCAGAAAAGTAATAGGGTAATCGCTTGTGCTAAACATTTCATCGCAGGCTCAGAACCAATAAATGGTCTAAACTCATCTCCAATGGATATTTCTGAACGTAATTTAAGAGAGATATTTCTTAAACCATTTAAAAAAGCAGTTGATGCAGGTGTTTATTCAATTATGACAGCGCATAATGAATTAAATGGAGTCCCATGTCATATGAATAAGTACATTATGAAAGAAATTTTAAGAGATGAATATAATTTCAAAGGCTTTATTGTAAGTGATTGGATGGATATTGAAAGAATACATACGCTTCATAAAGTTGCTAAAAATCTTAAAGATGCTTCATTTCTCTCTATTAATGCTGGAATGGATATGCATATGCATGGTCCATATTTTTTAGATTTTGTGGTTGAATTGGTAAAAGAAAATAAAATTTCTGAAAAAAGAATTGATGAGTCTGTAAGAAAAATATTATTGGCAAAATTTAAATTAGGTCTTTTTGAAAATCCATTTATTGATATTTCAAAAATGGATGAAAATATTTTTACAGAAAATCATCAGAAAACATCTCTAGAAATTGCTCGAAAATCTATTGTATTATTGAAAAATAAAAGCCTTTTACCTATTAATAATATTCATAAAAACAAAATATTAGTTACTGGACCAAATGCTAATAATCACGCTATTTTAGGGGATTGGACCAAGCCACAACCTGAAGAAAATGTAGTTACCATTTTTGAAGGGATCAATAATATTGGTTCTGAAAAAGGTTTTGAAGTAGATTTCTACGATTCCAATAGCGATATTTTAAATATTTCGGATAATGACATATTATCTACTGTAGACATTGCTAAAGATTACGATTATGTAATTGTAGTTGTGGGAGATAACTCTTTAAGACACTTAAATAAAAAGAAAACTGCGGGTGAAAATATGGCTAGAGCTAATTTAAACTTAGCAGGAAATCAATTAAAATTAGTACAAGACTTACATAAAAAGGTGGAGAATTTAATTGTAGTATATGTAAATGGAAAACCTATTGCAGAACCGTGGATTGCAGAGAATATTAGTTCCATTATAGAAACTTGGGAACCTGGAAGTTTTGGTGGACAA
>NZID01000001.1 GCA_002691605.1 Crocinitomicaceae bacterium
AATGCCCCCACAAATAGGAGGATAAGGATGACACAAGTGACTGATTTGAGGTTATCTGCCACCTTATCGAGCATGGTTTGATAGGAAATTTTGTTGGCAAAGCCCACCATGGCTGCTACAGCACCTCCAATGAGGAGGATAAACTGGTTGGAGCCAGACAGGGCATCATCGCCATAGACGATGACATTAAAGGCCAATAGGCCAATGAGTACGATGAGTGGAATCAAGGCAGTTTTGAGAGATAGTGAGGACTTCATATGCGTTTATTGTTTGGGTTGTAAGGGGAGAGACACCTCAATCTGTACATTTTCATCGATTTGTTTTCTGACCAGGCTAGGGATTTCGATGGCATAGTCATATGTTTTGACAGCAAAGGAAGATTCCAAAGTGATGAGGCCATCTATTTTGGTCATGCGTCCCTCCACGTTGATGGTGTTTGTCACGCCATGCATGGAGAGTTCGCCAGTGAGTTGCACAGTGAGTGGTTGGTTGGAAAGGGCGTTGGGATCAAAGTTGAGAATAGATCCTTTAAAACTCGTTTTGGGGTATTTGTGACTCTCGATATAGTTTTCGTTAAAGTGTTCTTCCATAAGAGCAAGGGGAAAGCGAAAGCCACGCACAAGCGCAAGCACTGCCAATTCACCTGTTTCAACGTTGAGCAATGCCGATACAGCAGTATGACTGGCTTCTATGGGCTCAAAGGTGGGTTGGGATGCCTCAAAGGACATGCTCCCTGTTTTGGTCATATACTTGGACTGCCCAACTGCAATGATACCTGTCAATAAAAGAAAGAAAAGGAGTGCCTTTTGCATCATATTGGTTTCTGCTTGAAAGATACAAAAAGGATTGGGTTGTTTAGTGCTGTATTTTATAGACTTAGTTGTATTGCACTTTATTCTAAAATCTTCTTCTTCTTACGGGTCTTCTAATTGAGTATTTGGGTGAATTATTTAAGGTCATGTTGGTAGTAGCTCTATTATATCTGAAAATAATATTTTTAATGTTTGGAAGTATTTTAAAAACTAATTCATCAAAGCCATTTTCATTTTGAACCTTTATAAACTCTTCTCTTGAAAAAGGAATAAGATATGCCTCTAAAATAGGGTAGATGCCGTAGGTCATTCATAATTGAAAGATTTGGTGGGTTCTGATGCTAAATTACAAATTTATTTATTCTTTTGTTTGGGGCGTGTAAAGCCAATTTGTTTCGCAAACCCATTTTATCAGCTTTGGACATCACACTCTGTGACCTCCAATTTGCCAATTCTTCACTTGTAAGTTGAAACATAAAATCATCAGGAAATCGCTTACTAGCATGACTTACAAATATATAGGGTAAATGCCGTAGGTCATTGATGTTGTAGAACTGATTTGGGTTGTGAGTAGTAAAATTATAAAAAGTTTTTAAACAGCAAAACCCATATCTTTACAAAAATACTATGGCAAACAAAACACTCATATCAGTTTTAGTGATAGTTCTCTTGGCAGTGGGGGTGTATTTCTACGCCTATAAAGATCATCGCAACATTGCCAACGAAGGAGCAGCATTTGCCGATACTGCACTGGCAATCAAAGATTCACTCGCGCAAAACAATGAAGCCTTTTTCAATCAAACCCTAGAAGTATCAGGAGTCGTGACAGCAGTTGAGGACAATACCCTCACACTCAATGATGCCTTGGTGGCGCAATTTGAAAGCAACCCAACAGTATCAATCAATCAACAACTCACCCTCAAAGGTCGTTGCATCGGCTATGATGATTTGTTTGAAGTGGTGGTGCTCGATCAATCAATCATTTTGGAGTAGGTTGTACACCAATTTCCAGTTCGCTATCTTTGAAAGAGACGAAACAACAATGAAACAACTATCCATTCTCTTTTTACTTTTCGCATCTTTTGCAGTGGCTCAATCCGACCTGCTCGATGAATTGGACGCTGAGCTCGATATGGGGCCGCTTTATGCCGAATCTGCCTTTAAAGGCTTAAAAATCATCAACCTCGAATCGACCAAAATGGTAGACAAAGGTGAGATGTATTTTATCGTGGCGCATCGATTTGGTAGCATCGAGAATGGCTTTGATGACTTCTTTGGACTCGATATCGCTTCCAACAAACTCCAGTTGATTTATGGGGTCAATGACAATATCAATTTTGGTGCTGCGCGTTCGTCTTATCAAAAGACCTATGCACTACACACCAAGCTGCGATTGCTGCGTCAGCAAACAGAAAAATCACCTGTAACCATAGGTGTCTATGGTCAACTCACAATCAATAATCAACTCGATTTGGATCGAAACCCCGAGTTGAATTTTAATCATCGCCTTACCTATACTGTGCAAGCACTGATCTCTCGAAAATTCAACGAAAAACTATCCCTACAACTCACACCAACGCTGATTCATAAAAATCTGACGGAACGCATTGCAGAGGATAATTTGCAGTTTGTCATGGTTGCTGGGGGTCGTTATAAACTCACCAAACGTCTGAGCCTCAATATGGAATATGGCTTGATGACAAGTCGCCCAAAGGAGCTCAATTACAATAACCTGCTGTCTATTGGCCTTGATATAGAAACAGGAGGGCATGTCTTTCAACTGCATTTCACCAACTCCCGAACGATGCTCGAACACAGTTTTTTGAATGAAGCAACAGGCGATTGGTCAAAGGGAGATGTTCATTTTGGATTTAATATCAGTCGAGTGTTTGATTGGTAGTCGCTTTCGTATTACTTTTGTATCATAAACAAACAAACTATGTCCTCATTTGACGTTGCTGTTATCGGATCAGGCCCTGGGGGCTATGTAGCAGCCATTCGCTGTGCGCAGTTGGGACTTTCCACTGCCCTTATCGAAAAATATGACACGCTTGGCGGTACTTGCCTCAACGTGGGTTGTATTCCTTCCAAATCACTTTTAGATTCATCTCATCACTATGAGGAGTCGATTAAGAATTTTTCGACCCATGGGATCGATGTAGAAGGGGAGATCAAAGTGAATTTGACACAAATGATGAAACGAAAATCAGAGGTCATCGAGCAAACCACCAAAGGGATTGACTATCTGATGGATAAAAACAAAATCACTGTTTTTCATGGGCTTGGCAAGTTTGTCGATGCAACACATATCGAAATTGCTGGCAAGAAAAAACAAACCATCGAAGCCAAACACAGTATCATTGCAACAGGTTCCAAACCTGCTGTTTTACCTTTTATCAAATTGGACAAAGAACGCATCATCACTTCAACTGAGGCCCTTTCCCTCAAAGAAATCCCAAAACACTTGGTCGTGATAGGTGGAGGCGTGATTGGTTTGGAGCTCGGACAGGTATATCGACGCTTGGGTGCTGAGGTATCTGTCATTGAATATGCCGATCGTATTACGCCAATCATGGATAGTTCTCTCTCAAAAGAGTTGATGAAAGTGATGAAGAAACAAGGGGTAAAGTTCTATTTGTCACATCAGGTCAATGCTGTCACTCGCAAAGGTGATGAGGTAACAGTCACTGCCAAAGACAAAAAAGAACAAGAGGTGTCCTTTACAGGAGATTATTGCTTGCTTTCTGTGGGTCGTAAGCCCTATACTGAAGGGCTTGGCCTCAAGGCTGCTGGTGTCGTGGTCAATAAGCGAGGGCAAGTGGAAGTGAACAAAAAACTCCAAACCTCTGTGTCTAACATCTATGCCATTGGCGATGTGGTGCGTGGTGCCATGTTGGCGCATAAGGCAGAAGAAGAAGGGGTGATGGCAGCAGAAATCATCGCTGGACAACAACCACATATCGATCATAACCTAATTCCAAATGTGATATACACTTGGCCAGAAGTTGCTGCTGTAGGCAAGACCGAAGAAGAGCTAAAAGCTGCTGGGGTGGCCTACAAATCAGGGCAGTTTTCGATGCGTGCACTGGGTCGTGCCAGAGCGAGTATGGACACTGATGGTTTTGTAAAAATCCTTGCTGATAAAGCAACAGATGAGGTGCTTGGCATACATATCATCGGGGCACGTGCTGCCGATTTGATTGCACAGGCAGTTACTGCGATGGAATACAGAGCATCTGCTGAGGATATTGCACGCATGAGCCATGCACATCCAACCTATGCCGAAGCGATGAAAGAAGCTGCTTTGGCTGCCACTGAAGACAGAGCGCTACACGTCTAAAGCGCTTATTTTTCGAAAAAACTGTCTATCGTATCATATTTTTTCATATCATTGAATATGACTCCAAATCGCCACTTTGTTATGGATTTTCACTGTCTCTTTTATTTTAGATTGGAAATATATTTCAAGAAATATTAGCGTTTCTTTCCTTGAGATAGCTATTGGAAATTTATAAAATCGATAAGCGTTTATGGAGTTTGTGCTACATATTGTAGCATCGATTTTTAAAAATAAACACTTTAAATAATTATACCATGAGCAATAAATTAGAACTTAATCATCAATACATTAATGAGATTAAAACCCATTTTCAAAACCAATATCAGGGCAAAATGGATTCTGAATTTATAGAAAACACTTTAAAGTCTTTTGACACACTTAATTCTCGGCAGCAACATACAATTACACTATCACTAAAGGGATTCCTTTTTTATGCGTATTTAGAAGTAGATGATTTGGATACAGATGCCAAATTTACAGGAAATGCAGGTGGTGTAGGACTCGGATTGTCAGTCGCAGATGGAAGTCTGTATACAGCAGGTGGCTTTTCATTCGCTGACATCTATAAACAAACAGTTTCCTTTCAAGTTAACTCTTTGCCTGCCTATTTTAATGTTAATTTTTTTAACTCTAAAAGTCAAATTCTTGGACATGTACAAGCTGCATCAATTGGACTTGGTTTTGTTGGTGGTGGAAAGGGCAAATGGAAAACTAAATCATAAGCTAAGAAACTTAATGATGTCGTTTTTTATTTAGCCTTTATTGATCGAAATATATTGTAAACTTCTCTCGAATGGCATCGAGTTCCAAGTTGCCAATACTCCCACGATGGGTGTGTTTTGCCATTTTTGGGGGTACAAATTCCCCCTTGTTGATGGCTTCACCAATTTGCACATAAGCATCTCGAAAGGGAATCCCTTTTTGAATGAGTTCGTGCAGGGCATCAACACTGAAAATATGAGCGTATTTATCATCTGTGAGAATATCACTTTTAACTTGTACCTCTTTGATACTTGAAGTCAAAATCGATAGACAAGACTTGATGTCATCTATGGCCTGCATAATAGGGCCTTTGAACAATTGCATCTCTCTGTGATAACCACTTGGGAGATTGGTACTTATCATTGACAACTCATTGGGGAGTGCTTGTAGCTTGTTGCATTTCCCTCGAATGAGCTCAAAGACATCAGGGTTCTTTTTGTGTGGCATGATACTGGAGCCAGTGGTAATATCATCTGGAAAGGAGATAAAATCAAAGTTTTGACTCATATACAAACACACATCCATTGAAAATCGACTGAGTGTTCCTGCCAGACTGCCAATGGCTTGTGCTAGATTTTTTTCGAGTTTCCCACGACTCATTTGTGCTGCCACAACGTTGAACTTGAGGGTATTGAACCCTAAGGCTGCTGTTGTGTCATCACGATCAATGGGAAATGAACTGCCATAGCCAGCAGCACTCCCAAGTGGGTTTTGATCACAGAAGGTGTTGACTGCATTGAGAAGCAGCAAATCGTCTGCCAACATCTCTGCATAGGCAGAAAACCAGAGCCCAAAAGAAGAGGGCATGGCAATTTGCAAGTGAGTATAACCTGGTAGCAATTGATCTTTATGCTTGTCAGCAAGTGAAAGGTATTGATCAAAAAGCGCTTTGATTAGTTGTTTGATATCCTGTATCTCATCTTTGAGAAAGAGTTGCATGGCAACAAGAACTTGATCGTTTCTCGAACGAGCAGTGTGTATTTTTTTGCCAACATCACCATACTTTTCTGTGAGCTCAAACTCGATCTTTGAATGTACATCTTCAAACGCCTCAGAGATGGTAAATGTTCCTTTTTCGACATCTTTGAGCAAGTCGTCAAGGCCTTGAGTGAGTTGATCTGCTTCAGATGCTGTGAGCAGTCCAACCTTTCCTAGCATTTGTGCGTGTGCTTTCGATGCAATGATGTCATAGGGCGCTAAACGCATATCCCATTCACGATCATCACCAACAGTGAATTGGTCGATGTGATCTCTTACTTTGGTACCTTTTTTTTGCCAGATTTTCATGATGTAATAACTTGATCGAGCAATTCGATATACAATCGTACTGCTTCTTTGATTTCGTCTGTGTATATAAATTCGTCGGCTGTGTGTGACCTAGTCGAGTCACCTGGGCCGAGTTTTAGTGATGGGCAAGACAGTGCTGCCTGATCGGAGAGGGTAGGAGAGCCATAGGTGTTTCTTCCCATCGCTATCCCTGCAACGACCAAGGGGTGTTCTTTATCAATCGATGATGACTGTAATCGCAACGAACGAGGTGTTACCTCACAAGGCGCCTGACTAACGATGTCTGCAATTTCTTGATTGGTATAACATTCATTGACTCGAACATCCAATACCAGATTCACTTGTGAAGGCACAACGTTGTGCTGACTCCCTGCATTGATTTGAGTGATGGTGAGTTTGACAGGCCCTAATGTGTCAGACACTTTGTCAAACTGAAGGTTTTGAAACCACTGCATCACATCCATACTTTTCAGAATGGGGTTGTCGTTGTTGGGGTGCGCTGCATGACCAGCAGTCCCTTTGATTACTGCATCGAAGACAACAAGACCTTTTTCAGCGATTGCCAATTGCATCTGTGTGGGTTCTCCGACAATGGCAACATCAATGTCTGGAAGGTCTTTAAGCAAGCTGTTTAAGCCATTTGGGCCAGAACTTTCCTCCTCTGCTGTTGCAGCTACAACAAGGTTATATGTCAAGTTTTCTGCTGCGTAAAAATGCACAAATAGTCCAAGTAATGATACCAAAGCACCACCTGCATCATTGCTACCCAGTCCAAACAGTTTTCCATCGATGATTTCTGCCTTGTGAGGATCACGTGTATAGGCCTTGTTGGGACGTACAGTGTCATGATGTGAGTTGAGAAGTAAATTGGGTTTGGAAGGGACATAGTGCTTGTTCAAGGCAAAGACATTGTTTTGTATGCGCTGGGTTTCAACGCCTTTACTGTGCAACCAATTTTGAATGCAATCGGCTGTTTGAGACTCTTCCTCAGAAAAAGAAGGTATCTCGATCAATTGCATCAGCAACTCAGTCACATCTTCTGCCAAGTGGTTTATACTCATTTGATCAATGTTGTTTTAGAAGCCTGTTCATCGTGTACAGCTTCAGGATTTTCAATTGTTACGACGTGCACGCCATTTTGAAGCGCTTCAGCAGCATTGTTTAGCTTTGGGAGCATCCCATCTGCGATGATTCCGTCGTTGTGAAGTTCGTCAATTTCTGTGATTCGAATGGTAGGGATCACACTGTTTTCATCGTTGATGTCTTTCAACACCCCTCGATGCCCAAAGCAATAGTGCAAATGCACCTGATATTCTGCAGCCAAAGCACTGGCAATAGCAGCAGCGATGGTGTCAGCATTGGTGTTGAGCAATTGTCCTTTTTGGTCGTGAGTGATTGCGCAAAACACAGGTGATAAACCAATTGATAAGATGTTCCTTAGACTGTTTATATCAACTGATTTGATGTCTCCAGCCCAACCATAATCGATGTCTTGCACTGGTCTCTTTGTTGCACGAATCACATTGGCGTCGGCACCTGAAAGGCCAATGGCGTTGGTGCCAAATTGCTGTAGTTTCGCCACCACTTTTTTATTGGCCAAACCTGCATACACCATCACAGCAACATCTAGGGTCGCATCATCAGTGATTCTTCTTCCATTGTGCATATTGGGTTGTATACCCAGCTTTTCA
>NZID01000002.1 GCA_002691605.1 Crocinitomicaceae bacterium
AATAAATCTGCATTTAAACTGTCAAAATAGGTTCTAGATTTTTTTTCTAATGACGTACAAAAAAGTATTTTTTTGGAACTAGGATATATGGAAGAATCTCTTTTACTTTTTAAACGCCAATTCTGATTGATGTAAAATTTCCAGAATTTTTCATTGGAATATGCATGATCCATATTTACCTCTAAAATTTTTC
Source organism: Crocinitomicaceae bacterium (assembly GCA_002691605.1). Classification (GTDB taxonomy): domain Bacteria; phylum Bacteroidota; class Bacteroidia; order Flavobacteriales_D; family Parvicellaceae; genus MED-G20. Next base: position 194 of record NZID01000002.1, read on the forward strand.
TATTCGATATAATATCCTCTGAATTTATAAAAGAAGAATCATTCTCCAAACCTCCGTTCTGTTGATTATACTTTCTGTGATGTTTAAGTCCAACTAAAAAAGAATAATTAGAATCTAGAGAATGACTATAATAATGAGCTTGAAAATAATTGTGATTAGTAGATTGATTAGAATAATATCCATCGTGGCTTCTTTTTAAAAAGGATAATGCATAATACGATCTATTTGAAATAGATTGATTATGATAAATAGATAAATTTTGTTCTAATTCGTCTCCAATTATATACTGCGCATCTAATATTGGTGTTAAATTTTTAATGAATGGTAAATCTTTTTGTTCTTTTGAAAACATAAAATGTTGGTCAAATGAAGATAATACCTTCTTATTGAAGTTTATGGATCTATAGATACTACCAGGACCACCAAAAAATAAATTATAATTATTTGAATCTGGATACAAAGACATTTGTTTCCAAATGGTTGGATTTTTTATTGAGTCGCTTTTACTGTAATAAGAACCAAAGGAAAAAATTAAAAAAAAGATGAACCAATTTTTCATACATAGTGAAAATATAAAAAAAGGCCATACCAAATAGATATGACCTTTAAAGCTTAAAAAAAATCTAACTAAGCCTGAGTTGCAGGACCTCCAAAGTTTAATGGTATTGAAGATATTTGATCTGTCTCCTTAATAGGACCATGAGACTTTTCATATTTAGATAAATTATCTGAAAGAGCACGATGTAATTTTTTGGCATGTTCTGGTGTCATAACAATCCTAGATTTAACTTTCCCCTTAGGAACTCCGGGCATTATTCTAATGTAGTCTAGAATAAACTCAGAAGCTGAGTGTGTAATAATTGCTAAATTGGAATAGATTCCTTCTGCAATTTCTTCAGAAAGTTCAATGTTAATTCCTGGTTGTTTTTTATCCTCAGACATATCTTAACTTTCTACTTTTTCTTCAACATTTTCTTCATCTTGGCTACTCATTCTATTTAAATCTTCAATAGACCCAACTATTAGATCTCTAAATTTTCTCATTCCTGTACCAGCTGGAATTTTATGTCCAACTATTACATTTTCTTTCAAGCCAAGCATATGGTCTACTTTACCATTTACAGCTGCTTGATTAAGAACCTTAGTTGTTTCTTGAAATGACGCTGCAGAAATAAAACTATCAGTATGTAATGATGCTTTAGTAATCCCTTGTAAGATTGGTTCAGCAGTTGCAGTTAGAGCATCTCTTGAATCCACAAGTTTTTTGTCGTTTCTCTTTAAAGCAGAATTTTCATCTCTCAATTTTCTTGCAGAAACAATTTGTCCTGCCTTAAGCTCAGGAGAGTCACCAGAATCAGTAACTACTTTTTTGCCAAAGATTTTGTCATTTTCTAAAATGAACTCCCACTTATTTACAGCTGTATTTTCTAGAAACTTAGTGTCCCCAGGATCATTTACTTGAACTTTTCTCATCATTTGTCTAACAATAACTTCAAAATGCTTGTCGTTAATCTTAACACCCTGTAATCTGTAAACTTCTTGGATTTCATTGACTATATATTCTTGAACTGCTGTAGGCCCCTTAATTGATAATATATCTTTTGGAGTAATAGCTCCATCTGAAAGGGTTTGTCCAGCTTTAACAAAATCGTTTTCTTGAACTAAAATATGCCTAGAGAGTGGAATTAAATACTTCTTAACCTCTCCAGTTCTAGCTTCGATAACAACTTCTCGGTTCCCTCTTTTAATTCTTCCATAAGAAGCAACCCCATCAATTTCAGAAACTACAGCCGGATTTGACGGATTTCTAGCTTCAAACATTTCTGTAACTCTAGGAAGACCGCCAGTAATATCACCTGATTTTCCAGATTTTCTAGGAATCTTAACCATTACGTCGCCTGATTTGATCTTATCCCCATCCTTGATAATAATATGAGCATCTACAGGTAAATTGTAAGATTTTAATTCCTCCCCTGATTTATCTAAAACAGAGATAGTAGGTATCATCTTCTTATCTCTATTTTCTTTGATAACAATTTCTGTAAACCCAGTTTGCTCATCGACTTCTTCACGATAGGTAACTCCTTCAACTAAATTATTAAACTTCGCAGTTCCTTTGAATTCAGAAATTATGACAGCATTATAAGGATCCCATTTACAAATGACATCACCTTTCTTCAATTTATCTTTATCAGCTACTAGTAATTTTGAACCATAAGGAATATTTGCAGTCATAGTAACATTCTTGGACTTATCGGTTAATTTAAGTTCCCCTGCTCTACCTATAACAATAGTTTCAGTACTTCCATCATCACTAGTTCTTTCAACTGTTCTTAACTCTTCAATTTCAATAAGTCCATCAGATTTTGCAGATAGCTCTGCTTGATCAGCAATATTGGATGCAGTTCCTCCAACATGAAAAGTTCTTAAAGTTAGTTGTGTTCCTGGTTCTCCAATTGACTGGGCCGCAATAACACCTACAGCTTCCCCTTTTTGAACTAATTTACCAGTAGCTAGGTTTCTACCATAGCATTTAACACATACTCCCCTTGTCAGTTCACACGTTAATACGGATCTAATTTCTACTTCATCGATACCAGCGACTTCAATAGCTTTTGCTATATCCTCATTAATTTCTTGCCCTTCTGCAACAATAATTTCTCCAGTTTCAGGATTCTCTACATCAAATAATGCAACTCTACCTAAAATTCTATCATAAAGACTCTCTACAATTTCATCACTCTTTTTAAGAGCAGAAACTGTTAATCCTCTTAAAGTTCCACAGTCTTCGTGATTGATCACCACATCCTGAGCTACATCTACTAGTCTTCTAGTAAGATAACCAGCATCTGCTGTTTTAAGAGCAGTATCAGCTAATCCTTTTCTAGCTCCGTGAGTGGATATGAAATACTCTAAGATTGATAAACCTTCTTTAAAATTAGATAAAATCGGATTTTCAATAATATCTTGACCTCCTGAAGCGCCAGACTTCTGCGGTTTAGCCATTAATCCTCTCATGCCCGATAGTTGTCTAATTTGTTCTTTAGAACCCCTAGCTCCAGAATCCATCATCATAAAAATAGAATTAAAACCTTGTTGATCTGATTTTAATTTTTCCATCAATGTATGAGTTAACCTAGAATTAGTATGCGTCCAAATATCAATAATCTGATTATATCTTTCATTGTTAGTGATTAGACCCATATTATAGTTCATTTTCACTTCATCTACCTCTTTTCTAGCTTTTTCAATTAAGATGTCTTTTTCTTTTGGAACTACTACATCTGATAAATTAAAAGATAAACCACCTTTAAAAGACATATAATATCCCAATTCTTTAATATCATCTAAAAATTTAGCTGTATTAGGAACACCAGAAATTTTAATAATCCTCGTAATAATATCTCTTAAGGATTTTTTAGTCAATAATTCGTTTATATAACCCGCTTCATTAGGAACCAGTTCATTGAATAATACTCTTCCTGTTGTCGTTTCAATTATTTCAGAAACATCTTCCCCGTCTTTATGATTAAGAATTTTTACTTTAATTAAAGCATGCAGATCTAATCTCTTTTCATTGTAGGCAATCTTAACCTCTTCAGGAGAATAAAAAGTCATTCCTTCTCCCTTCACAATATGGTCTTTTTCAGATTTTCTAATTTTAGTAATATAATATAGTCCTAAAACCATATCCTGTGAAGGAACAGTAATTGGAGCGCCATTAGCAGGGTTTAATATATTATGTGATGCTAACATTAGTAATTGAGCTTCAAGAATTGCAGCATTACCTAGGGGTAAGTGAACAGCCATTTGATCTCCATCAAAATCAGCATTAAATGCAGTACATACTAAGGGATGTAATTGGATAGCTTTACCTTCAATTAATTTGGGTTGAAAAGCTTGAATGCCTAGTCTGTGTAATGTAGGGGCTCTATTTAAAAGTACTGGATGCCCTTTCAAAACATTTTCTAATATATCCCAAACTACTGGTTCTTTTTTATCAACTATTTTTTTAGCAGATTTAACAGTTTTAACTATCCCTCTTTCAATCATCTTTCGAATGATAAATGGTTTGAATAGTTCAGCTGCCATTCCTTTTGGCAAACCACATTCATGTAATTTTAATGTAGGACCAACCACTATTACGGATCTTGCAGAATAATCGACTCTTTTTCCAAGTAAGTTTTGTCTAAAACGTCCTTGCTTTCCTTTTAAACTGTCAGAAAGTGACTTTAAAGGTCTGTTTTTGTCGGTTTTAACTGCACTAGATTTTCTAGAGTTATCAAATAATGAATCCACAGACTCTTGAAGCATTCTTTTTTCATTTCTAAGAATTACTTCCGGTGCTTTAATTTCAATTAACCTTTTTAATCGATTATTTCTAATGATCACCCTTCTATATAAATCGTTTAAATCAGAAGTAGCAAATCTTCCGCCATCTAATGGAACTAAGGGTCTTAAGTCAGGTGGAATTACGGGAACAACCTTCACAATCATCCACTCAGGTCTGTTTACAATTCTTGTATTAGCTTCTCTAAATGATTCTATTACTTGAAGTCTTTTAAGAGCTTCATTTTTTCTTTGTTGAGAAGTTTCGTTATTAGCTTGGTGTCTTAATTTATAAGAATTCGCATCTAAATCTTCTTTTCTTAATAATTCATGAAGTGCTTCAGCCCCCATTTTAGCTATAAATTTGTTAGGATCTGAGTCTTCTAGATATTGGTTTTCTTTAGGAAGTGTATCTAAAATATCTAAATATTCTTCTTCAGTTAAAAAATCCATTTTCTGGAGTGGTTCCCCTTCCGCATTCTTTGTCTCTCCCGGTTGAATTACAACATATCTTTCATAGTAAATAATTTGGTCCAACTTTTTAGTTGGTAAACCAAGAAGATATCCGATTTTATTAGGCAAAGATCTGAAATACCATATGTGGGCAACTGGAACAACTAATGAGATATGTCCCATTCTTTCTCTTCTCACTTTTTTTTCGGTGACCTCAACACCACATCTATCACAAACTATTCCCTTATATCTGATTCTTTTGTATTTCCCACAATGACACTCATAATCTTTAACTGGACCAAAAATTCTTTCGCAAAATAATCCATCTCTTTCTGGTTTATAAGTCCTGTAATTTATGGTTTCAGGCTTTAAAACTTCCCCGTGAGATCTTTCGAGAATAGATTCTGGTGAAGCCAAGCTGATGGTGATTTTATTAAAATCACTGTTAAATTTATTATCTTTTCTAAAAGCCATTTTTTATTTATCTTTTGTGTATATTAATCTAAATCTATATTTAATCCTAAACCTTGAAGCTCATTGAGCAGAACATTGAAAGATTCTGGAATACCTGGTTTAGGTAAATTCTTTCCCTTAACAATGCATTCGTATGCTTTGGCTCTTCCTTGAACATCATCAGACTTAACTGTGAGAATTTCTTGAAGAATATTAGAGACACCAAATGCTTCTAGTGCCCACACTTCCATTTCCCCAAATCTCTGACCACCAAATTGAGCTTTTCCTCCTAATGGTTGCTGAGTAATTAATGAATAAGGTCCAATTGATCTTGCATGCATTTTATCATCGACCATATGACTCAACTTAATCATATATATAATACCAACTGTAGCAGGCTGATCAAATTTTTCACCTGTTCCTCCATCATACAAATAAGTTTTACCATTTCTAGGGATACCCGCATCGTCAGAATATTTGTCTATATCTTCTAAAGAAGCACCATCGAAAATTGGAGTAGAAAATTTAAGTCCTAACTTTTGACCTGCCCAACCTAAGACTGTTTCATAAATTTGTCCTAAGTTCATTCTTGAAGGTACTCCAAGTGGATTTAATACAATATCTACTGGTGTTCCATCTTCTAAAAATGGCATATCTTCTTCTCTTACAATTCTAGCAACAATTCCTTTGTTACCGTGTCTTCCAGCCATCTTATCGCCTACTTTAAGTTTTCTTTTCTTAGCAAGGTAAACCTTTGCCATCTGAATGATACCATTAGGCAATTCGTCACCAACGACGATTTGGAATTTTTTACGTTTCGCTTTACCAATTAATTCAGTAGCCTTTAAGTTGTAGTTATGTAATGTGGTGTCTACTAAATCATTGATTTTTTCATCTTTGGTCCAATTTTTAGAGTTGATATTAATAAAGTCAATTGAGTTTAGAGTTTTTTGGGTAAACTTAACCCCTTTTTTAATCACCTGCTCCTTAAATACATTAATAACCCCTTCCGATTTATTATCCCCTAAAATTGTCATTAATTTTTCAATTAATATTGACTTTAGTTCAGCCAATTTAGTATTCATTTCAGCATCTAATTGTTCTATAATTGGTTTATCAGCTGCTTTTGATTTTCTATCTTTAATCGCTTTTGAAAAAAGTTTTTTGTCAATAACAACACCTGTAGTAGATGGTGAAACTTTTAGGGAAGCATCCTTAACATCACCCGCCTTGTCTCCAAAAATTGCTCTAAGTAATTTTTCCTCAGGTGTGGGGTCACTCTCTCCTTTTGGAGTGATTTTTCCAATAAGTATGTCTCCTTCTTTTACTTCTGCTCCTACTCTAATAATTCCATTTTCATCAAGATCTTTTGTAGCTTCTTCACTTACATTGGGAATATCGGAAGTTAATTCTTCTAAGCCTCTTTTCGTATCACGAACATCTAAACTATACTCATCTACATGAACGCTAGTGAAGATATCGTCTTTAACTACTTTTTCAGAAATAACAATGGCATCTTCAAAATTATAACCTTTCCATGGCATAAAAGCCACCTTTAAATTTTGTCCAAGGGCTAACTCACCATTTTCAGTTCCATAACCTTCTACTAATACTTGGCCTGCAGTTACTTTATCTCCTTTTTTAACAATAGGTCTTAAATTTACAGCTGACCCTTGATTTGTTTTTTGAAATTTAGTTAAGTGATAAATAGTGGTATCTGTATCGAAACTTACTAAAACATCGTCTGAAGATAAATTATATTTAATATGAATTTCTTTAGAATCTACATAAATAACTGTACCGTCTTTTTCTGCATGAATCAATACTCTTGAATCTTTTGCAATAAGTTTTTCAATTCCAGTACCAACAATTGGAGAAGATGGATTTAATAAAGGCACTGCTTGTCGCTGCATATTAGAACCCATTAGCGCTCTGTTGGCATCATCATGCTCTAAAAACGGAATACATGATGCTGCGATTGAAGCTATTTGGTTAGCTCCTACATCAATTAGATTAATTTCTTCTTTAGGTGGAAGTGGAAAGTCTCCCATAAATCGTGAAATCACATTTTCATTTTCGAAAACACCATTTTTATTGATTTTAGCATTAGCTTGTGCAATATATTTATTGTCTTCTTCTTCCGCCGAGTGGTAAACAGGCTCTGACCCCAAATCTACTTTACCATTTTTTACTTCTCGATAAGGTGTTTCAATAAATCCTAGTCTGTTTACTTTTGCATATACACAAAGAGAAGATATAAGTCCAATATTGGGACCTTCTGGTGTTTCAATTGTGCATAATCTACCGTAGTGAGTATAATGAACATCTCTGACTTCAAAACCTGCTCTCTCTCTCGTAAGACCCCCTGGCCCTAAAGCTGAAAGTCGTCTTTTATGAGTTACTTCAGCTAATGGATTGGTTTGGTCCATAAATTGGGATAGCTGATTGGTCCCAAAGAAAGAATTAATTACACTAGATAATGTTTTTGCGTTAATAAGATCAATTGGAGTGAAAACCTCATTATCTCTTACATTCATTCTCTCACGAATTGTTCTAGCCATTCTAGCTAGTCCAACTCCAAACTGGGAGTATAATTGTTCACCAACAGTTCTAACCCTTCTATTACTTAAATGATCAATATCATCAACATCTGTTTTTGAGTTAATCAATTCTATTAAATATTTAACAATTGAGATTATGTCAGTTTTAGTCAACACTCTTTGAGCTTCTTCTATATCAAGGCCCAATTTCTTATTGATTCTATACCTTCCTACTTCTCCAAGATCATATCTCTGTTCTGAAAAGAATAATTTATCAATTACTCCTCTAGCAGTCTCTTCATCTGGCGGTTCAGCATTTCTTAATTGTCTGTAGATGTGCTCAACTGCTTCTTTTTCAGAGTTGGAGGTATCTTTTTGAAGAGTGTTGTATATTATTGCAAAATCTGCCGAGTTGATATTCTCTTTATGAAGAATAACAGTCTTAACTCCAGCATCTTCGATCATTGCAATATGTTCTTTTTCGATGATAGTTTCTCTATCAATAAGAACTTCATTTCTTTCAATGGAAACTACTTCACCCGTATCTTCATCTACAAAATCCTCCACCCAAGACTTTAAAACTCTTGCTGCTAATTTTCTACCAACAATTTTTTTAAGATTGGCTTTTGTTGCTTTTAGTTCATCGGCTAAATCAAATATTTCTAGAATATCTTTATCACTTTCATAACCTATAGCTCTAAATAAGGTAGTAACTGGTAATTTCTTCTTTCTATCAATATATGCATACATTACACTATTAATATCTGTGGCAAATTCAATCCATGAGCCCTTAAATGGAATAACTCTTGCAGAATATAATTTTGTTCCGTTAGCATGCCTACTTTGACTAAAGAAAACCCCGGGGGAACGATGTAACTGAGAAACTACAACTCTTTCAGCACCGTTAATAATAAATGAACCTTTTGGGGTCATATAAGGAATAGTTCCTAAATAAACTTCTTGAACTATTGTCTCAAAATCCTCATGTTCAGGGTCAGTACAATATAATTTCATTACTGCCTTAAGAGGAACAGAATAAGTTAAACCTCTATCTACACATTCGGTTATTGTGTACCTTGGAGGATCTATGAAGTAATCTAAAAACTCAAGAACAAATTGATTTCGGGTATCAGTAATTGGAAAATTCTCGGAAAAAACTTTAAAAAGTCCTTCTTCTATTCTATTTTCAGATGTAGTTTCTAGCTGAAAAAATTCTTGAAAAGATTTAATTTGAATATCTAAAAAGTCTGGATATGAAAAACGATGCTGACTAGATGCAAAGTTTATTCTTTGTGTAATTTGATTTGATTTTGCCAATGTTTTGTAAATTTAGTTATTATGAATTAAAAAAGGATACAGGTCCAAGAATTCTTGGACCTAATTATTAAAAAAAGAATAGAATTACTTCAATTCTACCTCAGCACCAGCTTCTTCTAAAGCTTTTTTGATGCCTTCAGCTTCGTCTTTCCCGACTCCTTCTTTAATCGCTTTAGGAGCTCCATCCACTAATTCTTTAGCTTCTTTTAAACCTAAACCTGTTAACTCTTTAACCGCCTTTACTACTTGAAGTTTAGAACCTCCTGGTGCAGTAATAATTACATCAAATTCTGATTTCTCTTCTCCACCACCCGCTTGATCGCCTCCAGTTGGAGCTGCTACTGCTACAGCTGCTGCTGCAGCTGGTTCTATACCGTACTCATCTTTAAGTACTGTTGCTAATTCATTTACTTCTTTAACAGTTAAGTTAACCAACTCTTCTGCTATTGCTTTTATATCTGCCATTTTTATTTGTTTTTGAAA
>NZID01000003.1 GCA_002691605.1 Crocinitomicaceae bacterium
GTCAAGACTAAATCCAAGATAGACAAACATAGAATCAACTGGCGTTTTGATATGCGCAGAGGTAGTCATTCTAAAGTTAGAGGTTATGATGATGGTGCAATAGATATATTTGCTTTTGTTAGTCTTAAATACATGAACATTATATTTAGTTTGCCAACAGGCCAGAATCAATTAACTATCGCTGACGAGCATATAAAGAATAATGATCCAATCAAAAACATTCTTGATATATTAGACAATATACATTAAACTACATTTTTATACATTTGGGAGATGCTATGAAAACATTAGATGAAGTCTTTGATTTATATGTCAAGGATCTTAAAAGACGTAAAGCAAAAACTATTGACAGCATACAAGCTGTTTATCAAAAAAACATTAGTCCTGTGCTTGGTGATAAACCAATAGATACTATCATTCGTGGTGATATTGCATCATTACATTTTGATATAAGTGAAAGAGCGCCATCACTAGCTAATAAATGCTTATCAATTATAAAGGCTGTTTATAATCTGGCTATCACATTATCACTAACAGAAATAAACCCCAGCTCCAATATTCCTAAGAACAGAGAGAATAAAAGAAAAAGGTATTTAACCAATGATGAGTTAATAGCTTTGACAGATGAGCTAAACAAACTAAAAGATATTCCTTTATATCAAAAGTCAGTTGCTTTTATTTGGTTATTAATACTTACTGGCGCAAGAAAAGGAGAGATAGCAAAAGCAAAGTGGAGTGATTTAGTTGGGAATACTTTAGTTATTAAAGATCACAAAACAGATAGATATGGTGAAGATAGAATCATTCATCTAACACCTATGGCTATTGATATTATTAATAATCTAAATAAAGATGGTGAATATATCATTGGTATTAAAACACCGAGAAGAACCTGGGAGACTGTTAAGAAAGCTGTAGGTATAGAAGATATGCGTATGCATGATATAAGACACTCTTATGCATCTTGGTCGCTGCAAAAGATAAGTTTAGCTGAAGTCGGTGGTTTATTAGGTCATAGAGATCAAGCTACAACACAAAGATATGCACATATACACCAGGATAAGGCTATTGAAAGCGCAAACAGGGTAGGCAATCATATAGAAAGTATTATTAATACAGATAAAGTCTTATAAATTTTTTATATCTATAAATACTCTTTTCTCAGCAGTATGAATACCTAAGTTAATTAGGTATTCTGCTACAGTCTGCGGATCTTTTTCTTGTTCCTTACAAAAGTTTACAAAGTTTTTTAATAAGTGCCTGTTTAGATATACAGGCCCTTTATTACATCTTTCGTTTAAAACAGGATCTTCAAAATCCCCAAGTTTCATACAAAACTCCTAGACCTTAGTTTCAATCCTATAAGGTCCAATAACTTTACCTTCCGCATCCACACCATGCACCATCTCTAGTTCAAGATCGATGTAGTGTTTTGCTTTCAGCAAATCTTTAATTACATCATCTTTATTTCTGGTTACATATTTAACTACGTTACCCAGATTCCAAGATAACCCATTAGCATAAACATAATCAGTAGGAGTGATCTTTAACTTCTTGTAATGATCGCCACCGACTTGTCTGTTAGTAGCTTTATTATCAATCTGCTGATCCCATTCCTCTGGTGTTATATCATCTATACTCATTTACACGCTCCTTTTTTTACATAGTATGTTGCAAATATTACAGCTATAGTGTAAATTAATCAACAATAAAGTAGAAATGGGAGCAACAATGGAATCAAACAACAAATTTTTGGACACCAAAGAACTTGCTACGCGTTGGAAAATATCACCACGCACACTTGAGAATCAACGAGGAAAAGGAGTAGGCCCTGAGTTTTTTAAAATCGGTGGCAAAGTCCTTTATGATCTTGAGTATATAGAAGAGTACGAAAAGACAAGGTTTGTTTCTAATGCCTCACGCGAAGTATAGTCCATCAGCAGCTAAAATCTGGATGAGTTGTCCAGGTATGCCATCCCTTATGGATCAAGTGGAATATAAGGTTGGTATGCCAGCAGCAGTTGGAACATTGATTCACTCTATGACCGAAATGTTATTAAAAGAAAGATTAGAAAATGTAACCCTAGAACAATATTGGTTGGGTAAAACAGAGTGTGTAGAAGATTTTGAGATTGAAGTAGACAAAGACATGATTCAATGCGCAGAGGTTTATGTAGAGTATGTGCAAAAGAGAAAAGAAGAACTTAACGCCAAGATATTAGTAGAGGAACGCGTCAGCATGGAAGAGATTTCACCCTATGTGTGGGGAACTGCTGACGCAATTTTAATTGGTAAAAACGAAATAGAAATAATAGACCTTAAATCAGGTAAATTTCCTGTAGATGTAGAACACAACCCACAGTTATTAATTTATTCACTTGGAGCTTTATCTCGTTACGGAGATGAAAGCACAACAGTTACTATGACCATAGTGCAACCTAGAACCTGGCACAAAGATGGTCCTATCCGATCATATTCCATGTCTGCCGCTAACTTGGTGGAGTGGGGTTATGAAACTTTAAAACAAGCAACTGATGCTTGTGATGAAGAAAACCCGCAATTCAACCCAAGCGACACGAACTGTCGTTGGTGTAATGCAAGGGAAGTTTGCGATGCCTATAAAACTTTTAAAGGAGAAAAATAATGGCAGAAGAAAACCGCGAGGAGTTGACTTTTAGATTTGCTGATGATGGCGAAGAGTACAAAGTAAGCGACCTCTCTGAAGAAAATACTGTGTTGTATAACCGCTTTATGGTGTTACAACAGAGAAAGAATGATTTGATAAATAACACTCAGTTTGAGGTTGATAATTTACAAATCTTAATTAATGAATACGGAGCTAGATTACAAGCTGCTGTGGAGTCATCTGATGATGAAGGAGATTCAGAATGAGTCTAGCTGGTATTAGAAAGAAAGCCAAAAAGAAACCACCAAGAATTGTTATGTATGGTGGTGCTGCTATTGGTAAAACATCTTTTGGTGCAAGCATGAATAAACCTATATTTGTGCTAACAGAAGATGGAATGGGAAAGATAGAATGTGATCATTTTCCTTTGTCAGAGGATTATGAATCTTTCTTTGGCAATCTAAATTCTTTATTAGAAGAAGATCACGAATACAAAACAGTCGTGGTTGATTCACTTGATTGGTTAGAACCTCTTGTTTGGCAAAAGGTTTGTGACGACCATGGTAAAAAATCTATTGAAGAGTTTGGATATGGTCGTGGCTATGTAGAGGCCTTAAAAGAATGGCGAGCTTATATAAGCATCCTTAACAGATTACGTGATGAAAAAGGTATGACAGTTTTACAAATTGCGCATAACCAAATCAAGCGTTTTGAGTCGCCAGAGATTGAGGCTTACGATAGACATGAACTTAAATTACACAGAAAAGCTGCTGATCTAATCCTGGAGCATAGTGATTGTTGTTTCTTTGCAAACTACAAACTTGGTACTGTAAAGGTGCAAGGCAAAGGCGGGCAAATGTCTACCAAAGCTACGCAAGGAGATAGAGTTATCTATACCCAAGAGAAACCAGCTTTTTTAGCTAAAAATAGATATGCATTGCCAGCAGAGATGCCCTTTGATTGGCAAGCAATTCGTGAAGAAATGTTGAAGTAGGAGAAGATATGGATATAACAGATTATTTTGGTGAAGTACAAACTGAACAACAAAAGGTTGACATCAAACCAGGCAGATACAATCTTGAATACACTCATACAGATGATGAGCCAAGAATGGGTAAGAATGGTTGGATGGGAATACGTTTGAATTTTAAGATTCAGGGTACTGAAACTTTTGTTACGCATACAATTACCATTCAACATGATGATCCAAAGAATGTGAATTGGGGAAGAGAGGAGCTAATGAAGATGGCTAAAGCTGCTGGAATCGAAGGCTCTATAAAAGATACTGATGAACTTCGTGGAAAGGTTATCAGTTGTTCAATTAAATTAAATGATAATGGTTATCCTGAAACAGACTCTAAGTTTGGCAACAGTTGGAAGCCTGCGGAAGAGGCCAAAGCAACTACAAAAAAAGTAGCAGCTCCGAAACAGGAAGAATCTGAGGAAGATGTAGAGTTCGAAGATTCAGATGACCTTCCATTTTGATTTAAAGAAAATGCGCCCAGCTTTATGTGGGTATTGCAAAATACCCGCAGGGCCATTTATGAGGATAGAGGATGAACGAATATATGGTGCGTGTACGCACGAACATTTAAAACTTTTACGCGAGGAAAAGAAGTTGAAAAGAATAGCAATAACTTGTGATGATGGACTTGATTATGCTATCAGCAAAACCAAACAAACCTACATAGATATGAGTAAGAAAAATAAAACTTATGTCTTGCATGAGTGGGAAAGAAAAGACAGAAAATTACTTTTTAGTCGCGTTGTAAACGAATATATGACTTGGGCGAATCATCAAGCTCAAACAGGTCGTATGGATAAGGTTATACGCGATGGATCTGACTAAACATTTTGGAGCTGATGGCGTAGTAATCAACGAGGATTATCTTTTCCGAGAAGGCAAAGATATACAAGAACTCGTCAACGAAATGCGCAATCATGGATTGCAAGTAGATTATCCAGATTTAACTGGTCAGCTTGTGCGTGTGCGGGTGGGAGAGAGCGCCATGTGCAAGGCTGACCGATCTAATCAAAAGTCTGGCTGGTATGTTGTAAACCTCGTTGGTGAGCAGCATTACTTTGCAACTTTCGGTAATTGGAAAACAGGGTTTGAGGGTAAATGGAGCAGTATCAATCCAAATAAATTAACACCCAAACAGACACAAGAATTAAAACAACAGATGTCTGATGCTCAAGAGCGGAGAGAAAAAGCTCAGAAAGACAGGCAAGAGGAAGTGGCAAGCGAGGTAAACCTCAGATTTGATTCTTTTAAAAATGTATTTGAACACGAATATCTCTCCAATAAAAAGGTTAAAAACTATAGTTTGAAAGTTGACACAAACGAAAGTTTGGTCATTCCTGTGTATTCTACATCAGGACAAATTAGATCGCTACAGTATATTAGCAAAAAGGGGGACAAAAAGTTCCATCCAGGTGGCGAAATCAAAGGAAACATATTTTTAATTGGTTGTTCGGTTGATGAATTACCAACAATAAATGAGCTAGTCGTTGTCGAAGGTTATGCGACAGCAAGTAGTGTATATGAAGCAACACAGATACCAACCGCGTGTGTTTTTTCTGCTAACTTTTCGATGGATGCAGTTAAAAACATCAGAGGAGTCTCTCAATGTAGAATATACCTAGCTTTAGACAACGACACAAGCTCTGTAGGGCAAAGAAATGCGCAAGAGGTAGCTAATGCCTTCCCTAATTGTTTCGTGCGCATACCGAGCCTTAGAGGAGATTACAATGATATGTATTTAGAGCATGGTTTGGAGCGTGTGCGTGAGGAAATCATGCGATCTGGATTAGGTATTACTAGATATGCAATTAGAACCTTAGTCAACGAGCCACCACCTCGCACCTGGCTAGTAGATAAATTCTTAGAAAAAGGGAAGCCATCTATTCTGGCCTCTATCGGTGGCGTTGGTAAATCTATGTTAGCGCTGGACTTAGCTATTAAGATAGCAAAAGGTTATGGAGATTGGTTTGGTCATCCCGTATCACAACATGGTAATGTGGTGATGCTCTCGGCTGAAGATGACCAAGCTGAAGTGCATAGAAGATTAAAAGCGCTTGATCCTAAAAATGAAAGGCAAGATGCAAAGTATGACGTTTTTGCGCTTACTATTCCCGATACTGCTAAACCTTTGATCTTGTTGCGTGATGATGCAACAGGATTAAATATTACCGAACAAGCTAACGAGCTAGTTGCAGAACTAGAAGAAATCCCAAATTTAGAATTGGTTGTCATAGACCCAATTCAAGCCATGAGTAGTGCGCCATTGTCATCTAGCAATGAAGCCGCACAACTCTATTGTCAGCTATGCGCCTCGATATCCTCGCAGATGTCGTGTGGGGTGTTGTCCATTCATCACATGAGCAAGTCAGCTCTATCCAATGGTGATGATCCAATGTCCGCCAGGCAGTCTATTCGAGGCGCTAGCTCCTTAGTTGATGGTCATAGACTAGCGATAGGTTTGTGGCTCGGTAATAAGGAGGAAGCTGAACGTATCTGTGTGGAGAATGGCGTTGAGCCTGATCCGTTGCGGGTGGTGCGTGGAGGCGTGGTGAAATGTAATTCCAGCGAGGTGGATACAAGCGTGAAAACTATGTTTAGGAAAGATGCGGTATTGATGCCGTATGATAAAAGTAATTTTGATATTGAGGAGTTCTAGGTGAATGATATAAAAATACTACAAGGCGACTGTATAGAAACATTAAAACAGTTAGAGGAACAGTCTGTAAATACTTGCATAACCTCACCGCCTTATTGGGGATTGCGTGATTATGGAGAAACAGATCAGCTTGGGTTAGAAGATACACCTGAAGAATTTGTAGAAAATTTGGTCAAAGTATTTAGAGAAGTAAAACGAGTGTTGCGTGATGATGGAACAGTTTGGCTAAATCTGGGTGATAGTTATATGTTAAATAAACAACTTGGCGGCATACCTTGGAGAGTTGCATTAGCTTTACAACAAGACGGCTGGTATTTAAGACAAGATATTATTTGGCATAAACCAAACCCAATGCCTGAAAGTGTGAAAGATAGATGCACCAAAGCACATGAATATATTTTTTTATTAAGTAAGAGTCCTAAGTATTACTTTGATAATGAAGCTATAAAAGAAGATGCTGTTAGAGCAGGAAAAATACCTAAAGGCAAAAAATATAGTAGTGAATTAGCAGATGATAAAATTGGTGGCAAACATACAAGAGAAACTCTAAATGAAAAACCTGTAGCTTCAAAAAGAAACAAAAGATCAGTTTGGACTGTTACCACCAAGCCATTTAAGGGAGCTCACTTTGCAACCTTTCCGCCAGATTTAATAGAGCCATGCGTGTTAGCTGGTTGTCCAGAAAAGATATGTGTTGATTGTGGTAAGCCTTATGAACGAGTTATGCAACAACCAAAGCAATTAGAAGTGAAAAGAGGTAGGAGAGCTGGTACAGATGATAGGTTAATTGGTGGTGTGTTAGATAAATATAAAAGAGAAAATCCACCAATAGATTTAGGTCTACAAAAACAATGCGATTGCGAAACCAATGAAACAAAAGCTGGTACAGTTTTAGATCCTTTTGGTGGTAGTGGTACAACAGGAATAGTTGCAACAAATCATGGTCGTAATGCAGTTTTGTTAGAGTTAAATGCTGAGTATATCGAAATTGCAAAAGATAGAATTAAACAGCAAGCTGGAATGTTTGCAAATATTGAGGAGTTTTAATATGCCAAAGCCAAAAACGTATGATGGTAGACACGAAATTTTT
Source organism: Crocinitomicaceae bacterium (assembly GCA_002691605.1). Lineage (GTDB taxonomy): Bacteria > Bacteroidota > Bacteroidia > Flavobacteriales_D > Parvicellaceae > MED-G20. The sequence continues at coordinate 7,397 of NZID01000003.1, forward strand.
GAAAAAGTGATACATTTAATAAGGGAAAATGAGAATAAAGATGAAATATTGCGTGCAGTATTTAATTTTCAGTTAGAATTAGAGGAGATGATTAGCGGACGGGAAGATGCCAGAGAAGATTAAACCAAGTGTAAAACATACAGATAGAAAAACAGGTAAGACTTGGATTGAGCATTTTTATTTAAAAACGCAACCGCTCACCGAGTTAGAACGGATTATGCAAGATGAACGAGCTAATAAAAAATTAAAAGTAAAATGTTTACGAGAAATAACCAGGAGAAGTAAAGAATAATTAATAAATGATTGAGTATCTATTGCGTAAGTTAGATCGCATGATCGAAAGATCATGGCAACACCACGCAGATAGATTATTTTTACAAGGTGAGCAATGGGAAAAGGATCAAAGCCAAGACCAATAGAAAATTTGGATATATTTAGGGAAAACTGGGACAAAATCTTCACTAAGAAGCAACCCGCCAATGGGACAAAACTACCCAATGAACGGGACAAAACTACCCAATAACCGAGTCATAACTACCCAATGACTGAGGCGAAACTACCCATATATCCATATCATATATATATGATATAAGAGAGTTGAGCCTTGAGGCTCAATCTCTCGCTTAGGGAAACAACACAGGGAGCAAGAATTAATGATAAGAAAAGAGCAACAAAACGTCTGGTGGATTGTAGCAGGTGAGGTGGAAAATCCTCAGCATAGTGGTTTGGTGAGATTAGGCGTGGCGAGAGCGTATAAGGATAATTTTGCGCAGTTGCGACAGCGTGTATGGAAGTGGTATAGGAGGCAAGCGGGGAGAGTGGAGCTGAACGCGGGTGCGAAGCTGGTGTTGTGGGCGATGGTGGAGCGGTATAGATATGAGACGATGAGCAGTCACGATGCGGTTAGTTATTATGCTCGCATGGTGGGGATGAATAGGAAGAGCGTAGGGCGAGCAGTCCAGGAGTTGATAGAATATAATATTATTTGGTGTGTGCTAGAGGATGAGAAGGTGCGCTTGCGCAGAAGCAAGGCGGGTGGGAGGAAGCATTTTTTATTGGTGGGCTTGGGCGACCTCTTAATTAAGGAGGATATATGAACGAGGCCGCCTGTTGCCCGTGAAGGGCGCGGTGGGTATAGAGGTAATCATGAATAAAATTTACCCACCGCTAAAAAGGTTAATTATACAAGTTTTAATTCCTCTATTGCGCTTTGTAATTCTGATAATTGCAAGGATAGAGATGATACATACAACCAATCAACCTCTGTTGGTTTTTTGTCCTTTAGTGCTTCTCTTATGCAAAAATCATTGGCGTCTGCTAAAGAATCATAAACATAATTTAATTGGTGTAATATTTTTTTAATATCTGCCATCATTCCTCCTACACATACTCAATCAATGGTTTTTTTCTTTTATCATCAAATTCAGTTATACGCTTGCCAGATTTATAACCGATGGTTATTTGTCCATCACTTGCTGAGATAAAGGATATTTCCTTATCTAATCTCTCCTGGCGTAGTTCTAAACGTCTTTTGATAACTTTGTCTATGTGTTCCGTCATGTTTCTTATACCTCCGTTAATTGTTGTATTTCTTTTTTTGCCCTAGCTAATTCAAGATCATCTAATCTAGATGCTAGCGACTCAGCAGTATCTAAAATTATTTTCATTTTCTCTTTATGGTCATCTGGTGCAGTAATAAAAAGCATTGATGCAAATTTAAACATACTTACATCATCCTTATTATTAGACCATTCATCCATTTTTTTAGTGATTTTATCCGTCA